>JBEBXE010000021.1:0-20239 GCA_040391705.1 Aerobium aerolatum
GCGGCGGCAAGCGCGGCGTCGTGTCGACCGCCTGCTACATCGCCCGCATTCGCGGTGTGCGCTCGGCGATGCCGATGTTCAAGGCGCTGGAAGCCTGCCCCGACGCCGTCGTGATCAAGCCCGACATGGAGAAATACGTCGCCGTCGGCAGGCAGGTGCGCGCGATGATGCAGGCGCTGACGCCGCTGGTCGAGCCGATCTCGATCGACGAGGCGTTTCTCGACCTCGCCGGAACCTCCAAGCTCCACGGCAAGCCGGCTGCCATGGTGCTGGCCGACTTTTCACGCCGGGTGGAAGCCGAGATCGGCATCACCGCCTCGGTGGGCCTGTCCTATTGCAAATTTCTCGCCAAGATCGCGTCGGACCTTGCCAAGCCGCGCGGCTTCTCGGTCATCGGCGAGGCGGAAGCCGTCAGCTTCCTCGCGCCCAAGCCGGTGACGATGATCTGGGGCGTCGGCAAGGCGTTTGGCGCAACGCTGGAGCAGAACGGCATCCGCACCATCGGCCAGTTGCAGACGATGGAGCGCACCGACCTGATGCGGCGTTACGGCATCATGGGAGACCGGCTGTATCATTTGTCGCGCGGCATGGACGAACGCCGCGTCGAGCCGGAGCACGACGTCAAAAGCGTCTCGGCGGAAACCACCTTCGACACCGACCTCGCCTCGTTCGACGATCTGGTGCCGATCCTGCGCAAGCTGGCGGAAAAAGTGTCGCGACGGCTGAAGGCGGCGGAAATCGCCGGCCACACGGTGGTGCTCAAGCTGAAGGCCGCTGATTTCAAGAGCAAGACCCGCAACCGGCGCCTGGCCGACGCCACCCAGCTCGCCGACCGCATCTTCACCACCGGCCTGGAGCTGCTGCGCAAGGAAACCGACGGCACGCGCTATCGCCTGATCGGCATCGGCGTTTCAGACCTCGGCGCGCCGGCCTCAGCCGATCCGCCCGATCTGGTCGACATCCAGGCGCGCAAGCGTGCGCTGGCCGAAGGCGCAATCGACACGCTGCGCCAGAAATTCGGTGGCAAGCCGATGGTCGAGACCGGCTATACCTTTGGGAAGAAGACTGCCGTGCGGCCGCCACGCGACGGCGACCGCTGAAACACAAAACGCGCCGCAGGGAGGCGGCGCGTTTCAGTTTGCGATCAAGATGCGATCAGATGTCCATCGCCGGGCGACGCGGCGCGGTGCCGTAGCTCTGGGTCGGTGCAGCCGGTGCCGGTGTGGCGGCAGCCTGCGGCTGGGCCTGTCCGGAATTTCCGTAGGACGCCATCTGGCGGGCCGCCCATTCCGGCATCTTCTTTTCCGGGTACATCAGCGGCTCGTGCTGCAGCACGACGACTGGCGTGTCGAGCGCGATCCGGTTGTAGATGTCGATGATGTCCTGATTGAACAGGCGAATACAACCGGAGGACACGGCCAGGCCGATCGACCACGGCTCGGAGGTGCCGTGAATGCGGTACAGCGTGTCGTTGGGGCCCTGGAACAGGTAGAGCGCACGCGGTCCCAGTGGATTGTCGAGACCCGGCTCCATGCCGCCGGCATATTTGCCGTAGCGATCCGGCTCGCGCGCGATCATGCTCGGCGTTGGCGTCCAGCGCGGCCATTGTGCCTTGCGCGCAACGCGGGCGGTGCCTTCAAACTCGAGCCCGGCCTTGCCGACACCGATGCCGTAACGCATCGCCTTGCCGTTTTCCTGGACGAGGTAGAGGAAGCGGTTAGTGGTGTCGATCACCAGCGTGCCGGGCATCTCGCTGCGGTGATAGTCGACCTGCTGGCGGAAGAACCGATCCTCGACGCTGCGGATATCGGTTGCCGGCAGCGGGAATTTCTCATCCGGCTTGGGACCATACATCGCGACGTAATACGGATCGGGAGCGGCGGGAGCGGAAACAGATTCCATCACCCCGCTCGTGCTGGTGCAGCCAGCGACAAACACGGGCAACGACAGAAGGAACAGACGACGCGAGAGCTTTCCGGCACTTGCCTCGCGAAGATCGGTTTTGACAGACATGAATTGGGACCTGCACTGTTTATGGTGTCACGCGGGAACGAACGCCCCACCCTAGACGTGGTTCCCTCACTGATCTCTAAACATGGCTATGGATTGAGCGATATAAGGCAGAAAAGTGTCCGCCGCCTGCCTGTTGCATAAAAGAGACAGGGTCAGATATCGGCTGATTCCATCGCTTCGCTATAGGCTTGCAACGCGGCGGGAATGCCGGCTCCCGACAGGATTGCAGCCGGCGCGGACTGACGCGCGGCAGGGGCTGCCTCAGAATCCAGCGACCGAAACGACTGGTAGGCACCAGCCAGCGAACCATAGCTGATTGACGAGATGCTGCGGAAATATGTCGGATTGGCTTCGATGTCGCCGCGCGACACCGAACCCCGGTGAGCACTCCCCATAGATGCGCTCGACGCAGATGGCGACACAAGGCGCACAGACGCGCCTGCGCGAGAATTTTCGCCAACGATCATGGTAGTCCCTCAAACAACAGCAGTCCCTTGCCCGCTCAGTAGTCGACATTGATGGACAGAGGATTGATCTGATCGTTAAGATTTGAATGAATCCGACCGCTTGCTTCACATTCCACAGGCGCATGAAAAAGGCCCGGAAATACCGGGCCTTAGTTACGTTTCCTGTAGCCGCCAGACTAGGACTCCAGCATGTCTTTCACGGTCGTCGCCAATTGCTTCAGCGTGAACGGCTTCGGCAGGAAGCCGAACTTTGCCTCCTTGGGCAGGTTCTTGGCGAAGGCGTCTTCGGCGTAACCCGAAACGAAGACGAACTTGATGTCCGGCTGGCGTTTGATCAGTTCGCCGAGCAGCGTCGGACCATCCATCTCGGGCATGACAACGTCGGACACGACGATATCGACCTTGCCCTGCAGCTCGTCGAAGATTTCCAGCGCCTCGACACCGGACGATGCCTCGTGAACAGTGTAGCCGCGCGACGACAGCGCCCGCACGCCGCCCATGCGCACCGCGTCCTCGTCCTCGACCAGCAACACAGTAGCCGTGCCGGACAAATCCTTGCTTGCCGCCTTGGCGGGGTCGGCCTGCAGCGCGGCATTGCTGCCGTTGTCGCCCTCACCCGGCTTCGGCAACGCCTGCTCGTCGACGATATGGCGCGGCAGGAAGATGCGGAATGTCGTTCCGGTGTTCGGCACCGACGAACAGAAGATGAAGCCACCGGTCTGCTTGATGATGCCATAGACCATCGACAGCCCAAGGCCGGTGCCCTTGCCGACTTCCTTGGTGGTGAAGAACGGCTCGAAGATCTTCTCCAGCACCTCCGGCGGAATGCCGGTGCCGGTATCCTCGACCTCGACCATGACGTAATCGGCCGCCGGCAGTTCGCGATAGCCGTACACGGCGCATTCGCTCTCCGGCACGTTGCGCGTGCGCACCGACAGGCCGCCGCCGCCCGGCATCGCATCGCGGGCATTGACGGTCAGGTTGACGATGACCTGCTCGAACTGGCCGATATCGGCGCGCACCGACCACAAATCGCGGCCATGATCGATCGCCAGCTTGATCTCGTTGCCGGCGAGGCGCGACAAGAGCATGCGCAGATCGGCCAGCACGTCGGTCAGGTTGAGCACTTCCGGCCGCATCGTCTGCTTGCGCGAGAACGCCAGCAACTGGCGCACCAGCGAGGCGGCGCGATTGGCATTCTGCTTGATGTTCATGATGTCGGGGAACGACTGGTCCGACGGCCGGTGATTGGCCAGAAGCAGGTCGGACGCCATGATGATGGCGGTCAGGACGTTGTTGAAGTCATGCGCGATGCCGCCGGCCAGTTGGCCTACCGCCTGCATCTTCTGGCTTTGCGCCATCTGCGCTTCCAGCGCCTTCTGTTCCGTGGTCTCGACGGCGTAGACGATGGCCGCTTCTTCCGCGCCCTCGGACGACCCGGCATCCGCAACCGCGTTGACGTAGAAACGAATGTGACGATCTTCGTTGCCGGGCAGCACCGTGTCGATCGGCGAAATATCCGCCTGACGCTGGCGTGCGCTGGCCAAAGCCGCCTCGAAGGCAGGACGGTCGCGCGTGTGCATCACGCTGTCGAGGCGGATGCGGCGATCGAGCATGTCGCGATCGACGACCGATCCGAACAGCGACAGGAACGGCGCGTTGGTGCGCAAGATCCGTCCGTCACCGTCGACACCGGCAATCGCCATCGGCGTCGAGTTGAAGAAGCGCGTGAAGCGCACTTCAGAGGCGCGCAGATCGGCTGACGCGTCCTCGCCATGATTGCGGTTGAGCACAATGGTGCGCGAGGGACCGGGAGCCCCGTCGCGGGTGGCCGTGACGCGGTGCATGAAGCGCACCGGCACCGCCGCGCCTGACACTGTGGCCAGATCGAGATCGATAACAGCGTTGCGTGTCGCACCAGGGTCGGCTTTCACCGAGCGCACCAGCGCGATGCCGTCGCCGGCAACGATCTGCGCCAACGTCGTCGCGCCCGGCGTAAACGAGGCAAGGTCGATGCCCAGCCATTCGGCCAGCGTGGCGTTGATGTAGGTGATGCGACCAGCAGCATCGGCGGCAAAGAAGCCGGCCGGCGCGTGGTCGAGATGGTCGATGGCCTTCTGCAGGTCGAGGAAGAAGCGCTCCTGTTCGGCGCGCTCACCGGAAATGTCGGCAACCTGCCAGGCCGACAGCGGCTGGCGGTATCCCGGCACCTTGAAGGTGCGCGCCAGAACGCGATACCAGCGCGCGCCGGCGTCAGCGCCCGGACGGATCGGCTGGGGAAGGCGGAACTCGCCATCGCCGGCGGCGCCGTCGCGCAAGCCCGCTGCGAGCGTGTAGATCGTCGGCGAGGCCTCCGGGCTGTCGGACAGCAGGCCTTCAACCGTGCGCACATCGGCACCCGACGTCGCGCCCGTCATCTCGGTATAGGCTTCGTTGGCGTAGATGATGCGGCCCTTGACGTCGGTGACGACAAGACCCTGCCCCATGGTATCGACAAAAGCCCGTGACAGTTCGTCGGCGGTCGATCGCGGCGCGATGTGAATAAAGCCGATGGCAGCGGTAAACAGGAAGCCCGCGCCGATCATGGCGAGCATGCCGAGCAGGCCCAGCAGGAAGGGATCGCCAAGGCGATCGCGGAACAGGGTGAACAACATCGCGGACAGGATCAGCACTGCGATGAAGATCAACAGCCTGGTGATGGCCCCGGGGCGCGAGCTCTGGTCCACAATGGGTGCCGGGCGCGTCTGGACGCCGCCGGTGTCTTTTGACATATGTTTTCTGCCTGCGATGACCGTGCGCTGTTGAACCGGCATACATCATGCCCGTCTGCATCTGCAAGGGTAGCAGGGCGCTTCAACCCGCTGACAAAATCACGATGTCCTGCCTCGCTCCAGCTTCAGGGGCGGGAATCCTTGCTGTTCTCGCAATTGGCGTATTAATGTGCGGCCACATTTACAAAGACGCGACATCACGAATGATGTGAGGAACCCCACATGCAGGCTTGGCTCGAAAGTATCGCAGGACCGGAATTCGCACCTGCGCTGATGTGGACCGTGGTGGCGCTGGTCGCGCTGCTGATCCTGCTGGTGGTGGTGCGGATCGTCCGCGGCCTGACGTTTGGCACCTTTGTGGCCGGCGGCAGGAACCGCAAGGCACGGCTTGCCGTCATGGACGCTGCCGCCGTCGACAGCCAGCGACGGCTGGTATTGGTGCGCCGCGACGACGTCGAACACCTGATCCTGATCGGCGGCCCAACCGATGTTGTCGTCGAACAGAATATCAGGCTGCTGTCGCCGGCAACGGCGCGCAGGCCCGCAGAGGAAGAAACCGCCCAGTACGTCGCACGTCAGCAGCAGGACGCGCCGATTGCAGCGCCACGGCCGCACGAATCGCCGGCACCGCGCCCTGCAGCACCCATCGCGCAGCCGCCACCTGCCCGACCGGTTGCGCCACAACGCCCTGTAGCCCCGGCGATCCCCCAGCCGGTAGAGCCGAGGGTCGCAGCCCCTGCTCCAGCGCCTGCCGTCTCCCCAGCCCCCGCCGTTTCACCCACGCCGCCAGTTTACAGCCAGCCGGCTTATGCTCCATCCACGGCTCGCCCGGTCACGCCGCCAGCAGCGCCGGTCTATCCGACAGCACCTGCCGTCAGCGTGCGCCAACCGGTGACAACGCCCATAGCGCCGCCGCCCGCGCCCGCTCCAACAGTCACAGTGTCCGCACCGCAACGCGCGCACGACCTCGACAGTGCCTTGCTCGAAGAGCTTCAGGTGTCCCTGCAAAATGACCACACGCCATCGACAGCCAATGTCGATCTCTCGCTCGATGAAGAGATGAGCAAGTTGCTCAGCGACCTTTCAGAAGAAAAGCGGCGCTGACCTGACGCGTATCGCGATGCCATAAAAAAAGCGGCCCGGAGGCCGCTTTTTTTGATTTTAGTCGTCCCGATAAACCTTTTCCCGTCGCTCGTGGCGTTCCTGCGCCTCGATAGACAGTGTTGCGATCGGCCTTGCATCAAGGCGCTTGAGCGCAATCGGTTCACCCGTTTCCTCGCAAAAGCCGTACGTTCCCTCATCGAGGCGCTGCAGGGCAGCATCGATTTTCGAGGTCAGCTTGCGCTGACGATCACGGGCACGCAATTCAATTGCACGATCTGTTTCAGAAGACGCCCGATCTGCGAGATCGGGTAGATTTGCATTTTCGCTCTGGAGGATTTCGAGGGTTTCACGAGCCTCGCGAAGAATGTCGTTCTTCCAGCCAATCAACTTGGCGCGGAAGTAAGCTTTCTGCCGTTCATTCATGAACGGCTCGTCTTCCGAGGGGACGTAATCGGCTTGAATGATTCCTGACATTCGACTCAATCCCAAAACTGCATTCCGGGCGCCTATATATTCACGGTACCCGGGTTGTACAAGCGCAAACACCAAACCATCGTCAGCTTCCCCGGTTCATGATTGTGCCAGCACGTGTTTCGCGCGAATACTAAAAAGGAAGTCATTGAGAATACTTGACCATCCCGATCCCAGCTTTTTGCCACACAAGAGTGGATAACCCAGAGTTAAGTCGCTTGTCTCGTGTGACTTGCGAGGTCTTCATCGGATCGCTAAACCAGTTTATGCGAACCCAGACGCCAATCCGGCAGTTATCGGGAGGGCGGCTTTGCAATGACCCGGCTCTATCTTCTCAGACATGCACGTGCCCGTTGGGGCGAACCGGGGTCACGCGACTATGACCGCGCCCTGGAAAACTCCGGCAAGGCCGACGCCCAGACGCTGGCCGCCTCGATGCTGGTTGCAGGCTACCGGCCGGACCTCGTGTTGTGCTCCGGCGCACGCCGGGCCCGCGAAACCTGGGAGGCGGCCGCCCGCCATCTCGACGCGCAGGACGTGCGCTATCTCGACAGCCTCTACAGTTCCGATGCCTCCGGCTATCTCGACATCATCCGGCAAGCGGGCAACACCGGGTCCGTTCTCATCGTCGGCCACAATCCGATGATGGAAGATCTGTGCCTGGCGTTGGCCCGCGATGGCGACGTCGACGCGCTGGCGGCGGTGGCCCGCGGCTTCCCGACCTGTGGCCTTGCCGTCCTTCGGTTCTCGACCTCCTTGGAACAGATCGCGCCTGAAAACGGTTATCTGGAGGATTTTCTCGCGCCGCTTGACCTCTGATGCCATTTCAAAGGCAAACCCGGCATCCTATATCGGCTCGACGATGAGCGTGAGGCGGTGGATTTGGCTTCTCTGACAACGATCAGTGACGAGGCGTTGATTGCGCTCGACACGCTTGCAGGCCGCGCGGCTGGCATCGTCTCTCCCTCAATCAGGCTTGGCGTCACCGGGCTGTCACGCGCCGGAAAAACGGTGTTCATCACCGCGCTGGTGCACAATCTGCTGCATGGCGGCAGGCTGCCGCTGTTCGAGGCGCAGAAAAGCGGCCGCATCGCCAAGACCTATCTGGAACATCAGCCCGACGACACCGTGCCGCGGTTCCAGTACGAGGACCACGTCGCTGCCCTGGTCGATGAGCGCATCTGGCCGGACTCGACGCGCGCCATCTCCGAATTGCGGCTGACCATCGACTTTGAATCGGCATCGGGCTGGGGCCGGCTGTTCTCGCGCGGCAGGCTGTCGCTCGACATCGTCGACTACCCCGGCGAATGGCTGCTCGACCTGCCGCTGCTGGGCAAGGACTACGCCACCTTCTCGCGCGAAGCGCTGGAACTGGCGCGGCTGCCGGTGCGGGCTGACCTTGCCGAGGAATGGCTACGGCAGGCAGACAAAATCGACCCGAACGCGCCGGCCAGCGAAATGACGGCACGGACGCTGTCTGAAACCTTCGCCGCCTATCTCAGGGCGTGCAAGGCGGATTCGCGCGCCCTGTCGACGCTGCCACCCGGTCGGTTCCTGATGCCCGGCGATCTCGACGGCTCGCCTGCTTTGACCTTCGCGCCGCTGGCCAACCTCGATGACGGCCGCGCCAAGGCCGGGTCGCTGCGGGCAATGATGGAGCGGCGCTACGAGGCCTACAAGACCCACGTCGTCAAACCGTTCTTCCGCGACCATATTGCAAGGCTCGACCGCCAGATCGTCCTCATCGACGCCATGCAGGCGCTGAATGCCGGCCCGGATTCGGTGGCGGATCTGGAACGTGCGGTCACCGAAATCCTGTCCTGCTTTCGCGCCGGACGCCCGAATTTCCTCACCGGGCTGTTGTCGCGCCGTATCGATCGCATCCTGATCGCCGCGACCAAGGCCGACCATCTCCATCACGAAAGCCATGACCGGCTGCAGGCGATCGTGCGCCGCCTTACCGACCGTGCCATCGAGCAGGCACGCTTTTCGGGCGCGGAGGTCGAGGTGCTGGCGATGGCCGCGGTGCGCGCCACGCGGGAAGGCACGGTGAAACAGGGCCGCGACACGCTGCCGGTGATCATCGGCACCCCGCTCGCCGGCGAAACCATCGGCGGCGAAACGTTTGACGGCCAGAGCGAAACAGCGATATTTCCCGGCGACTTACCGGACAAACCGGACTCAGTGCTGCAACACGGCGCGCACATCTCAGCCAAACAGGATGAAGTGATCCGTTTCGTCCGCTTTCGTCCGCCCAAGCTGGAAAAGACGGCGGAAGGCATCAGCCTGTCGCTGCCCCATATCCGTCTCGATCGCGCCTTGCAGTACCTGATCGGAGATCAGCTGGCATGACCGAACCCCGCAAGCCCGCCGCGTTCCGCATCGACCCGCAGCCGATCACGGAGATGCCGCAGCAGGACACCACGCCCCCACGCCGCCCGCGTGCGCTGAAAGCCGAGGTCGCGCTGGTGACGCCAGCGGAAATCGACGTGTTCGACGATGGCGACGACGTCACGGCGACGCCGCCACCGGCAACCCGGCGCAAGCGCTCGAAGCTGGGTGCGTTCTTCATGGCCGCGCTCGGCATCCTGCTGTCGCTCGCCATCGGCCTGTGGACCGACCAGCTCATTCGCGACCTGTTTGCCCGCGCCGACTGGCTCGGATGGCTGGCGCTTGGCGTCGCCTTGGTGGCCGCCCTCGCCTTCGTCGTCATCCTGGCGCGCGAACTCGTTGGTATTGCCCGGCTGGCTTCGGTGGAAAAGCTGCGGGCGCGCGCTATCGACGTGATCGCCCGCAACGACAGCCGCCAGGCGCGCCATCTGGTGGCGGAACTTGCCGCCTTTGCCGCCAGCCGTCCCGAGACCGCCGCCGGCCGGCGCGCGCTGAAGGAACTGGACGACGACGTCATCGACGGCGCCGACCTGATGAAGATCGCCGAAACCGAGCTGATGGCGCCGCTGGATGCCGAAGCAAAACGCCTGATCCTCGATGCCGCCAAGCGCGTCAGCGTCGTCACCGCCATCAGTCCGCGCGCGCTGGTCGACATCGCTTATGTGCTGTTTGAAGCCGGTCGGCTGATTCGCCGCCTGGCAGAGCTTTACGGCGCACGGCCGGGAACGCTGGGCTTCATCCGCCTGTCACGCGACGTGCTCGCCCACCTTGCCGTCACCGGCGCAATGGCCGCAGGCGACGAATTGGTGCACCAACTTGTCGGCCAAGGCCTTGCGGCGCGGCTGTCAGCCAAGCTCGGTGAAGGTGTCGTCAACGGGATGATGACGGCGCGAATCGGCGTCGCCGCCATGGAAACCGTGCGCCCGCTGCCGTTTACCGCGCTCAAACGTCCCGGCATGGGCGACTTTCTGGCCGCACTCAGCAGCTTTGCACGCAAGCAGGGGACGGCAGACACCAAACCGGCGAAATGACCTTGCTGCGACGCAGCGCATCGCGCAGAGTGCGCCTTGTAGACGAAGCATTAACCATTCTTCGTCAATGTCCGGTCATAGTTTCCAGTTCGTTCGTAGTCGGGTCCCCCATGGTCACACGCGCCATCCTGTCCGCATTCCTGCCACTCACGGCAGCGATTGCGTTGAACTCTTTCAGTGCAGACGTCGCGTCGGCCTCCGACCGCGACAAGCGCTTCTTCAACAAGATCGAAGGCCAGTGGTCCGGGCCAGGCGAGATCGTCGCCGGCAAGTACAAGGGCACGCGCTTCACCTGCAATTTCCAGGGCGCGACGCCTGACGGGAAAGTCGGCATGTCGCTCGACGGCGGTTGCCGCGTCGGCCTGTTCACCCAGAAAATGTCGGCAAGCGTCGAGCACAAGGGCCGTCAGGGCTACCGTGGCACCTTCATGGACGGCGCGGTTGGCGAAGGCCTCGACGTCATCGGCGGCAGCGTCACCGGCGAAAAGGTCGTGTTCACACTCAACCGCAAGCAGCTCGACGGCGCAATGCTGGCCCGCCTGCCCGACGGCGACACCATGCACGTCACCGTTTCGGTCAAGGTCGACAATCAGATGGTGCCGGTGATCGGCATGAACCTGAAGCGGGTCGATCCACGCAGCGTCGGCGCGATCGCGGCGAAATAATCCTGCCGCCGGAAGGCCGCAGGATCACACTATCCACCACTCCTGCCCACCGGCCAGCCTGGCAATGCCCTGCTGGTCGATCGCGGCCAGCCGCTGCGCAACCGTCTGGCCATCGAGATCGAGGTCAGGCGCAATTTCCGCCAGCGGCGCCAGCACGAAGGCGCGTTGCAGCATGCGCGGATGCGGCACCTGCAGCCCCTCCTCGTCGATGCGTTGATCACCATAAAGCAGCACGTCGATGTCGATGACGCGCGGTCCCCAACGCTCGGCCCGCACGCGCTTCAGCAAACGTTCGGTATCCAGGCAGGCCTGCAACAGCGCACGCGCCGACAGGCTGGTGTCCAGCGCGGCGACGCAATTCAGAAAATCCGGCTGATCGGTCACGCCCCAGGGCGGCGTGCGATAGAGCGACGACACCGCCTCCACGCCAACGTCGTCGCGCGCATTCAGCAGACGCAGGCTTTCGGCCATCGCAGCAGCGGGCTCGACGATATTGCCGCCGAGCCCGAGATAGGCACGCACGCTGCTACTCCTGCGGCCAGACGACGGTGACTTCGACATAGTCGAGCACACCGGGCACCGGCGCGTTCGGCTTGCGCACGGTGACCTCGACACGCCTTATGCTGGCAAAGCGGTTGCACAGCGCCTTGGCTACGTCGAGCGCCAGCGCTTCGATCAGGAACCGCCGCTTGCCGGTGACGATGCGTTCGATCTCGATGAAGGCGACGCCGTAGTCGACCGTGTCGGTGATGGAATCATCGACAAGCGCCGCACCTGAATCGACCTCCATCACCGCATCGACATAAAACCGCTGGCCGAGCGTCTCCTCGGCATCGTGCAGGCCATGACGGGCGAAGAACGCGCAGTTCTTCATTCTGATCGTGTAAGTCATGCGCCATGTCCTTCGGTGTGTTCGCGTCGGGCCACAAGCCCACGCTCAATCATAGCATCGGCAAAACGCAACGCGTCCATATTGATTGCGACATCGTGCACTCTGAATATGACAGCGCCCTGCAAGCGCAAGATGACGCTGGTCGCCGCCGTGCCCGGCCCGCGCTGATCGGGGTCACGGCCGGTCACCGTGCCGATGAAGCGTTTGCGCGAGGTACCGACCAGCAACGGCCGTCCCAGCGCATGCAGTTCGGCAAAGCGCGCCATCACCGCGAGATTGTCTTCTGCCGTTTCCTTGGCAAATCCAAATCCCGGATCGAGCAGGATGCGGTTGTCGTCGACCCCAGCATCGCGCGCG
The DNA here is from genome assembly GCA_040391705.1 of Aerobium aerolatum. Taxonomy (GTDB): domain Bacteria; phylum Pseudomonadota; class Alphaproteobacteria; order Rhizobiales; family Rhizobiaceae; genus Aerobium; species Aerobium aerolatum_A. The sequence goes on from JBEBXE010000021.1 coordinate 12,163, forward strand.
ATCTCCAGCGAGCGGGACAGAAATGCCAGCTGGTCTGCGATCGGGTCCGCCAGCTTCACCCGCTCGCGACCGGTGTGCATGACGACCAGCCCTGCGCCCGTCTGCGCCGCGACCTGCGCGATATCAGGTTCGCGCTGCAATCCCCACACGTCATTGAGAATGTGCGCACCAGCCGCCACCGCCAACCGCGCTGTCTCAGCGCGATAGGTGTCGACGGAGATCGCCACGTCGCCGCGCTTTGCCAGCGCTTCGATCACCGGGAGAATACGCGCCTGCTCTTCTGCGGCATCGACGGGACGCGCGTTCGGCTTGGTCGATTCGCCGCCGACATCGATGATCTCGGCCCCCTCAGCGATCAGGCGGTCGGCCTGCGCCAGCGCAAGCGCGGGATCGTAAAATCTGCCGCCATCGGAAAAGCTGTCCGGCGTGACGTTGACAACCCCCATGACGACGGCACGCGGGCCGAGCGTCAGCGAATGGCCATGCGCCAATGGCCAGAGGATGGGGTCGAACATGCACGAAGCTCCACTGTATACATGATTGCTTTTGCGGCGATGGCGACAGGAAATCAACGCGTTTCTGGCGCCTGTCCCGCAGCCAATGATAACTTCTTTACATGTCGCTCGCGATGATGCCGAAATGAACATCAAAACCCTGCCGCAAGGCGCGCCAAGGAGACTTCATGAAAAAGCTCGCGCTGTCAGCCGGCCTTCTCGTACTTCAGGCTGTGCCCGCCATGAGCGCGTCCGTCTCCAAGACCTACAGCTATTTCAGGATCGGCGGCACCACGCTTGAAGACATCGAACGTGACCTGCAGCGCCGTGGTCCGCAAGTCAACGCCAGCGGATCGCGCCACCCCGGCGCAACCCGGATGGAGTTCACGACCAACGTCACCTACCGCGACAGGAACGGTTTTTGCAGCGTGGTAAAGGCCAGCGTGTCGGTGAAGGCGAACATGATCCTGCCGCGCTGGACGCGGTCACGCGGAGCGGACAAGGACACGCGCTTCGTCTGGGAAACGCTGGCGGCCGACATCAAGCGCCACGAGGAAAGCCATGTCACCATCGCCAAAAACCATGCGCGCGACATGGAAGCGGCCCTGCTGGACCTGACCAACTATCGCGGCTGCGACGCGACCAAGAAAGCGGCCCAAGCCACCACCGACCGTCTGCTGGAGCAACACGACCGCGCGCAGGCGCAATTCGACCGCGTCGAAGGCGTCAACTTCGAAAAGCGCATCTTGGGGCTGCTGGAACGACGGCTGGAGCGGATATCGCGGTAACGCGGATGCTCCGGCGCTTATCCCTGGCGTTCGGGGATGCTGACGACGAGGCCGTCGAGTTCGTCGCGGACCCGGATCTGGCAGGACAGCCGCGAGGTCGGGCGCACGTCATAGGCGAAGTCGAGCATGTCTTCTTCCATCGCCTCGGGGGAGCCGACGACATCGCTCCAGGCTTCGTCAACATAGACATGGCAGGTTGCGCAGGCGCAGGCGCCGCCGCATTCGGCTTCGATGCCGGGGATGGAGTTGCGGATTGCATTTTCCATCACCGTCGAGCCATTCGCCGCGTCGACGTCGAAACGCGTGCCGTCAAAGGCGATGTAGGTGATCTTGGTCATGAGATTGTCTCGGGAAAGCCTGGGCCATTGCTGGGACTTGTTGCGGGACAGATACAATCTCGCCGCCACAAGTCAACCGCAACGCGGTCCGCCGGCCTCTTTGCCGCGCTATCGATTGATCGCGGCGATGAAGTCACGGGTTTCCGCAATCAGGCCCGCCAACCGCCCGACGGGCTCCGGCGCGCCGGGCGCTGCCTCTATATCGGCTGCGCATTGCGCAAGCGGAAACGCCCCGACACCCGACGCCGAGCCCCTGAGCGTGTGCGCCAGACTGCGTCGCTCCGCCTCGCCGGCTGATGCGATCTTGTCGCCCACGGTGGCGAGCTGGTGCACGAACAGGCCGAGCACCTCCTGCTCGAGCGCCCGGTCCCCAAGGGTCTGTCGGCCAAGATGCGCGAGATCGACGGGGCGGGCCTTGGATGGCGGACAGGTTTCGCCGCCGGGGCATGAAAATGCGACTGTTTCGTCCGCTGCAGCCATGTTTCTGCCGCTCCTGCATCTATGTCTGATCGGACTGGACTCTGAATTTTTAAAGTGGAGAACCGGTTAATGGGGTGGCGGCAGACCGCGGAAACGCTGAAAAGTGATCCGGAACGGAAAAGGCCTTTGGCCCCATGCTGTTAACCTTATGTTTAAAGTTTTACACATGCGGGAAAAACGCGGTTTCCTTTGGAGCGGTGTGCCAGTACGATACGCAATGGTCTAAAATGGGCCTAGGGTGTGCGGGCATGAGGCGCCAGTTTGGCGGTCTGCAAGAAGTTAGTACAGGGTATGAGCGGCATGGCGAGTAAACCGAACACGACGACCAACCTGGACAGTGACGTGGCCAAGGAACTTGAGAACGCGCTCGATATCGACCTGTTTGTCGATGACACGGCCGAAGGCGGCCTTGATGTCGCCAGCTCGATGGCCGACTTCGAAGCACAAATCTCCAAGGCCGCCGAAGACCTTGCGCGTGACAGCCGCGCCCGACAGGTGCAGAAGCCTGCAACGGCAGCCGCTTCCGCCGAAGTCGCCACACCCAAGCCCGCGCCTGCAAAGGCGAAGCAGCCGGAAACCCGTTCGATCGCCGACCTCAAGCCGATCGAAAGCCTCGCGACTGCCCCCTCCGCATTCACCCATGCCAATGACGACCGACAGAAAGACTACCGCTCGCTGCAGCAGCAATTGCGCCGCACCGGCTCGGGGACGGTCTACTGGCTGGTGAGCCTGCTGTCGCTGGCATGGATCGCCGGCGGCCTGGTCATGGGCCATATGCTGTTTGCCCCGGCGATCTGGCAGATCCGCTCGGTGGAACAGCTGATGGCGCTTCCGCCGGTCATTGGTCTGGCCGTTGCCATCATTGTGCCGATCGTCCTGTTCTGGGGCTTTGCGGTGATGATCCGTCGCGCCCATGAAATGCGCCTTGCCGCGCAGTCGATGACTGAAGTGGCATTCCGCCTCGCTGAGCCTGAGCATCTGGCAACCGACCGCGTGATGATGGTCGGTCAGGCCGTGCGCCGCGAAGTGCAGGCGATGGGCGAAGGCATCGAGCGGACGCTTGCGCGCGCCGTCGAACTCGAAACACTGGTTCACACCGAAGTGAACGAACTCGAACGCGCCTATTCCGACAATGAAAGCCGTATCCGCACCCTGATCGACGGTCTGGGCAGCGAGCGCGACTCCGTCGTCACCCACGCCGAGCGCGTGCGCTCGTCAATTTCCGGTGCCCACGAGACGCTCAAGGAAGAGCTCGATTCCGCCAGCGACATCATTCGCCAGAACATCCTCGGCGTCTCGGCACGGCTGAGCTCGACGATCTCCGATTCCGGCGACAAGCTGGTGGATCGCATCAACGAGAGCGGCAGCTCGATGTATGACGCCATCGACCAGCGTCTGGACGTCATTTCCGACCGCATGACCACGTCGGGCGAAGCTTTTGCCAGCCTGCTCGACACCCGCATCGCCAAGCTGACGCAGAGCACCGATGAGGTGACCCGCTCGCTGTCGCAGATGCTGGACGAGCGCACCACCGGCATGGTGTCGCTGCTCGGCGGCGCGGCAACCTCGCTCAACGAAGAGCTGGGCACCCGCCTCGAAGGCATCGAGACGACGCTGCGCGATCGTGGCCAGGCCCTGATCCACGAATTCCAGACCCGCGCCGAAGCGGTCGACACCGGCACCCAGCGCCTCAACGCCGCGCTCGAAGCGCGCGCCAAGCAGATCAACGAAACGCTGGTGGAGCGGTCGCGCGAAATCGCCCAGACCTTCAGCGAAGGCAAGACGACGATTTCCGGCCTCATCGACGAAGGCAAGGCCCGCATCGGCTCCGAAATGGCCGAACTGGTCATGTCGACCTCGACGATGCTCGAAACCCGCGCCAGCGACTTCACGTCGCGGATTGCCGGCGGTCGCGACATCATCGCCCAGGCGCTTGAGGCAGATCTTGCCAGCATCGCCGACCAGCGCCAGAGCCTCGATGCGGCGATGTCCAGCCATGTCGAGCGCCTCGCCCAGGGTCGCCAGACCATGACGCAGGCGCTGAACGAAGACCTGCAGAAGCTGAACGAAGCGCGTGCGCGCGTCGATGAAGCGGTTGCCGGTCACGTCAGTAAATTTGGCGAAGGCCGCCAGCAGATCGCCGACATGCTCGGCAGCGACATCGAGCGCATCCGTGGTGCGCGCGAAGAACTGGACGGCGTCGTCGCCCAGCACCTGCGCGCCATCGAGGATCGCCAGAAAGACATCGCCGCCGCCCTGTCCGTCGACATGGCGAAGGTCGAGGACGCGTTCGACCGCCAGACCAACGTTCTGGGATCGCACACGCTCGACCTGCAGAACGCCCTTGGCCAGAGCGTTGCCCAGATGAAGGGCGCGTTGAGCGAAGAAGTCGTGCGCATCGACGAAGCGCTGTCGAGCCAGTCGGGTCTGGTGGAAGACCGGGCGCGCGCCATCGAGGCAGCGCTGGCTTCCAGCACCGAGCGCCTGCGCGGCATCCTCAACGAGGACATCAGCCGCATCGACGAGGCGTTCGCGCATCAGCAGGGTGTCATCGAAGCCCGCACCCGCACCATGGAAAGCGCGCTCTACGCCGGTGCCGACAACATCCGCAACGCGCTTGGCGACGACCTGATCAAGATCGAAGACGCCTTCACCCAGCAGAGCGGTGTGCTTGAAGAGCGCACCAAGGCGCTGCAGGAAGCGCTTGCAACCGGTGCGGACGGCGTTCGCAACGCCATCGGCGACGATATCAGCCGTATCCAGACTGCCCTTGCCCAGCACGAATCCGCCTTCCTGGAGCGCACCAGCGCGCTGGAAAGCACGTTGCTGAGCGGTGCCGAAGGTGTCCGTAACGCCATCGGCGACGATATCGGCAAGATTCAGGAAGCCTTCGCCAGCCAGTCCGGCGTCATCGAGGCGCATACAGCTGCCCTGCACAACACGCTGCACAGCGGCGCCGAAGGTGTGCGCCGCATCATTGGCGAGGACATCGGCAAAATTCAGGGCGCCTTTGCCAGCCAGTCCGGCGTCATCGAAGCCCACACCGAAGCCCTGCACAACACGCTGCTCAGCGGGGCCGAAGGCGTGCGCCGCATCATCGGCGAGGACATCGGCAAGATCCAGGAAGCCTTTGCCAGCCAGTCGGGTGTCATCGAATCCCACACCGATGCGCTGCAGAACACGCTGCTCAGCGGTGCCGAAGGTGTGCGCCGTGTCATCGGCGAAGACATCGGCCGCATCGAGAAGACGTTTGCCGCCCAGAGCGGCGCAATCCAGGAGCAGACCGGCGCGCTCGCCATGACGCTGGCCAGCGGCGCTGCAGGCGTACGCCAGGCCATCGGCGACGATATCGGCAAGATCGAGGAAGCCTTCGCCAGCCAGGCAGGCATCCTCGACGAGCGCACCCGCGCGCTTCAGGGCACACTGGTCAGCGGCGCCGAAGGCATCCGCGATGCCATTGGTGACGACATCGGCCGCATCGAGCAGGTATTCGCCAGCCAGGCAGGCGTTATCGAGAGCCACACCAGCGCCCTCGCCCATACGCTTCTCAGCGGCACGGACACCATGCGCCAGGCTGTCGGCGCTGACATCGGCCGTATCGAACATGCGTTTTCCCGTCAGGCCGGCGTCATTGAAGAGCGCACCAGCGCGCTTGCCGATGCGCTCCAGGCCGGTGCCGGGACGATCCGCGATGCTCTCGGCGAAGATCTGCAGAAGATCGACGAAACCTTCGGCCGCCAGACCGGCATCATCGAAGAACGCACCCACACCATGCAGAACGCCCTGCGCGTTGGCGTCGACAACGTCCGCGCCGTGCTCGAGGGCAGCGCCGGCGTAGTCGCCAGCTCGCTGCGCGACAAGGTGCTCGAAGTCACGGCAGTGCTCGGCGAACAGTCGACGCGTGCAGTGGCAGACGCCGACGCCACGATTGCGGCGCGTGCCAACCAGATGAGCGACACGCTCAACACACGGCTCGGCGAATTCTCCGCCGTGTTCGAGGCCGCCGACCGCCGTCTGGCCGAGCGCACGCTCGCAACCGGCGAAGACCTGCGCGCGCAGGTCGATCAGGCCGCCAGCACCTTCACCTCGCGGGCCGCGGAAATCCGCACCGCCTTCGACGATGCAGACCGCCATCTGGCCGACCGCGTCGCGCAGACGGGTCTGGAACTGACAAGCCATGCCGATCAGGTCGCCAGCGCGCTTGCGTCGCGTACCGGCGAAATCAAGGCTGTCTTCGACCAGGCTGGTCAGCAACTCGACGGCCGCGTCCAGCAGGCCGCCGACGCCCTCTCCGGTCACGCAGACAACGTTGCAGCGGCGATCTCGGCTCGCGTCGGCGACGTACGCGGCGCCTTCGACGACGCCGGACGTCAGTTCGACGGCCGTATCGAACACGCCACCGGCACGCTGGCCAGCCACGCCGACCAGGTCGCCTCCGCGATCTCGGCCAGCGCCGACCAGATCAAGTCGACCTTCGACGACGCCGGACGCCAGTTCGACGGCCGCATCGAGCAAGCCACCGGCACGCTGGCCAGCCACGCCGATCAGGTCGCCTCGGCGATCTCGGCCCGCGCTGACCAGATCAAGTCGACCTTCGACGACGCCGGTCGCCATCTTGGCGAACGTGTCGAGCAGGCAGCAGCCTCGCTCACCACGCGCGCCGACGATGTCGCCAACATCTTCGCCCAGACCGACGACAAGGTCCGTGCCCGCACGGAAGCAACGGCTGCCGAACTCGAAGCGCGCACAACGCAGATTGCCGAGACCCTGGCTGCTGCCGATCGTCAGCTTGCCGACGGAGCCGGCATGCTGGCAGCACGCGTCGCCCATACCGTGTCGACGGCAGAACAGCGCCTCAGCGCTGGCGTGGCCCAGGCCAGCGACAAGCTGCAGGAACAGGTGACGCGCGCAGAAACCGACCTGCTCGGCCGCGCCGACGCCGTGTCGGGTGCCTTTGCCGCCATCAACGAGCAGATCGGCGAGTCCAGCAATGCGGCTGCCGCAACGCTCGACGACAAGACGCGCCAGCTCAATTCGCTGCTGGCCGCCCGTTCGTCCGAACTCGCACGCATCATCGACGAACGCGCCGCACCGCTTGCACAGCGTCTGGTCGAAAGCGGCGGCGAGTTGCAGAAGAGCCTCGAGGAGGCCACCGAAAAGGCGACCCAGCGTCTGCGTCAGCAGAACGCCGCCCTGGTCAATGCACTGGCGACCCGCACGGCAGAGACCCTGACGGCAGTCGACGCTGTCAGCACCAACCTCAGCGAAAGCGTCTCGCATCTCATCGATCGCCTGTCGCTTTCCAACGAGCGCCTTGGCGAACTGGTCAACACCGCGTCGACCAACCTGCTCGACCTCGACGAAAAGATCGTCGGCACGACGGAGCGCTTTGCCTCCAGCACCGAGCGCGCCGCGCAGTCGTTCGCAAGCTCTGCGCGTCTGATCGACACCAACGCCGGTCGCCTGACGGAGCTGTCCAGCTCGACCCTCAAGGACATCTCCGGCATCGCCACCCGGTTCGACGACCATGCCAAGGTTCTTGCCTCCGCATCGGACCTGCTCGGCTCGGCGCAGAACGACCTCGCCTCGACGCTGGACGGACGCCAGGCTGCGCTCGAAAACCTCGCCGTCGGCCTCGTCACCAAGTCGGAAGATATCGAACGCGTCATGCGCTCGTTCGAAGACCTGGTTGGCCGCGCACTTCTGAAAGCCGAAGAGCGCACCAAGACCTCGACCGACCATATCCGCGTTGCGATTTCCGAAGTCGTCGAGAGCGCCACCAAGCGTTTCGCCGACGCGACCAACGAAATCCGCACCACCGCCGGCACGATCCGTCTCGAACTCGAAAGCACCCGCGCCGAGGTCAAGAAGGGCGTCATGGAACTGCCCGAGGAAACCAAGCAGTCGACTTCGGCCATGCGTCGCGCCGTCAGCGAGCAGATCAACGCGCTGAAGGAACTGGCCGACATCGTCGCCA
>JBEBXE010000022.1:0-20057 GCA_040391705.1 Aerobium aerolatum
CGGCTTCCAACGCTTGTAAGGTCAAGGCCTTCCTTGCGCGGAAGGAGCATTTCGAGGCGTGAAGCAAAGCCGCCCACAAAAGCCCCGCGCCAGCGATCCTGTCGATCGTTACCGATCGCGTTGCGCATTATGATTGTTCAATCGCGGGGTGCGGACAGGAGCGTCGAGAGCGCTGACTTCTTCGCCGATCTGCGGCAAGCCGCATGACTCCGCACGTTGCCTCAAAGGGCCCGCTGTTTCGCCAGCGACGGGCGCACGACCTACCATGAGGGTTACAGGCCGCCCTTGAAACACCGAAACGGATCGATGACGGCTGTCCTGTTTACACATGCTTTCCGAGAGGTCGACGTCCCAAAAAATATGTGTCCACATCGGCCACAAGGAACTATCGCATGATCGCAATTTACCCTCTTGACCTTACCATCGCTGCAAACCCCACATCTGATGGCGCCATAGAGAAGCTACGGCAAGAGAAAATAGAGATTAAGCAAATGAAAACTGTCCTCCAAAGCATTCTTCTTTCTTCTGTTATCGCGATCGGTTCTATTTCTACCGCAGCCGCATTTACCAGCACCGGCGTGATTGAACGGATCAGCCATGGCGAGAACATCATCTTCGTCGGCAACGGCGATGCCTACAGGCTGCCAGACAACATCGACATCCGCGCTTTCCAGGTTGGGCAACGGGTCAATGTGCATTGGGATACCCAGAACCCTTCGAGAATTGAGGATGGCAGCAGAGACGTCCAAAGGCAGTTGGTGAACGCAAGAGGTATTGAGCAGCCGGCTCGAAACTAGAAGACAAACTGCGGCGGAGAACGAAATACTCTCCGCCGCTATTTCCGATCCAAATCGTCAACGTCTTAGCACCCGTCCTGGCCCGTATCCATCGCCTCCGCACAAATGACCGGGGCAGTGAATCAGCTTAAGGTCGTCAGGTTAGATAGGCATCGTAGACAAATTTGAGCCGATATCTTGCGGCGGCGAGATTCACCATGCCAAGGAGCTGCTGGCCAGTTGGCCATGGGTGCCGATGGAGCGGTTGATCTCGAGATGGCCGAACACGCGTTCAATGCGGTCACGTTGCCTGTTGAGCAATCGGTCATGTTCGATTTTCACGCGTTGGTTTGACCGGTCGGCTATGATGGCCCCGATTGTCCGTTTGGCCAAATCGGCACGGATAGCGTCTGCATCGTAGCCCTTGTCCACAAGCAGGGTGGCCGGTTTACGCTCGAGCAGATCGATTAGGACGTCATACGCCCTTCAATCTGCCGCCTCACCACCCGTCTGGTGGACGGCGGTTGGTCGTCCGAGGGCATCAGCCGGGCAGTGGAGCTTACTGGTGAACCCGTCCCGCAAGCGCCTCGGCCCCAAACTGCCTCCCAAAGTGAGAAGGACATCTCGAGGCGTGAAGAAAAAACACCCACAGATGCCCGAAATACTGGTGGTAGCGGCCGCGCCAACGATCCTATCGATCGGCAGCGACCGCGTTGCGCATTGTGATTGCTCGCTCTTCCGGTAGATTGGGTTAGACAATCAATGTGGACAGCACCTTGCCTTCAGCGCAGGCGGGCTCCGTCCCGAACACAGGTAAAATTTGTAAATGACTGCTCGTAAGACGAAGTCAACGGTCGGGAAGCCGGATGAAGCTGCAATGCCCGCCGATGTAGACGCGGCCGGCCCCCTTCTGCACCATTCCTCGCTTTCGCAGAATGACGTCATGATCCTGGCGGAAACGTTTCGCCTGCTCGGCGACCCCTCACGGTTGAGGATCCTTCTGAGCTGTGTGCCGGGGCCGATCTCGGTTGGCGACATCGCCGAACGGCTGGACCTGTCTCTGACCCTGGTCAGTCACCATCTGCGCCTGCTGCGCGGTGCGCGCCTCGTCAAAGGCGATCGTCAGGGCAAGCAGATATTCTACGAAATCGCCGACCATCACGTCAGCCACGTTCTCCAGGATATGGCCACGCACATCGCGGAGGATCATGCGGACGATTGATCTGCCGGCACAAGAGAGTAATCCTCATACTTATATTTGAATAGCTGTTCAATTGTGTCATTGACTCCTTCCGAAGCCACGCAGGGCACTCGCGAACGCGCCCGCTGCGTCGGTGAGAAAGGAGATCGGAAATGTCAACTTGACTTTCAATGCCGAGCGCCGGTGAACGGCTTGGCTTTCGCGTCGACGGCATGGATTGCGCGAGTTACGTTGGCAAGATCGAGACGGCGTTGGGCCGTCTGGGGGGCATCTCTGACGTGGCTGTCAATTTTGCCACCGAGACGCTGTTGCTCTCGCGTGACGTCGTAAGCAAAACAACGTCGAAGGACATCGCCAGGAAGATTCGCTCGCTTGGTTTCGACGTGACGGAGTTACCGGCTTCCACCGTTCCTGCAGCGCCTGTCCAACGTGCCGTTGCGCGCCCCGGGCATGATCACAGCGGCTGCTCTGACGATCATGGAGCGCAAGACCATCATGGCGCTTGCGGAAGCGATCACAAGCACGGTCACGAGCACGATAACGACGCCCACACCCACGACCACGGCGCCTGCGGCGGTCATGATCATACAGGGCATGCGCCGGCTCCCCGCGCCGCGCCGGTTTCACCACCCAACGTTTCGATGCGGGTCGAGGGAATGGATTGCGCGAGTTGCGTCGGGAAGATCGAAGTCGCGCTGGCGCGGATGCCTGACGTTTCCGACGTTCGTGTGAACTTCACGACCGAGACACTCGAACTGAAGATTGCAGCGGGTGCGATCACCAAGGTAGCAGACATCGAAAAGACGATTAGAAGCCTTGGCTTCGGGGTGTCCGACGTGCGCACGCTATCGACTTCAAATGATGCGGTCGTTGACGTCGCGCCATCGCCAGCGATGCGCAATCAGCGCTGGTGGCAGACCCGTAAGGGGAAGCACGTCATCGGTCTCGGCCTGTTGATGGGCTCGGCCTACGCCATTGCCCTATTCATCCCCCTTTATGCGGAATGGATATTTGCCGCCGCCGTCGTGGTGGGCGTTATCCCGTTCGCCCGCAAGGCTTTCGCGCTCGCGGCATCGGGATCGCCATTCTCCATCGAAACGTTGATGGTCGTCGCTTCGATCGGCGCCCTCGTGATTGGCGAGGCCGAAGAAGCGGCAGCGGTCGTGTTCCTCTTCGCAGTCGGCGAAATGCTCGAAAGCGTGGCCGCCTGACGGGCGCGCGCAGGCATAAAAGCCCTTGCATCACTTGTACCGAAGACGGCCGTCTTGTTCGATCCGAATGGCGGCCAGCGCAGCGTCCCGGCGGCTTCGTTGCGCGTGAACGATCTGGTTCTGGTGCGGCCGGGCGACCGCGTCCCCGCCGACGGGCGGATCGTCCAGGGCACCTCCAGTCTCGACGAGTCGCCCATCACCGGCGAATCCGTCCCGCGTTCGAAGGCCACAGGGGACAGCATTTTCGCCGGGTCCATCAATGTCGATGGCGTTCTTCAGGTCCGCGCCGAAAAGACAGCCGCCGACAATACCATCTCGCGTATCATTCAACTCGTGGAGCAGGCCCAGTCCGCCAAGGCCCCGACCGCGCGCTTCATCGAGAATTTCAGCCGTTACTATACCCCGGCGGTGATGCTGATCGCTGCGCTGATCGTCACCGTACCCCCGTTGGCGATGGGCGCTGATTGGGACACCTGGATCTATCGCGGTCTCGCACTGCTGCTGATTGCCTGCCCCTGTGCGCTCGTTCTGTCGACACCTGCGGCAATCGCTTCGAGACTTGCCGTCGGCACGCGCCGCGGCCTGCTGATCAAGGGCGGTAATGCGCTTGAAACCATCGGCAAGGTGAACGCCATCGCTTTCGACAAGACGGGCACCCTGACCGAGGGCAGGCCGCGCGTCACCGACGTCTTCGCTTTCGGGAAGAATGACGAGAGTGATGTCATCGGCCTGGCGGCGGCGGTCGAGACGGGTTCCAGCCATCCGCTTGCCAAGGCGATCATCGGCCGCGCCGAGACTGACGGCCTCTCTGGTCCCCTCGCACGGGACGCATCGTCCACGGCCGGCAAGGCAGTGCACGCGACCGTTGCGGGGCGTCGCCTCGCCGTCAGTTCCCCAACCCATGCCGCCCAGGTGGCAACGCTCAGCGCGCTGGATCGCAGCGCCATCGAGAAGCTCGAAGATCGCGGCAATACGGTTGCCGTCCTCCTAGACGAGCAGGCGAAGGACGTCCTCGGCCTCATCGCCCTGCGCGATGAACCGCGGCATGATGCGCGCGAAGGCGTCGCCCAGCTCAAGGCGATGGGTGTTCGCTCCGTAATGCTGACCGGCGACAACCGGCGCACCGCCCAGGCGATCGCCAAGGGTCTCGGAATCGAATGGAGCGCCGAGCTGTTGCCGCAGGACAAGCTTCGTCTCGTCGACGAGATGAAGCAGACCTCCAAGGTGGCGACGGTCGGCGACGGCATCAACGATGCCCCGGCGATGGCGACGGCAGATGTCGGTATCGCCATGGGCGGCGGAACCGACGTGGCAATCGAGACCGCGGACGCCGCCCTGCTCAAGAGCCGCGTCACGGACGTTGCCCATCTCGTCGCGCTTTCGCGCGCGACCATGGCCAACATTCACCAGAATGTGGTCTTTGCCCTGGCGCTGAAAGGGCTCTTCCTCGTTACCAGCGTCCTCGGCGTCACGGGCCTCTGGATCGCGGTGCTTGCCGATACCGGCGCCACGGCGATTGTCACGCTGAACGCAGTGCGGCTCCTGCGCTTCAAGGGCGCTAAGCCGGCCGAGGCCGGTCGGGACGAAGACATGTCCCGGCACCCCTTGATCCCGGCCGAAAGCCGCTGACTTTTCGAGTGAAGGAGCAGCCGCCAGTCGACCTTGGCTGGCGGCCTCACGCGACTGATGCGCGTCGCGGGTAAACCGATCCGTCGTGCTCACTCGGGGACCGCCTCTTTCCAAAAAAACGCAGGCGAAGCAAGGCATGCGGTTGGTCGCCGCATGAGGTGACGGCTGCGTCACGGGTTCTCTCGGAAATAATTCTTCTCGGGGCCTTGACCTTTCCACCGTTGGAAACCGCACCTTCGAAAAAAATGACCATCGCCGTCTCCCGCAAGCCTGGAGGGCGCACGTATGAAAGTGAACGAAAATGAACAAGAAAGCCGCCACCCTGCTCCTGGCCGGTGTCGTGATTGCCGGTGGCACCTTTGTCTATCGCAACGAAATGCAACTCAATACCAGCCACCTTCTGGCGTTAGTGTCGTCGGCTGTCATGCCCGAAGCCGTTGCCCAGTCGGGTGAAATGCCCGCACCAAAGGTGCCGGTTGCCGAGGTCGTCACACGCACGGTCGCGCCGTCGGTGGAATTCACCGGCCATCTCGAAGCGACCAAAGTCGTTGAACTTCGCCCCCGTGTCGGAGGCGCCATCGACGCCGTCAGTGTTCCCGAAGGGGGGCTTATAGAATCAGGCAAGCTTCTCTTCCAGATCGATCCGAGACCCTTCGAGGTTGCCCTGGACGCAGCCAAGGCTCAGTTGCAGCAGGCAAAGGTTCTGCTCGATCAGGCCGAGATCGATTTCAGGCGCGTCGAAACGTTGGCGCCCAAGGGAACGGTGTCGCGCAAGACCTTCGATGACGCGCAGGCAGCACGCCGTCAGCGCCAGGCCCAGGTGGAAATCGCCAAGGCTGCCGTTGCAGCCGCAGAACTCGATCTGTCTTTCACGCGCGTCACGGCACCGATTGCCGGACGCGTCGATCGTGTTCTCGTGACAGAAGGCAACCTCGTCGCCGGCGGCAGTGCAGGAGCTGCGACGCTCCTCACCACGATTGTCTCGACCGATCCGCTCTACGTCTATTTTGATATCGACGAGGCCACCTATCTCGGATTCGCCGCTCGCGCACGCGCATCCGAGACGGGGAGGGTTGTTGACAAGCTTCCGGTGCAGGTCGGCTTGATGACCGATTCCGGCTTCCCGCATACGGGCGAACTCGGCTTTCTCGGCAATCGTGTCGACCGGAGCACAGGCACGATCCGAGCCCGCGCTATCGTTCGGAACCCCGATGGTCGGCTCGCTCCCGGTCTCTTTGCGCGGGTTCACCTCGTGACCGCGGAGCCGGCTCAGACCGTGCTGATTGACGATCAGGCGATCGGTACCGACCAGGGGCGCCGCTATGTGCTGGCGCTCGGGTCCGAGAACAAGGCCGAGTACCGTCCGGTTGAGCTTGGGCCGATGATCGACGGTCTGCGCGTGGTCTCGAGCGGCCTCGAGCCGGGCGAGAAAATCATCATCAAGGGGCTGGTCCGTCCCGGCATGCAGGTGGATCCGCAGATGATTTCGATGTTGCCGGGCCAATCCGCCGATGGCGACCAGGCGGCGGCTGCATCGCAGGAGGCGCGTCGATGAACATTCCACGCTTTTTCGTCGACCGCCCGATCTTCGCGGTCGTTCTCTCCGTCTTGATGCTGATCGGCGGGGGCCTCACGCTCCTGAAGCTGCCATTGAGCGAATACCCGCAGGTGACCCCGCCAACGGTACAGGTCACCGCAAGCTATCCAGGCGCCAGCCCCGAAGTGATAGCCGAAACGGTTGCCGCGCCGTTGGAACAGGTCATCAACGGCGTCGAAAACATGCTCTATATGAGCTCGCAGGCTGCAACCGACGGCCGCATGACGCTGACGGTAACCTTCCAGCAGGGTACCGATCCCGACATGGCACAGGTCCAGGTGCAGAATCGTGTCTCGCGCGCGCTTCCACGCCTGCCACAGGAGGTTCAGCGCATCGGCGTGGTGACGCAGAAGACTTCACCCGACATCCTGATGGTTGTTCATCTCGTATCGCCCGATGATCGCTATGATCCGCTCTATCTGTCGAATTTCGCCACCCTGCAGGTGCGCGACCAGCTCGCACGCCTTTCAGGTGTGGGCGACGTGCTTGTCTGGGGCGCTGGCGAATATTCGATGCGGATCTGGCTCGATCCAGCCAAGGTGGCGGCGCGTGGTCTGACCGCCTCCGACGTGGTGGCGGCGATTCAGGAGCAGAACGTCCAGGTGGCCGCGGGCTCGGTTGGCCAGCAGCCGGAGGCTTCGGCCGCGTTTCAGGTCACGGTCAACACCCTCGGCAGGCTTTCCAACGAGGAGCAGTTCGGCGACATCGTCGTCAAGACGGGCGCTGATGGCCAGGTTACCCGTTTACGCGACGTTGCCCGTATAGAGCTCGGCGCAGACGCCTACGCGTTGCGCAGTCTTCTTGACGGCAAGCCGGCGCTTGCGTTGCAGATCATCCAGAGCCCAGGCGCCAACGCGCTCGATGTGTCCAGCGCCATTCGCGGCACCATGGAAGAGCTGCAGAAAGGTTTTCCCGAGGGAATAGAATACCGCATCGCCTACGATCCCACCGTCTTCGTCAAGTCGTCTCTGGAAGCGGTGGTGATGACGTTACTCGAAGCCATCGTTCTGGTCGTGATCGTCATCGTGCTTTTCCTTCAGACCTGGCGCGCGTCGATCATCCCTCTGGTAGCGGTACCGATATCGTTGGTCGGCACGTTTGCGCTTATGTACATGTTCGGCTTCTCGCTGAACACGCTGTCGCTGTTCGGTCTGGTGCTCTCGATCGGGATCGTGGTCGATGACGCCATCGTCGTCGTCGAAAACGTCGAGCGTCACATCGCACTTGGCGAAACGCCGAAGGAAGCAGCACGCAAGGCCATGGACGAAGTGACCGGGCCGATCATTGCCATTACGTCCGTGCTATCGGCCGTGTTCATCCCATCGGCATTCCTGTCCGGCCTGCAAGGCGAGTTCTATCGCCAGTTCGCGCTTACGATCGCGATCTCCACCATCCTGTCGGCAATCAACTCGCTCACGCTTTCTCCGGCGCTTGCAGGTGTGCTCCTGAAGCCGCACCATGGCGGGGTGAAGCGCGATCTCGTGACACGGGTGATCGACGGCCTGTTCGGCTGGTTCTTCCGGCTTTTCAACCGGTTCTTCGACAGCGCTTCGAATGCCTATGTCTGGTCGGTGCGCCGCGCCGTGCGGTTAAGCGCACTCGTCCTGCTCATCTATGCCGGTCTGCTCGGCATGACCTGGATGGGTTTCCAGGCAGTGCCTGGCGGATTTGTCCCGGCTCAGGACAAATATTATCTCGTCGGCATCGCGCAGCTTCCGACCGGAGCCTCACTTGATCGCACCGAGGCGGTGGTCAAGAAAATGTCGGAGATCGCACTTGCCGAACCGGGCGTGGAAAGCGTCGTCGCGTTTCCAGGCCTTTCGGTCAACGGCATGGTCAATATTCCCAATGCCGCCGTCATGTTCACGATGCTCAAGCCCTTCGACGAGCGCACGGACCCTTCCTTGTCCGCTTTCGCGATCGCAGGTCGCCTGATGGGCAAGTTCGGCCAGATACCCGATGGTTTCGCCGGCATCTTCCCGCCGCCGCCCGTTCCGGGCCTCGGCACGACCGGCGGTTTCAAGATCCAGATCGAGGATCGGGCCGGGCTCGGCTTCGAGGCGCTGGCCGAGGCGCAGGGCGCGGTCATGGGCAAGGCGATGCAGGCACCGGAACTCGCCGGCATGCTCGCAAGCTTTCAGGTGAATGCACCGCAGGTGCAGGTCGACATTGACCGGGTGAAAGCCAAGTCTCAAGGGGTGCCGCTCAACACCATCTTCGAAACATTGCAGGTCAACCTTGGCTCGCTCTACGTGAACGACTTCAATCGCTTTGGCCGGACTTACCGCGTGGTGGTCCAGGCCGACGCGCCATTCCGCATGCAGCCGGAGGACATCGGCCGGCTGAAGGTGCGCAACGCAGCGGGAGAAATGATCCCGTTGTCGACCCTGCTAACGATCAAGCATAGTTCGGGGCCGGATCGCGTCATGCACTACAACAGCTTCCCGTCGGCCGATATCAGCGGCGGCCCGGCGCCCGGCTATTCGTTCGGGCAAGCGACTGCGGCCATAGAACGGATCGCAACGGAAACGCTGCCACCCGGCATGGCCTTCGAATGGACGGAGCTTGCCTATCAGGAAAAGCAGGCCGGGAACACGGCAATGTACATCTTCCCTCTGTCCGTTCTGCTCGCGTTTCTCATTCTCGCGGCCCAGTACAACAGCTGGTCGTTGCCGTTCGCTGTGTTGCTGATCGCGCCGATGGCGCTGCTTTCCGCGATCGCAGGCGTCTGGCTCACTGGCGGCGACAACAACATCTTCACGCAAATCGGATTTGTGGTCCTGGTCGGCCTTGCCGCCAAGAACGCGATCCTGATCGTCGAGTTCGCACGAGCGAAGGAGGACGAAGGTGTCGATCCATTGAACGCCGTGCTTGAAGCAGCCCGGCTTCGCCTGCGGCCGATCCTGATGACCTCCCTGGCCTTCATCGCAGGTGTCGTTCCGCTTGTCATCGCAACGGGGGCTGGCGCCGAGATGCGGCATGTCATGGGCATAGCGGTCTTCGCCGGCATGCTCGGCGTCACACTCTTCGGTCTGCTCCTGACGCCGGTCTTCTACGTCGCCGTGCGTAGGCTTGGGAAGCGGCATGAAAAGAGCCAAAGCGGTGAAGGGGTGGCCGTGGAACAGCAACCATAAACAAACAACAGCGATCCCATTCCGTCAGGTCGCAAGACCGGATGACCGAATGGGATCGCTCCCACGATCAAAACAATTCCGACGCGCTGGAGAAATGACTGCAGGCGGGCGGGCAAGCCTTGCTGCCCATGTTCGACCCGGCGCAAGTCTGGTGAGAGGCCTCTATGAGAATCATCTATTATGCTGTGCCATTTGCACTGTTGTTCCTCGCAGGCTGCGTCACCGGCCCCGATCACGAAACGCCACAGGTAGCATTGCCGGGAAAGTTCGGGGAGGGTGCCTCGGCCAGCAATGGAAATGTGGCGCTCGCCGCATGGTGGAATGCGTTCGGCGACGCTCGCCTCGATCGCTACGTCGCCTCGGGACTGGAGCAGAATCTGACGGTGCAGCAGGCGGTTGAGAGGATCAACCAGGCACAGGCGGATGTCGTCGTTGCCGGCGCTGGATCCCTGCCCAGCTTGATGGCATCCGCCAGCAACACCACGAGCCAACAGAAGGGCAGTCTGTTCAATGCCGACCAACCCGTCCAGAACGTCTCCTCTGGTGGTCTCGGCGTTAGCTGGCTTATCGATCTTTTCGGGCAATATCGTCGCGCAAAAGAAAGTGCTTCCGCGTCGCTCGATGTGGCGTATGCGCGCGTTGATATCCAGCGGCTGGCATTCATTTCGCAGCTGACATCAGCCTATATCGATCTTCGATATTATCAGGAGCGCATTGAGATCGCGCGCCAGAATCTCAAATCGCGTCGAGAAACGCTTGCGTTGACCAAACAGCAATTGGCAGCTGGTGCGACATCGCGGCTGGATGTCACACAGGCTGAAGGGCTTGTCCAGGTGACGCTGGCCGAAATTCCTGAACTGGAGATAAATTTCCGCCGATCGGCTCATCGTATCGCCACCCTCCTGGGATTGCCGGCCTCGTCGTTCATCGGAGAGCTTCAAAAAGGGGCCAGGCAGCCCGTCGCCCGCGCGATTGCGCGCAGCGGCATTCCCGCCGATCTGCTGCGCAATCGTCCCGACATCCGTGCGGCGGAACGGCGTCTGGCTGCTTCGGTCGCGAAAATAGGCGTCGCGGAATCGCAGCTCTATCCGAGCATTCAGCTGAGCGGATCGATTTCTCCCAGTTACACCTATCTCAGCGGTGGATCGAATGGTTCCCTGAACCTCTGGTCCTTCGGGCCGACGCTGGTTTTGCCAATCCTCGACGGAGGCCGCTTGCGCGCAAATGTCGCCAGCGCCGGCTCGGCGGCCCGGGAGCAGTATCTTGAATGGAAGCAGACGGTTCTGGTCGCTGTTGAAGAGGTCGAGAACGCGCTCGCCGCCATAAGTCGCAGCAAGCAGACCGAGACCACGCTGAGAAAAGCCGTTGAAGCCTACCAGGATGCTCTTTCGATCGCCACGACCAACTACCGGAATGGCGTCTCGACCCTTCTCGAAGTCCTGGACGCTCAGCGTTCCGTTTCCGATGCACAAGCCAACCTTGCCAGAGCCGTCCAGCAAACGGCGTTAAGCTACATAGCCCTGAATGTCGCCGTCGGCGGAGGCTACGCGAACAAGTAAAACAACACGTCCGGACATCGCACGGCGTGCCGCAGCTGTAGTGTGGCAGAGGGGATTGCGGAACAATCGAGGCACACGACTGAGGTCTCCAGCACCTAATCCTGCGCCGGTGCTGCGGATTGGTGCCGCGCTTGTGTTCGCGACCGCGTTCTACTTTCTCTATCGGGCGATCCTCTCTGCCGGCTGGTTATTAGGATCGCGGTTCATGCCGGCATACATTTCAGTGCGTGAAAAACGACGAACCGATTCTTGACCTTCTCATCGCTGGAAGCAGTACGATCAACGCAATGTATTGGAGAGACGCCTCATGACATCTCGCACTGGAGGATTAGAATGGGTATCCTGGCCCTGTTCAAACGAGCCTATCGGCAGGGACGGCTCGATGTGGCCGAGCATTTGCTAGGGGCGCTAGAGACTTCCAGAGATATGGAAATGGGCTGGAGATCGCCCAACAGCAATTCTGTGCTTGCTGAGGCCTATCGGGAAATCCTCGGTTAGCGCTCTCGACGCGCCGGGCGATCAGTCGTGACCAGGATGTAACCTTTGCTGGGCCGTAGCGAACCTCTCTACAGGCGCGCCACGGCGGACCCAAAGCAGGCCACCCGCTTCCGATCGACACGCACAATCGGCCACTTTCTTGTTCCGGTTGCCTCCGCAACGGCTGCTCGGGTCCGTCACAAAATTCCATGCGCGAGCCTCTTGACCTTCCAAGCCTGGGAAACCGTAAGTTCTGCCGAACCGTGCGGATGGCCGCGCGGGAATCGATAAAAAATCGCCCGGCGGGCCCCGCCCCTTCGAAGGAACAGACATCATGCACACGACCATGCCCGACCACCTCAGATGGTGGGCGCTGGCGCTCCTCTGCGCGGCGCAATTCATCGTCATCCTCGATACCTCGATCATCGGAGTGGCCTTGCCCGCCATCCAGACCGACCTCGGCTTCACCGCCGAAGGCCTTTCCTGGATATTCAACGCCTACGTCATCGCCTTCGGCGGCCTGCTGCTGCTCGGCGGCAAGCTCAGCGACGTATTCGGCGCCCGCCGTATGTTCATGCTGGGCTTCGCTATCCTGACGGGAGCGTCGCTCCTCGCCGGACTTGCCGAGAGCCAGGGAGTCCTGATCGCGGGACGGGCCCTGCAGGGAATCGGCGCGGCGCTCATCGCTCCGTCGGCGCTCACTATCATCATGCGGCTCTTCAGCCATAGTGGCGCCGAACTCGGCAAGGCGTTCGGATTCTGGGGTGCGTCGGCCGCGGCCGGAGGTACCGCAGGCGTCTTCCTCGGCGGTGTAATCACGGAATGGATGAGTTGGCCCTGGACCTTCCTGATCAACGCACCGCTGGGCGTGGTCGTCCTTGCCGCAAGTCCCGTCGTGCTCCGCTACGCGCCTGCGGTCAAGGGGAAGGTCGACATTCTCGGCGCCCTCGTGGTGACCGCAGCGCTGGTCACGGCTGTATACGCCATCGTGACGACCGAACCCGGCGAGTGGGCCTCGGCCTCGACGCTCGGGCTGCTGGCGGCTTCGCTGGTCCTGTTCGTTCTGTTCGTGGCGATCCAGTCGGTGAGCCGCGATCCGCTGCTGCCGCTGATCATCTTCCGCGCCCCGAACCTCGCTTCCGCCAACGTTTTGATGGCGCTTCTCGGCGCAGCATGGATTCCGCTGTGGTTTTTCCTGAACCTCTATCTGCAGCAGACGCTGCATCTGTCGGCGCTCGCCAGCGGCCTCGCGCTCCTGCCGATGACAGTACTGATCATGGTGCTGATGGTCGGCGCAACAGGATGGCTCGTCGGCCGCTTCGGCATCAAGGCAAACCTCGTCGTCGGTCTTCTCGCGATGGCTGGAGCCCTCCTCCTGTTCGCCAACGTTCCGGCCGATGGCAACTACTGGACAGACGTCTTGCCCGCCTCCCTCCTGGCTGCGGCTGGCATGTCGCTCGCCTACATCCCGGTGACCATGGCAGGCATGTCCGGCGCGCGCCCTGAGGAGACGGGATTGGCGTCAGGCCTCATAAACACGACGTATCAGGTCGGCTCCGCGGTCGGCCTCGCGGTGATGGTCGCCGTGGCCGCCTCGCAGCGCGGGGTCGTCGACGCTGCAGGGAATCCTGATCTGCTCGCTGGTTTCCAGCTTGCCTTCCAGGGCGCCGCCATCGTCGCGGGGGTCGCTGGTGTTTTCGCGCTGGTCGCGTTGCGGAGCGCTCCGGCTGTGCGGGACGTTCTCGTCGACTGACTAGACGAGGATTGAAGACGGACGAAGCGGCCGCCCTGACCTCGGACGGCCGCTTAAGCGTCCGATGTGAGGGTCCGTTCATGGCAGCGCCGCCGCTCGCTGTTCGTGCTGCTTGCGCCAACCGTACCTGGTCATGCCCCTGGGTTTAACCAAAACCGCGCTCGTGCCCTGCGTCGTGACGGCCTGCTATTCGCCTCTGGGAATATCAGCGTGCAAATTGCAACCGTAGCAAGGTCAAGCGTCAATTTATTCATCTCCAGGACTTGGCCTTGCAGCGGTAGGAAGCTCCATTTGTCGTGGAGGCAAAACAAGGAGGCCTCCATGTATCTCGTTACTGTTCCCAACATGACATGCGGCGGTTGCGCCCAATCAGTCACAAAAGCGCTGCAGAGCGTCTATGCCGACGCGAAGATCGAGACCGATCCGCCGGCGCGTGAAGTCCGGGTCCAGACCTCAGCGAGTGAACCGGCTCTTCGCGCAGTTCTGTCCGCAGCCGGCTATCCGGTCGAGAATAAGCCGGCTGCCGCCTGACGCATTTCGCTCGTGTCAGCGTAAGCTTGCGCTGATGATGCAGGCGACGGCGGCGACGGTGCCTCTGGCAATCTAAATCTAAACAATCAGGGCAGCCGTCCGGCTGCCCTGATTGTTTGTGTCTGGGGTCTGGCTGCCTTCGCAAGCCAGTCAGAAGCGGAACCGGAGGTAACGCGGCCCAGGAGAGGGGCTTTCCAAGAACACATCAATACCACGCTGTTGCCTCTGAAGGACCGGATTGCGGGGCCTTCAAGTTCCTCGCTGGACCGTTTCGCGCTGAACCCTCAGTGTTTGCAAATTCATTTGCCATGGCAGGTTGACAAACAAACAAATGAACAGATATTCAATTGTATAAACAATACGGATAGACCGACCTATGGCAAACCCACCTCACTCCCACAGCGCCCATCATGGTCACGATCACGCCGAGGGGCACGATCATGACCATGATCACTCCCACGTTCCGGTGGTTACGAAGGACAATGAGCGCAAGATTCTCATATCGTTCCTGATCATCTTCTCGTTCATGTTCGTCGAAGCCGTCGGCGGATATGTCTCAGGCTCGCTCGCCCTTCTTGCAGATGCAGGCCATATGCTGACCGACGCAATCGCACTCGGTCTGGCCTATGTCGCCTTCCGTCTCGGAAGGCGGGCCGCCGATGGACAGCGCACCTTTGGCTATGCCCGTTTCGAGGTGATTGCGGGGCTCGTCAATGCACTCACGCTGTTCGGCATTGTCGGGTGGATCCTCTATGAAGCCATCGAACGGTTCCAGGAACCCCAACCAGTTCTGGCCGGATCGATGTTCGTGGTGGCCATCATCGGCATGTTCGTGAACATTTTCGTCCTTTGGTTTCTTACCCGCGGCGATTCTGAACATGTCAACGTCAAGGGTGCGGTGCTGCATGTGATGGGCGACCTGCTCGGCTCTGTCGGCGCGATCGTTGCAGCGGTCGTGATCTGGTACGCCGGCTGGACCCCCATCGACCCGATTCTCTCGGTGTTCGTGTCCCTGCTGATCCTGCGCAGCGCCTGGAGCTTGCTCAAGAACACGCTGCATATCCTGCTTGAAGGCGCACCCGCGAACGCCGGCAGTTCCCAGATCTCCGAGCATCTTCGGATGACCGTTACCGGTGTACAGAACGTCAGCCACATCCATGTTTGGTCGCTGACTTCCGGCCGCGTGCTGGCGACGCTCCAGGTGCAACCGCTGGATGGGGCCGATGTCCGCAGTGTCGTCAAACAGATCGAGCACGAACTGAAGACGAAGTTCAACATCGAGCATCCGACGATCGGCATCAACTGGGATGGAGACGCCAGTTGCAGTCTGGAGGAGCCTGGCAATGCGACCGCTTCCCACTCAGGTCACGGCCACTAGCGGACTGCGCGTCTGGTTCACTCAGAAGATCAGGAAGGTACAACGTTGAAGGGCAGGCCATCTTTCAACGCAGGAACTGAACTTATTATCGGAAGCAAGTTCAAGCAAGGGACCGGGTTGAGTTTTGTCCACTTGCGCCAGCGAGCATGCTTGAGTGCCGCAAATCCGCGCTTGGCTCTAGGCGATACGGTTGGCAGCCGGCGTCTTTCACGGTGATGTTCAAGCGTTGGCTTGGGGGCCTACCGGCAAAATAGGCTACAGAGATCCCGTCCGCCACCATGCTGACGGTGGCACTGCTTGCAGGCTGTTGGTCGTTAGCGCCAGGCTGCGGAGCGCGATAGATTGAACCGAGCTTGCCTGCCGCACTATAGGCGAGCTCTTATCTTTTCCATCCGTTCAATCTCCTCGCGCTGCGCCTTGGTGATCGCCTCGCATAGCGTTTTCAGTTCGGCATCGGCGAGCTCCGCCTCACGGCACATCAGAACTGCCCCTGAATGGTGCGGGATCATCGAATCGATGAACTGGCGATCGTCGATCAGGGATTGGGTTCGGGTTGCCCAGAAGGAACCGACGGTCAGCAGGGCGAAAATGACGTAGAGAGCGATGTTCTGGCTGCGATTGGGGAACATGCCGGGCATCGTCGCCAGCATGAAGACGCCCATCGGCGCCCACATTGTCACGGCCATGTAGAACATGTTCAGGTTGTTGCGGAAATCGCTCCAGCCGTCGATCATCGAAAACATCACGACATACATGACGGCGAGGCCGAGGATCATATTGACCCAAAACATGAGATAGGGCCTGCCATGGGCGCGGTGGCTGCTGTTCGACTGTCCGCCATGCGCGTGGTGGTTCTGTGGCACCTGCTTTTCCTTTCGCTGTTGCTTTCTCAGTGTGCAAGGCCCATTGGCTTGAAGATCATCCAGATCGCCATGGCGACCATCATCAGGTTCTCGGTAAGCGATACGAAGCCGAGCGGCACATTGCTGTCGCCGCCGACGCAGGCGCATTTCAGTTCGCGTTTGTCGATGTAGACGGCCTTGAAGACCGAAACCGCACCGATACCGCCGATGAAGAGTGCGACGGGGATCGAGAGCCACATCAGTGCGCCCGCCATCATCAGCACGCCAGCGAGCGCCTCGGCGAAGGGATAGATGTATGCGTAACGAACCCATCGCTGCGCCAGAAGATCGTAGTTCAGGAACATGGTGGCGAAGCCTTCCACGTCCTTGAGCTTCTGCAGGGCCAGAAGACACATCGCAATGGCGATGAACCGTTCGGCTGCCTGGATTGTCGCCATGTTTTCGAATGCGGCCCAACTTGCAGCCAGGGCCATCAAGGCTGCCATGGCAAAGAGCGCGATCACCGGCTTGTAGGTGACGCCATCCTTGTCCTTCACTTCGCCGCCGAAGAATTGGACAAGATCGTCATATCCGCCGATCCGCTTGCCGTCGATGAATGTCTGCGGGGTTGTTTTGACATCGTGTTTGGTCTTGAAGGCGTCGATTTCTTCGCGCGTGATCAGCTTTTGGTCGTCTACCTCGTAGCCCTCGCGCTTAAGCAGATCGAGCGCCTTCAGCCCATAGGGGCAGGTGTGTTCGGCCGTCACCATCCGATGAAGTTCGGCGCGTTTCTCTGCATGTGTTGCCATTTCCGATCCCTTTGACTCTAGAGTTTTGCCTTCGCGAAGACCTCGACCAGTTCGATGAACTTGCTGCGCTGAAGATCAGCGTTGCCCGAAGCGATTGCCTCTTCAACGCAGCAGGCGGCATGTGATTTCAGGACCTCGTTCTCAACCTTGGAAAGGGCAGCTTTGACAGCGTGAATCTGGTGAAGGATGTCGATGCAGTATCGCTCATCTTCCACCATCTGACTGACACCGCGAACCTGACCAGCTATCCTGTTGAGAGACACGAGGATCGTCTTGGAATTTTTGGCGCACATGTGGATACCCCTACCTGGTAGGGGTATAATGTCTAGAACGATCATCGGTTCCCGCGAGGGATCAAACTCTTCATAACCACATGCTTTCCGATGATTTTCTGAGGCACGGTATGTTCAAAGGACGCCAACTCGGCGCGTCGTTATCCTGGCTTGCGTACAATGTATCTGGTTTCCGAATTGAGTCTGCGCGACTTGGTTGAAATCAAGGCGGAACATGGCATCAGGGTAGATCATTCGACCGCGTATCGCTCCAGTGCTCGCTGCAACGGTAGGAGCAGTTCAACCGGCGCCACCGCGCAGTACCCGTGAGATGGAAAGGCGACGAAACCTATTTCGAAATTCCGCCGACATTGGTCTGGTGAAGATCGGGCGCAGATTGAGACGCTTGCAGGTAGCCCGGAGGCTCATTGATCAATAGCAGGAGCGTTGTCGGTCATCGCCCGCTGCACTTTGATGTCGGAGGCTGGGTACCCGGTAGAATTCAGCGTGCCCCCTATAGAGCCTTTGCCGTTTGCTTTCATCCGAGGGAAGAATCGGACGGATGGAAAACCTGGCTCGGCTTTCTAGCGCTCATGCGGGCGATCCCCATTCTTCAATCTTTGCAAGTGAATTGAATTGCCGTTGCCAATAAATCAGCGGCGTTCCAGTTTCGGCCTCCGCGTGATCGATAAGGGCGGTAATCAGAACGTGATCGCCTAGAGGCAGATGGTCACGAACATGCGCAGTGGCCCACACCAGTGCATTGTCGATACGAGGCAAGGCATGCTCCTCGCACCAATGTGTCAGGCCGAAACGGTCCATGTCCGGCGTCGCAAACCGTCGAGCTATGGCAAACTGTTCAGCCGTCAGCACATTGATGCCGATACGCGACCCTTTACTGAGGCGCTGAAGGAGACCAGACGCCTCCTTCAGCGCAAACATCAGCAAGGGAGGATCGAGCGAAAGGGCACCAAGTGTTCCGACGGTCGCACCATATCGTTTCGTTCCACTACCCGCGGTGACCACCGTCACCGCGGTGGGAATGTGCGCAAACAATGACTTAAGCGCGAATTCTGACAACGCGGTCCTTTCGATCAAGGTCACCATTTCGCAGCAAGGGGCCGTGGCCCATCCAGTGAGGGGAAATGCGGCAACACTTCTTCGGCAAGCTCATGAATGATCTCTCCGGCAGGCCGCCCCGAGAATTGCATACCGAGTGCCGCATGATTAACGCCTGCATCCCGCCATTCTCCGAGAAGATCAATAAGTCCCCTTCGTCCCGTCTTGAGGACAAAGCCACCGTTAACCGGCGTTCTCGGGAAATTCGGATCATCGACGAGATCGAGCCACTCGTTGGTCATATGCGGCCGAAATCCTCCATCGGGAATTTGCGCACGCCACGCGCTTATGTTCCTGGCAAGTCGCTTCGGTCCATCCGGAGTATGGGTCGGCTGTGGGTAGGTTAGCCAACCATCCGCATGTTGGGCGACCCAGGATGGAGATTGCCGGCTCGATCCCGTTACCATCAACGGAATTCGTCGCGTCGCTGGTTTTGGAAGAAAATCCGCATCTGTCATTATGCCAAGACTGGATCGGATTGTCGGACGCCCCGGCGCAAGGAGTTGGCGAAAATACGCTACGGTCTCTGCAAACCGCGGCCCACGCTCGTTCATATCCAGGCCATAGGCCGGAAATTCTACCGGGCGATCACCCGACGCGATCCCCAACACTAGCCGGCCGCCCGACAGATGATCAATAGTTGCCGCGGCCTTGGCCAGATCGATCGGATGTCGAAGCGAAAAGATAGCACTTCCCGTTGCCAGTGAAATCCTGCTGGTCCGCGATGCGAGGTAGGCCAGATAGGTGAATGGGTCGAATACCTGACCCGCATCACCAAAGCTCGGATCGAACAGCTGCACATCTCGTACCCAAACGGCCGCAAAGTCACGTCGGTCGATCTCAGTGACCAGATCCGCCTGTCCTTGCAAGACCGTCATGTCGCCTTGATAAAAGCGGAGCGGCAAGAAAATACCGATGGTCAATTGGTCTTCCGCGAACATGCGGCAATAGCCGGGATGACCCGCAAAAGCCTCGGACGATGCGCCCATCAGCGATGTTGCGGCCGGAATATTCGAAGTTGCGATATTCAAGAGGAACTCCTTTGTTTCAGGTCACGGGCCAGTGGCCGGTGCGGGAAGCGAGATGCCGCGCTGGACGGCCGGCCGTCTACCGACCTCCTCGTGCCAACGCGATAGATTTTGGTGATGGCTGAAGTTGAAGCCGCATATCTCCGCGATATGCGTCCAGCCGAAAGTCGCAATATCGGCCACGGAGTAGTCGTCGCCCGCGAGCCACGGATTGCCTTCCAGCCGCTTGTCCAAGACCGTGAAGGTATCTTCGGTTAGCTTCTGATACCGATTGATGGCCGCCGGAATCTTCTCATAGGCAAACATCTCGAAATGGACACGCTGAC
Organism: Aerobium aerolatum; assembly: GCA_040391705.1. Classification (GTDB taxonomy): domain Bacteria; phylum Pseudomonadota; class Alphaproteobacteria; order Rhizobiales; family Rhizobiaceae; genus Aerobium; species Aerobium aerolatum_A. Next base: position 19,643 of record JBEBXE010000022.1, read on the forward strand.
CGAGTATTGGTCCCATGCTCGATGCATGGAACTGAAGCCATTTGATTGCTTCCCATCTTGCTTTTGGCTCGGCAGGCAAAAGTCGACCGGTCTTATCCGCGAGGTAGAGCAGGATAGCAGCGGATTCAAATAGGGTAATGCCGCACTCGTTATCTACAATGACCGGAATGCGCCCATGAGGATTGAGCTTGAGGAAGTGGGGGCGCTGGTGTTCGCCCCTTTCGATGCTCACGTGGCAAAGGCGGTAGGGAAGTGCCAGCTCCTCGAGCGCGATCGTCGCTTTGAAGCCATTGGGAGATGAATCTGTGTAGAGATCGATCAATACACTGGTCCTTTCGCCGGAGCCCAGGCCCAGGCATCTACTGGTTTGACATGAAGTGCTATGAACGGCAGTCCATAAGGGCCGGGAGAACAA
>JBEBXE010000023.1:0-19530 GCA_040391705.1 Aerobium aerolatum
CCGGGGCGCAGATCACCGAGGCGGTGTGGGACGATTTCTTCGCCTTCTACATGGATACCGGCAGCCGCAAATGGGGCCGCCCGTATCTCAACCGCCGGTTCTTTTCGCTGATCGGCGAACGGATGGCCGACGACATCCTGCTGGTGATGGCGAAGCGGCAAGGGCGCTACGTCGCCGGCGCGATCAACTTCATCGGCTCGGAGCGACTGTTCGGACGCAACTGGGGCTGCATCGAGGACCATCCGTTCCTGCATTTCGAGATCTGCTACCATCAGGCGATCGACTTCGCGATTGCGCATCGCCTCAAGACCGTCGAGGCGGGCGCGCAGGGCGAACACAAGCTGACGCGCGGCTATCGCCCGGTGACGACGCACTCGGCCCACTACATCGCCCATCCCGGCCTGCGCCGCGCCATTGCCGACTATCTGGAGTCTGAGCGGCGGGAGGTCGAGAACATCGCCGACTATCTCGACGAACATACGCCCTTCCGCAAAGGCGAGCGGCTGTAACGGTTGACGAACCCGGCCAATCCCGTATTCCCCTTGTTGTCTTCACGCATGAGAGGTCTGTCCATGACACAAGCCGCCTACGATCCGAACAACATCTTCGCCAAGATTCTGCGCGGCGAACTGCCGGCTCACAAGCTGTACGAAGATGACGACACGTTCGCATTCATGGACATCATGCCGCGCGGTGACGGCCATTGCCTGGTGATCCCCAAGGTCCCGTCGCGCAACATCCTCGACGTCGACGCCGCCAGCCTGGCCGCCGTCACCGCGACGACGCAAAAGCTCGCCCGCGCCGTGATGGAAGCGTTTTCGTCCGATGGCGTGTCGGTGCATCAATTCAACGAATCCGCCGGCGGGCAAGTGGTGTTCCACCTGCACTTCCACGTCATTCCGCGCTTCGAGGGCGTCGAATTGCAGCCGCATTCCAGCAAGATGGCAGATCAGGGCGTGCTGGCCGCGAACGCGGAAAAGATCCGCGCCGCGCTCAACGGCTAATCCATAAGTCCGAACACATAAATGGCGGTGAGAAGCACGGCTTCCGCCGCCAGAATGCCGACCAGAATGCTTTTGCGGACCAGCAGATAGGCGACGAAGCCGACGACCGCCGCGATGATGCGCACCAGCAGCGGCACATCGGCCAGCGCGCCGGACGGAAACACGATCAGATTGCCGATGACGGCGGCAACCAGCGCGGTCGCCAAGCAGCGCACCAGCACCAACGCCTCCGATTCCTCGCTGAGTCGGCCGCCGAGATAGACGCCGAGGAAGCGCCACATATCCGTCGCCAGCCAACCGCCAAGCAGAATGAAGACGTAGGGCCACCACCAGGTGTCAAATGCGTCGAAAGTCATGCGTGCGCCCTGCCCCGGGTGAACTTGTGGATCAGGAACGCGGCTCCGCCGCCGACCGCGCCGGCGATCAACAGATCGAGGCCGGGGGTCAGGACGTGCATCACCGGTCCGAGAACCAGCCCGAACAGCATGGCGAAATGGCTGGCGCTCTCGCGCGCCGAACCCCAGAGCGACGTCAGGAAATAGATCGGCGTCAGCAGCAGCAAGCCAGCTGAAATGGCCGGCGGCAGGCTGCCGGCGATGCCGTAGACGAAGCCCACGACGCCCATATTGACCAGAACCAGCGTGCCGCCGAGCCCGCCATAGTAGACGGTGCGCATGTCGCGCGGCACATGGCGCAGATTTTCCATGGCCAGCACCCACGACGTCACCGCCACGAAATGCGACAGCAGGTAGAGCACCCAGGGACGAGTCTTCTCGGTTCGCATCTCCGGCATCAGCGACACCACCATCGGCGCAAGCCGCACCGACGACAGTGCCACCGCAAAGGCTGCGGCCGGCAACGACGCGCCGGTCATGATCGCGCCGAGCAACACGACTTTCGCCGGAAGCGCCCAGATCATGCCGGTCATCAGCACCGCCTGCGTCAGCGTCAGGCCGGCCTCGCGGGCGAGCCCGCCGAAACCGATGAAGGCGCTGGTGAGAATCAGGCCGGGAACCGAGGCCGACGCAACGACGCCGCGGAAATACCAGCGCCAATAATCGGAGGAAGAATAGAGCGTTGCAGGGTGAGCGTGTGTCATGGGAGTTCGCGCATAGCATGCTCCGTTGCCGGATGCGACAGGCCACATGCACAGTTTCAGCTGGCGAAAATGCAAACGCCGCCACGGATTGTGACGGCGTTTGCTTCATTCACTGAGGCAGCGTGCGCTGCCGCGTTATTTGCGCGGCAATTGCGGCACGATGCTGCGCTTGGGTGCATCCTTGGCCTTCGGCTCGGCCTTTTCCTTGGCCTTTGCCACCGGCTTCTTCACCGCAGGCTTGCGCTTGACCGGATGATCCTCCGGATCTTCCTTCTTCGGCTTGACCCGCACTTCTTCGGCGATGGATTCGAGCTTGAGGCCGGTTTCGCCGGTCTCCTTGGTCTCGACCGTCACGCGAACGGTGCCGCCATGCTTCAGCTTGCCGAACAGCACTTCATCGGCCAGCGGCTTCTTGATGTGCTCCTGGATCACCCGCGACAGCGGACGCGCGCCCATGCGCTCGTCGTAGCCCTTCTCGGCCAACCAGGCGATTGCGTCGGGCTTGAGCTCGAAGATCACGCGGCGTTCGGCCAGCTGGGCTTCCAGCTGCATGACGAACTTCTGCACCACCTGATGGATGACCGGGACCGGCAGCGAGCCGAACGGGATGATCGCATCGAGACGGTTGCGGAATTCCGGCGTGAACAGCCGGTTGATCGCCTCGACATCGTCGCCTTCGCGCTTGGTCGAACCGAACCCGATCGCCGCGCGCTGCGCATCGGATGCGCCCGCATTGGTGGTCATGATCAGGATGACGTTGCGGAAGTCGATCTGCTTGCCGTTGTGGTCGGTCAGCTTGCCGTGGTCCATCACCTGCAACAGGATGTTGAACAGGTCCGGATGCGCCTTCTCGATCTCGTCGAGCAGCAGCACGCAATGCGGATGCTGGTCGACGCCATCGGTGAGCAGGCCGCCCTGGTCGAAGCCGACATAGCCGGGAGGCGCGCCGATCAGACGCGACACCGTGTGGCGCTCCATATACTCCGACATGTCGAAGCGCAGGAGTTCGACACCCAGCGATGCCGCAAGCTGCTTGGCGACTTCCGTCTTGCCGACGCCGGTGGGGCCGGAGAACAGGTAGGAGCCGATCGGCTTGTCGGGTTCGCGCAAGCCGGCACGCGCCAGCTTGATCGCCGACGACAGCGCGGTGATGGCAGTGTCCTGACCGTAAACGACCCGCTTGAGCTCGGTTTCGAGGTTGGCCAGCACCTTTTCGTCATCCGACGAGACGCTTTTCGGCGGAATCCGCGCCATCGTGGCAACGGTAGCCTCGATCTCCTTGATGGTGATCGTCTTCTTGCGCTTGCCTTCGGGCAGCAGCATCTGCGACGCGCCGCTCTCGTCGATCACGTCGATCGCCTTGTCGGGAAGCTTGCGGTCGTTGATGTAGCGCGACGACAGTTCCACCGCCGCCTTGATGGCGTCGTTGGTGTATTTCACCTTGTGGAATTCCTCGAAGTAAGGCTTCAGCCCCTTCATGATCGCGATCGCGTCTTCGATCGTCGGCTCGTGGACGTCGATCTTCTGGAAGCGACGCACCAGCGCCCGGTCCTTCTCGAAGAACTGGCGGAACTCCTTGTAGGTGGTGGAGCCGATGCAACGGATCGCCCCCGACGACAGAGCCGGCTTGAGCAGGTTGGAGGCGTCCATCGCCCCGCCCGACGTCGCGCCCGCGCCGATCACCGTGTGGATCTCGTCGATGAACAGCACCGCGCCCGGATAATCCTCGAGTTCCTTGACGACCTGCTTCAGGCGCTCCTCGAAATCGCCGCGATAGCGGGTGCCGGCCAACAGCGTGCCCATGTCGAGCGCGAAGATCGTCGCGTTGAGCAGCACTTCCGGCACGTCGCCTTCGACGATGCGCTTGGCGAGCCCTTCGGCGATGGCGGTCTTGCCGACGCCGGGATCACCGACATACAGCGGGTTGTTCTTGGAGCGACGGCACAGGACCTGGATCGTGCGGTTGATCTCGCTGTCGCGACCGATCAACGGATCGATCTTGCCGGCCTTGGCCTTGGTGTTGAGATTGACGCAATAAGCCGTCAGCGCGTCCTGCTGCTGCTTCTTCTTGCCCGTCTCTTCGCCTTCGCCGCCGACTGGACCGCCCTGCTGCTCCTCGTCGGAGCCGCGCGGCGCCCGGGACTCGGACGAGCCGGGACGCTTGGCGATGCCATGCGAGATGTAGTTGACCGCGTCGTAGCGGGTCATCTGCTGTTCCTGGAGGAAATAGGCAGCGTGGCTCTCGCGCTCGGCAAAGATGGCGACGAGCACGTTGGCACCGGAGACTTCTTCGCGCCCGGACGACTGGACGTGAATCACCGCGCGCTGGATGACGCGCTGGAACCCGGCGGTGGGCTTGGAATCTTCGTCGTAGCCCGTGACCAGATTGTCGAGCTCGGTGTCGATATAGGTGAGGACCGTCTGTTTCAGTTCGTCCAGATTGACATTGCAAGCACGCATGACAGCAGCAGCATCTGAATCGTCCAGCAGGGCGAGCAGCAGATGCTCCAGCGTCGCGTATTCATGATGGCGTTCATTGGCGAAAGTCAGTGCCTGATGAAGCGCCCTTTCGAGGCCTTGCGAGAAAGCCGGCATTCAGAACCTCATTTCTTTTCCATCACGCATTGCAGCGGATGTTGGTGCTGTCGGGCAAAATCCATAACTTGCGTCACCTTGGTCTCGGCAACTTCGTACGTATAGACCCCACATTCGCCCACACCATGATTATGGACATGAAGCATGATGCGGGTCGCCGCCTCCCGGTCTTTCTGGAAAAACCGCTCCAGAATATGAACCACGAATTCCATCGGCGTGTAGTCATCATTTAGGATCAGCACGCGATAGAGTGAAGGTTTCTTGGTTTTCGGCTTTGTACGCGTGATGACAGCCGTGCCCCGGCCCGGCCCGTTGCCGCCGCCTTCGTCACTCTGCATCCTGGTCGCGTTGCCTGGCATTCTCACTTGGCGTTTCCCCACAAACCTTCATTTCGCCCGAACTCGGTACAAGGCACCAGATGTAGGCATTCATGCGTGAATTTTAAGACCTTATCGCAGCCTGACAATATGTCTGGCGATCACGAAACGCGAATCCAACCACGATAAGGAACCTGACCATACGTCACTTCAAGCAAAAAACCCGGCCGCAATGAAGCGACCGGGTTCATGGCAAGCGTGAACTCGCCCAACGCGCCTGTGCGCAGCGAATTACTTCGCCTTGGCGACAACCGATTCGAAGGGCTTGTAGGCATCCTTGGCCATCTCGGCATACAGTTCGCTCATCTTCGTCGCCTGCGCCACGAAGCCCTCATAGGCCTGCTTGGCGTAGTCGGTCTGGATCTCGAACGCCTTGTCGAGCGACTTGGCGGAGACCAGCTTTTCAGCGGTCGCGGAACCGGTCTCAAAAGCCTTCTTGGAGTATTCCGTCGCTTCGACGGTGATCGCCTGGAAGCTCTTCGAGAACGATGCAACGTTCTTCAGGCCGCTATCCATGAATTCCTTGCCAGCCTTGCTGACGTCTTCAAATGACTGCATCATTGTAGTCTGCCTTCCATAAGAGGTGGGCGTTTCGCGCTCAAAATGCGTTGAACGTGATTTATGTTGCAGTGCACAATAAGTCAAGACCGGCGACTCAAAAATGTTGCCGCAACGTCACACCCTCAACCTTTCCGAAAATCCGACTGAAATGGTGAACGTCACAGTTACCATAAACGGATTGGTAACCCGCGCACCGTTATCGTGTCCGCTGGCGTCGGATGCAGGCGCCACTCGTAGCATCAGTAAAAGCATCGAAGGGTTAGGTTGTGCGTCCGACGTTTGCTGGTTTTTCTTCGCGGGTCTCGAGCCTTCGCGAAATCGTCACCATCCTTGTTGTCAGCGCATTCGTTGCGATTGCCGCGGCTTCGCCGGCATCCGCCAACGAACGCCATGCAGCGTATCTTCTGGACGCGAATACGGGACAGGTCCTGTATGCGCGCAATTCAGATGCACGGCGCTATCCGGCGTCGCTGACCAAGATGATGACGCTGTACATGGTCTTCGAAGCCATCGAAGCCAAGCGTATCACCACCAACACGCAGGTGCCGTTCTCCAAGAACGCGGCCGGCGAGCCCCCGACAAAGCTCGGCGTGCGCGCTGGCGGCTCGATCTCGGTGGATACGGCGATCAAGGCGCTGGTGACGCGCTCGGCCAATGACGTGGCAACGGCCCTTGGCGAAATGATCGGCGGTTCCGAAGCCAATTTCGCCCGCCTGATGACGGCCAAGGCAAAGCAGCTCGGCATGGGGTCGACCCAGTTCCGCAACGCGCATGGCCTGCCGAACGCCCAGCAATACACAACCGCCCGCGACATGGCGATTCTCGGCGTGGCGCTGCGCGAGCACTTCCCGCGCCACTACAGCTATTTCTCCACCCGTTCGTTCAACTACGGCAAGCAGCGCATCAACAGCCACAACCGGATGTTCGGCCGCGTCCAGGGCGTCGACGGGATCAAGACCGGCTACACCAACGCCTCCGGCTTCAACATCGTCACCTCGATCCAGGACAATGGCCGCAGCGTCGTCGCCGTGGTCATGGGCGGCCCGTCGGCGCGCAGCCGCGACGACCAGATGACTGCATTGCTGCGCGATCACCTGCCGAAGGCATCGCGCCGCGACGGTGGCAAACTGATTGCAGCACGTCAGCTGACGCCTGGCAGCGCCGTCGTGGCGTCTGCCGCCAGCGCAGCTTTCGCCCTGCCGCACCGCGACATCCCGATGCCGTCATTCCGTCCGGGCGAAAGCCGTCCGGCGGCAACCCAGGCCGACCTGCCGGTCATCGCCTACGCCCAGGAAACCGCAGCCTCGTCCGCACCGATGCCGACGGCAGCACCTGCCGCCGCGCGCTCCAATCCGGTGCCGCCGATGCCAGTCGCCTCCGTGCCGGTTCCGACGTTTTCCGAAGACCGCATGGCCGCCTCCGCGGTCGATCCGATGGTGACGGCGTCAACGCAGCAGAGCGGCTGGGTCGTCCAGATCGCCTCGTCGCCGTCGCAGGGCGATGCGTTTGCCGCACTGGTGCGCACCGGCAAGGACGCAAACCGCGTCGTCGGTTCGGCCAACGCCTTCATCGAGGAATTCAACAACAAGGGCACGACCTACTACCGCGCCCGCTTCGGTGGCTTCGCCTCGAAGGATCAGGCCTGGAACGCATGCAGCGCACTGAAGAAGCAGAAGATCGACTGCTTCGCAGTGCAGCTTTAAGAGCATCGGACCGAAAAGTGGAATCAGGTTTTCGGGTTATTCCGATGCTCCATCAGGAAGTTGGATCGTCCTTTGTGCATCCGAAAGGATGCACGGCGATCCAAGGAGCAGATTGCGCCGCATAAACGCGGCGCAAAGGAAAACTATCCCGGTTAGTGACCGCGTCGAAGGGGACTACTCGTGACCAGACAGCAAAACTTCCTTGGCTTCGTTGATACGCGCCGCAAGGAAAGAACTGCCGCCGAGATCGGGGTGCAGGCGCTGCATCAGGCGGCGATGCGCCTTGCGGATCTCCGCCGAACCGGCCCCGGCTTCAAGACCAAGGATCTGGTAGGCCTCCTGCTTACTCATGGCGCCAGAAGCTGGCGCGCTACCCTGCCGCCAGCCACTGTCCGACTGCGCGTCCTCACGCCACTGGGGAAACCGGCCGTCAAGATAGGTCTCGAGTAGCTGGATGCTTTCGCCGTCCTGAGACAGCTCGAGCCCAAGAGCGCGCAATTCCGCAAGGCTGAGTTGCGCCAGTTCGCGGCCCTCAAAACGTCCGGCAAGAACGATGCCTTCAAGGCCGCCGGTCTCGTGATCGAGTTCCATCTCCAACGCCGCCGTACGAACGCTTGACCGGCGTCCAGCTGTAGGCATCGCCGCCCGTCTGCGGGCATTGGACAGATGCCAGCCCACCGCGGCAGATATCAGCATCCCGCCGAGCCCAATGCGGCCCAACAGCGCCAACCCTGCCCCGACCACGCCAACTGTGACCGGCCCAGCCAGACGCAAGCCGCTGGCGAGCCGGTGGGCGTCGGTTTTCACGACAAGCATGCCGAGCAGGCTGATGACCAGCAGCAGCGCGACCAGATAGAACACCACGATCATGCCCTGCCGCCACGGCGCAGGTTTTCCAGCATCAGCCGATCCTCCTGCCGCCCACGCGCCTCCAGAGCCTTGATGCCGCCGGTGGCAAACACCGCAACAGCCGACAGCAAGCGCGACAGCGTCGCGGCCGCATTGGCGTCGAAGCGGAACCATGCTCCCTTCGACAGCCGCGCAATCTCGCGGAATGCCGCCTCGGCGGCGCTGTCATGACCTTCCTGAAACACGAAGACCGGAACGCCGCGCATGCCGAGTTGCCCGGCCTTGTCTGCAAGCTCGTCGATCTCTTCCTCCATCGCATCGCCGATATAGACGACCGCATTGACCTTGCCGCGTTCGTTTTCCTTCAGCACATGCGACAGCACCTTGCCGATCTGGGTGTGGCCGCCACGACAATCGATCCGGGTCATCAGGCCCTTGAGGGCTGCGGTGTCGGCGACGAAACGCGACGCGCGGCATTCGCCGAAGCCGCGAAAATACACCAGCTGAACGGCGAGGCCGCCGGTTTTGCCAACAGCGTCGAACATCTCGCTTTGCAGCGAACAGGCGAGATCCCAGGTTGGCTGCCGGCTCATGGTGGCGTCGAGCGCCAGAATCAACCGTCCCGCGCCCGACGCGGGCTGCGCCATGGCCTTCGCCTGGCGCACAAACGCATCAATTGCGCTCGTCTCGGAGCGGGGCGACGTTGGCGTCGGGATGTCTCGCAGACGCGGCGGTGTCTTGTCGTTGCTCATGAAATGAAGATGTGGCGGCAGCCGCGCGCTTGCAAGCCCGAACCGGGTTAAAGCAAACCGAGTTCGGCCAGTTCCTTGCGCAGGTTGAGCGGCAGCTCCTGTTCGGTGCCGCTGCCGGCCAGATCAGGCGGCGCATCGGCCGGCGTCAGATAGCGCCAGCCCTGAAACGGACGGCGCGGCTGCCACTCGGTGCGGATCACCTGCGGATCGAGGATGAGGCGGCAGCGCCCGATGCCTTCGGCATCGACGAACGGGCGAACTTCCAGCAGTCGCTGCCGGCACTGAACCCCGCCCTTGATGATCCAGTACAGCGAACCGCCATCAAGCAATTCCTCGGCGCGCTTGGGAGCCATGCGCGTGGTGTGGAAACTCTCGACCGGCTGGCCGGCGCGACGCTTTTCGTCGAGCTTGAGCGCGATCCAGCCTTCGAGATCCTCGATGCTTTCGCAGCCGACGCAGAGTTTGATGAGGTTCAGGGCCATGTTTCTAACCTAGATGCTGCCACGCCGGTCTTGAAGGCGCAGCGCATCCTGTCCACAGCTCAGCATTCGACCACGTTGACCGCCAGGCCGCCGAGGCTGGTTTCCTTGTAGCGTTCGTTCATGTCCATGCCGGTCTGGCGCATCGTCTCGATGGCGGCGTCGAGCGGCACGAAATGGGTGCCGTCGCCCTTGATCGCCAGCGACGCGGCGGTGACTGCCTTGACCGAGCCCAGCGCGTTGCGTTCGATGCATGGCACCTGCACCAGCCCGCCGACGGGATCGCAGGTCATGCCGAGATGGTGCTCCAGCGCGATCTCGGCCGCGTTTTCGACCTGCTCCGGCGTGCCGCCCATGACGGCGCACAAACCGGCCGCAGCCATCGACGAGGCCGAGCCGACCTCACCCTGGCAGCCGACTTCAGCGCCGGAGATCGAGGCGTTGTGCTTGATGATGCCGCCGATGGCAGCTGCCGTCAGCAGAAAATCATGGATCGAGTCGTTGTCAGCCTCGACATGAAAATGCAGCCAGTAGCGCAGCACCGCCGGAACGACGCCCGCCGCACCGTTGGTCGGCGCGGTGACGACGCGGCCGCCGGCTGCGTTCTCCTCGTTGACCGCCATCGCGTAGATCGACAGCCAGTCGTTGGCGAGCAGCGGGTTCGGGCGGTTGCGCGCCCAGTCGTCCTGCAGCTTGTCGTGCAGCTGGCGCGCCCGGCGCTTGACCTTGAGACCGCCGGGCATGATGCCCTCCTGCGACAGGCCGCGCTCGATACAAGCCAGCATCGCCTGCCAGATGCGGTCGAGACCGGCATCGAGGTCGGCGCGGCTCATATGCTTTTCTTCGTTGGCGCGCTTCATCGCGGCGATGGATAGGCCACTGCGCCCGGCCATCTCCAGCATCTCTTTGGCGTTGGTGAACGGATACGGCACGCGCTTGCCGCCGGGCTCGCGCAGCGGGCCTTCCGCCTTCATGCGCTGCAACTCGTCGTCGGAGACCACGAAACCGCCGCCGATCGAATAATAGATCCGGCGCAACAACAGCCTGTCGTCGGCGTCGAAGGCCGAGAACGCCATGCCATTGGCGTGGCCGGGCAGCGGCGTCTTCCTGTCGAACACCAGATCGGTTTTCGGATCGAAGCGGTAGCTGGGATGTTTGGCCGGCTGGATGCGCTTGTCGCGCTCGATCGCGGCAAGAACTGTCTCGGCGGTGTCGGGATCGACGGTGATCGGCGTCAGGCCGGTCAGGCCGAGCACCACGGCGCGGTCGGTGCCGTGGCCGATGCCGGTGTAGGCCAGCGAGCCATGCAGGCTGACGGCGATCCTGTCCACCGTCGCGCCTGTCGTGCGCGGCCAGTCGTCGCCTAAAAGTTCGTCCAGGAAGCGGACAGCCGCCGTCATCGGCCCCATGGTGTGAGAGGACGACGGACCGATGCCGATCTTGAAAAGGTCGAAGACGGAAAGAAACATGAAAGCGGACAGGCTCCTGTGATTGCGCTTGCATGTTTCAGCCTTTGGGCTGGCCGACGCAAGAGGCACACCACTATCACATGATCAGCCAGCTTCAATGTTTCAAGGCGGTAAAGGAAAAGGCGCGGACCAAGCCGCGCCTTCATGAATTCCTTTGCTCTATGGTAGGTCTAGGTGACCATCATGGCGGCCGCCTTTGCGGTGCCGCTGAAAAGCCAAGCTAGAAGAATGATTCCCGCGAACCCTATCACTGCCTTGGCGGTTACGCCCCAGCAGGTTCTCTGAACGCTTTCGTCCATATCTTTCCTGTTCCGTAGATTGCCCCGTTTGCGACGTCGTTGTGCCGCGACGGTCCCACCCGTCTGGCGGCTAGATAGCCCTCCTTGATGGCAATCGCAATGCACAAAATGGCCAAACGGTGTTCACACGCTGCTCATGCAACAGGCAGGTCTGAAAGCTCTTCAATAAAATCAGATATTTAATTGAAGCACTCCGGTTACGTTTCATCAACATCCGGGGCGGAAACAAGGCATGGTTTATGCACGGTTAACGCGCATTTCGGCTCAGCGATGCGCGGGTAGGATGCTGTCGATGCGCCCGCTCAGGCGATAAGCGATGAGTCCGAGCCATTCGCGGATGGCAAGCGACAGGTTCTGCAGCGAGTCCGCGACGTTGTCTTGGGCAGGCCCCAGCGTCTCCGTGCCGGCAGTCCGGTAGTCGGCCGGCCATGGCGTGACGTCGAAGCCGGCCTTGCGGAACAAGCCGATCGAGCGCGGCATGTGGAATGCCGAGGTGACCAGCAACCAGACCTCGCCCGGCTGCGGCTCGACCATCGCACGACTGAACTGAGCATTTTCGTAGGTGTTGCGCGACTGGTTTTCCAGCACCAGCCGCTCCGGCGCGATGCCGAGCGCGGTCAGCAGACGCGGGGCGGTGTCGCCATCGCCCTCGCCCTCCAGCACCAGCGTGCCGGTGCCGCCTGTGACCACGATGCGGGCTTGCGGATAGCGGCGCGCCAGAATGGCGGTTTCGACATAGCGATCACCGCTGGCGTTGAGCTCATAGCCGCCGCGCGCCAGATTCACCGCGCCTTCAAAGCCACCGCCAAGGACAATGATGCCCGCCACCTGCTGCGGCGCGGGGTCGGGACGCGCAAAATGGTCTTCCAGCGGATGCAGCAGCAGCGCGCCGACACTGGTCCACGCGCCGAGCGCCAGCACGAGAAAGCCGGATATGGCAAGAAACAGCCCGGTCTTGCGGAGCCTGAACAGGGCCGCGACGATGCCGAGAAACGCCAGAATGCCGATCAAATTGATCGGCTGGGCAACGATCCAGAAAATCTTGGAGAGGGTGAAGAACATGCAACCTCCGCTAGGAAAATGGTGCGTGGTGCGTCCTGCGAGGCGCGCTGCGCTCGCACCTCAAGATGAGGTCTGCTGGTGATCGAGCCCACGATTTGTGGGCTCGATCAAACTCGTCTTCATCCTGAGGTATGAGCCTCAAAGGACGAATTGATCAGCCTACCACCACTTCGTCGGCTGGAACCGGCCAGCGGCCTGTTCGATAACGTGCGAAGCGCGGAACAGGGTTTCTTCTTCGAACGGTCGTCCGATCAACTGGAGGCCGAGCGGCAGCCCCTTGGAGTCGAGCCCGGCCGGAATGGCGATTGCCGGCAGGCCCGCCATGTTGACCGTCACGGTGAAGACGTCGTTCAGGTACATTTTCACCGGATCGGCCGCCAGTTCGGCATCGGCAATGCCGAAAGCCGCAGACGGGGTCGCCGGCGTCAGGATCGCATCGACGCCAGCGTGGAACGCGTCGTCGAAATCCTTCTTGATCAGCGTGCGGACCTTCTGCGCCTGGACGTAATAGGCGTCGTAGTAGCCGGCCGACAGCACGTAGGTGCCGATCAGGATGCGGCGCTTGACCTCCATGCCGAAACCTTCGGCACGGGTCTTTTCGTACATGTCGGTGATGTCGTTGCCCGGAACCCGCAGGCCGTAGCGCACGCCATCGTAGCGCGCCAGGTTGGACGAGGCTTCGGCGGGCGCGACGATGTAGTAGGCCGGCAGCGCATATTTGGTGTGCGGCAGCGAGATCTCGACGATTTCCGCGCCGGCATCCCTGAGCCAGGCCAGGCCCTGCTGCCACAGCGCTTCAATCTCGTCGGACATGCCGTCGACGCGGTATTCCTTCGGCACGCCGATGCGCAGGCCCTTGATCGACTGGCCGAGTGCGGCCTCGTAGTCCGGCACCGGCAGGTCGACCGAGGTGGTGTCCTTGAGATCGACCGAGGCCATCGACTTCAGCATGATTGCGGCGTCGCGCACGTCGCGGGTGATCGAGCCTGCCTGATCGAGCGACGAGGCAAACGCCACGGTGCCCCAGCGCGAGCAGCGGCCATAAGTCGGCTTGATGCCGACGGTGCCGGTGAAGGCTGCGGGCTGACGGATGGAGCCACCAGTGTCGGTTGCGGTGGCGCCGGCGCACAGGAACCCCGACACGGCTGCAGCCGAACCGCCGGACGAGCCGCCTGCGACCAGAGCGACGTCCGAGCCGTTGGCGCGCCACGGGTTGGTGACGGGGCCATAATAAGATGACTCGTTGGACGAGCCCATGGCGAATTCGTCCATGTTGAGCTTGCCGAGCATCACTGCGCCGTCAGCCCACAGATTGGCGGTGACGGTCGATTCGTAGCGCGGCTTGAAGCCGTCGAGAATGTGGCTGCAGGCCTGGGTGTGGACGCCTTCGGTGGCAAACAGATCCTTGATGCCGAGCGGAATGCCTTCCAGCGCCCCGGCAGTGCCGGTCGCGAGGCGGCCGTCGGACGCTTTGGCCATGTCGCGCGCCTTGTCGTGGGTCACCGCGACAAACGCATTCAGGGCCCCGTTGGTGGCGTCGATGGCAGCGAGATAGGCATCGGTGAGCTCCAATGCCGAGATTTCCTTCGCGCGCAGTTTTTCACGAGCCTGCGAAATCGTGAGTTTGGTCAGATCGGTCATCAGGAAAGCTTCTTTTCGTAAATTCGCGAATGGCCAACGGCGTGTGCGGCCGCATCACCGACGATCATGGACTACTCCACGACCTTCGGGACGAGGAAGAAATTGTCTTCGGTGGCGGGCGCGTTGGCAACGACATCGGCAGCCTTGCCGCCATCGGTCACGCCATCGGCGCGCTGGCGCATCTTGAACGGGATGACCGACGTCATCGGCTCAACGCCCGAGACGTCGACCTCGCTCAGTTGCGCGACAAAACCGAGAATCACATTCAGCTCGCCAGTCATCTGGCTGGCTTGTTCTTCGGTCACGGCAATGCGGGCAAGGCGCGCCACACGCTTCACGGTGTCGGTATCGACGGACATTGGATGCTCCGGCAAATGCTGGGAAATCGATACAGGCGCTATACCGGCGTGTCCGGTACAGCGCAACATCGATCACGGGTTTTTAGGATATCCCATCAGCGTTCAAATCTCAAAAGCCTCGCCGATGGCGGGCACGAGAACCTTGGTGCCGGAGCCTTCCATGCCGTCGATGAACTTCTCGGCGGTCGGGTCGAGCAGCCCGAACGTGCCGAAATGGCACGGCACCACGGCCTCGAACTTGAAGTAGCGCTGGCAGGCCAAAGCCGCCACTGCCCCGCCCATCGTGAAGCGGTCGCCGACCGGGACGAGGCCGATGTCGGGCGCGTGCAACTCGTTGATCAGCGCCATATCCGAGAAAATGTCGGTATCGCCCATGTGATACAGCGTCTTGTCGTCGGGGAAATGCAGCACCAGCCCGTGCGGGTTGCCAAGATAGACATTGCCATCCTGCTTCGAAAAGCTCGACGAATGCGCGGCGTTGACGAAGGTGGTGGTGAAGCCGCCGCAATCGACGGTGCCGCCATGGTTGCCCATGTTGAGCTTTTCCGCCCCCTGCTTGCCAAGAAAATCGCAAATCTCCGGATTTGCCACCAGCATGGCGCCGGTTTTCTTCACAATCGCCAGCGTATCGCCGATGTGATCGTTATGGCCGTGGGTCAAAAGCACATGGGTCACGCCGTCGGCGACTTCTTCCCAGCCCTTGCCCCACGAAGGATTGCCGGACAGGAACGGGTCGATCAGGATGTTTGCGCCGGCAGCTTCAACGCGAAAGGCGGAATGGCCGAACCAGGTCAGTTTCATGGGAATCCTCTTGTCCTCGCTTTTGATGGTGGGGAACGATAGAACCCCGGCGACACAAGTCCAAGAGGGTTCGGACAATGGCGACGATCGACATCAATGAATTGTCGGAACGACTGGAGAAAGGCGCGATCGTGGCGGGGCTGGATCTTGGCACCAAGACCATTGGGCTTGCCGTATCCGATTCCGGCCTGTCCTTCTCCCATCCGCGCCAGGTGATCCTGCGCAAGAAGTTCACACTCGACGCCCAGATGCTGCTGGCAGCCTTTGCCAAGGACAAGGTAGCGGCGGCGATCATCGGCCTGCCGGTCAACATGGACGGTTCGGAAGGGCCGCGCGCACAGGCGACCCGCGCCTTTGTGCGCAACATGGAGAAACTGACCGACGTGCCCTTCGTCTACTGGGACGAGCGGCTGTCGACGGTGGCTGCCGAGCGGGTGCTGATTTCCATGGACGTGTCGCGCAAGAAGCGCGGGGACCGGATCGATTCGGCCGCCGCAGCCTTCATTCTGCAGGGGGCGCTCGACCGAATTCGGGGCCTGCGCCGGACATGACGTCCCCACGCGACGCCTGCCGGTCGCGCCACCATGCGATGATCTGGCGGCGTTTGCGAAACGCATAGATCGAAAAGATCAGGCAGGTGTCGATGACACTGGCCCGCGCCACCATCGGCGGAATCGTCGACGGCTCGATGCCGAGGATGTTGCCGTAAAACTCGAACGCGAAATCATGCACCAGCCGGCTGAAGAACAGCAGGCCGAAATTGATGTCGTTGTAGGACAGAAAGTACCAGCCCCAGAAGATTCCCATGGGCACTCCCCAGAAGATCAGGATGTAGCGCATGGACGTGTCTCCGTTCGGGTCCGGTTCAGGGCAAGGCGCGTTCGGGGCCAGAGCCGGGAATCGGTGCCAACGTGATTTGTTGTGAATCCGACAGTGAACCTCGTTAACTTTACCGGCAACGTAAACCATTCATTAAGGTTAACGGCGCAGCGCTGACGGAGGTGCAGCCCGCCCCGGCGCGTGGTCTGCGCCAACCGTTACGGGGCGGTGGCGACCCGGCCCGGCTTTACAGCCATGGCGCACGCCCCTATGCGGGACCTCCCGTGCATTGCAGAAGCTCCCATGATCGTCATCTTCGAAAGCGTCCTGCCCGTCTTCCTGCTCATCGGCGCCGGCTTCGTGCTGCGTCGGCTTCCGATCATTGCCGAAGCGGCATGGCCGGGCATGGAGCAGCTGAGCTACTGGTTTCTCTACCCGTCGCTGCTGTTCGTAACGATCTACAATGCCAATTTTTCCGGGCTGAAGCTCGATGCGATGCTGCTGGCGCTGCTGGTCAGCATCGGCCTGATGATGGCGCTGACCGCCCTGCTCTGGCCGTTGCTGCGGCCGACAGGACTGATCGCGCACAGCGAATATTCGTCGATCTACCAGACCTCGATCCGCTGGAACGGGTTCATCGCGCTACCGATCGCCCAGAAGATTTTCGCGCCGGAAGGTGCAGCCGTCGTCGCGCTGGCGATGGCGGTGATCATCGTGCCGATCAACGTCGCGGTGATTTTCGTGGTGATGCGGTTTGCCAACCGCGAGGCGAGCCTGGGCAAGACGCTGATCAAGGTGGCGCTCAATCCGCTGGTGCTGGCGGTGATGGCGGCACTGATCCTGCGCTTCCTGCCGTTCGGGCTGTACCAGCCGCTGAACGAAACCCTCAAGCTGATCGGCAATGCGGCACTGGGGCTTGGCCTGATGACGATCGGTGCCAGCCTGCGGCCCGGCGACCTGACGACGCTGCGCTTTGCCGTCTGGCTGCCGGTGGTGATGAAACTGCTGGTGTTTCCGCTGATCCTCGTCGGCATCGCCATGACGTTCGGGATTCGCGGCGAGCAACTGGCCTATCTGGCGCTGTGCGCGGCGGTGCCGACTGCGATGAACGGCTATCTGCTGGCCCGCCAGCTTGGTGGCGACGCGCAGCTTTACGCCACCGTCACAACCTTGCAGACCGGCCTGTCGTTCTTCACCATCCCGCTGGTGCTGACGCTCGTCGCGCTCAGTTGAGATCCGGATAGAGCGTGTCGAGGATCATGCGCGCGTCGTGGCGCGCATCGAGCATGCCGTAGGTCGAGCGCCATTGCCCGGCCAGCCGGGATTCGACGAACGCATCGGCGATCTGCCCTGCCCCCAGCCGCCGCAATTCGGCCGCTGCCGCCGCAATCGCCAGCTGTTCGGTCAGCAGACGGGCAGAGCCTTCGTCCGAGCTTGCCACCTGCAATGCGGCGCGCAGCACGCCCAACGTTCCCTTGCCGGCCGGCCCGAGATCGCGCGCAATGCCAATCAGCACGTCGTCGAACAGTTGCGGGGCGCGGCGCAGCACGCGCAACACGTCCAGCGCCATGACGTTGCCGGAGCCTTCCCAGATCGCATTGACCGGTGCCTCGCGATAATAGCGTGCCAGCGGACCTTCCTCGACATAGCCATTGCCGCCGAGGCACTCCATCGCCTCGTAGACCAGCGACGGGGCGATCTTGCAGACCCAGTATTTGACCACCGGCGTCATCGAGCGCGCAAACGCCGCTTCGCCGGTCGAATTGGCCGCTTCGTCGAACGAACGCGCCAGCCGGATCGACAGCGCCGTGGCACCGGCAACGTCGAGTGCCATGTCGGCCAGCACGCGCTGCATCAGCGGTTGGTCATACAGCGCCTTGCCGAACACCTTGCGGTGGCGGGTGTGATGCACCGCTTCGCTCATCGCTGCGCGCATCAGGCCGGCATTGGCGACCGCGCAGTCGAGACGCGTCAGCGTCACCATATCCATGATGGTCTTGACGCCCGAGCCCGGCTCGCCGACCATTTCGGCAATCGACCCGCTGAATTCGACTTCAGACGACGCATTGGAGCGGTTGCCGAGCTTGTCCTTGAGGCGCTGGAAATGCAGGCCGTTGTGGCTGCCGTCGCCGAGAATGCGCGGCACCAGAAAGCACGACAGGCCCTCATTGGCCTGCGCCAGCATCAGGAACGCGTCCGACATCGGCGCTGACATGAACCATTTGTGGCCGGTAAGACGATAAAAACCGTTGCCGACCCGCTCGGCACGCGACGTGTTGGTCTGGACGTCGGTGCCGCCCTGCTTTTCGGTCATACCCATGCCGATGGTCAGGCCGTTCTTCTGCACCGGCGGCTTCTGCGACTGATCGTATTTGCGCGTGGTGACGCGCGGCGCCCATTCGCGAAACAGTTTTGGACTGGACATCAGCGCGGCCAGCGATGCGCTGGTCATGGTGATCGGGCACAGATGCCCGCATTCGAGCTGCGCCGTCAGGTAGAAGCGCATGGCGCGAATCTGGTGGCGTTTGCCGGCTTCGGCCGGATTATTCTCCCATGCCGACGCATGCAGGCCGACAGCGATCGAACGGCGCATCAAGGCGTGATAGGATGGATGATATTCCACCAGGTCGACACGGTTGCCCTGCCGGTCGTGAGTTTTGAGCTTCGGCGTCTCGGTGTTGGCCAGTCGGGCCAGTTCCTGCGCTTCGGACGAGCGCACATAGCGCCCGAGCTGGTCGAACTCGCGACGGATCGGGTCGGGGCATGATTCGGCCAGTTGAACCAGAAGCGGGTCCGCACGCCATGCGCTGTTGCCATTCAAGAGCGGGCTCTGGTTCAAAACTTCGTGCGTCAAAGCCGGCACTCCTGAGGTGTCGCGTTCCGTGGGTCAGTGTTATAGGCAAAAGGCGTACGCATGCGAGGAAAAACCGGCACAACTACGCAACGCCGCTTGCGACGAACATCACCCTTGCCTATAGCACGGCTTTGATATGACCAAGCCACAGCCCCTCCCGCTTTTCCCCCACCGCCACCTGCTGGGCATCAAGGGTCTTTCTCCGCTGGACATCGAAATGCTGCTCGACCGCGCCAATGACGCGGTGGCCATTTCACGCCAGTTTGAAAAGAAGACCACGAGCCTGCGCGGACGCACCCAGATCAACCTTTTTTACGAATCCTCGACCCGCACGCAAGCGTCGTTCGAGCTGGCCGGTAAACGGCTGGGCGCGGATGTGATGAACATGTCGGTCGCCTCGTCGTCGGTGAAGAAGGGCGAAACGCTCATCGACACGGCGATGACGCTCAACGCCATGCGGCCCGACATCCTCATCATTCGCCACGCCTCGGCTGGTGCCGCCGCGCAACTGGCGCAGAAAGTCGACTGCGCGGTGGTCAATGCCGGCGACGGTGCGCATGAACATCCGACGCAGGCGCTGCTCGACGCGCTAACGATCCGCCGCGCCCGCGGGCGTATCGGCGGGCTGACCGTCGCGATCTGCGGCGACGTGCTTCATTCGCGGGTCGCACGCTCCAACATCATCCTTCTCAACGCCCTTGGCGCACGGGTGCGCGTCGTCGCGCCCTCCACGCTGCTGCCGTCCGGCATTCGCGACATGAGCGTCGAAGTCTTCAACACCATGAAGGAAGGCCTCGCGGGCGCTGA
>JBEBXE010000024.1:0-19347 GCA_040391705.1 Aerobium aerolatum
ACGGCCAGTGGACGCTGACCATTATACAGGGGCACCTATCGTGGGGCGTTGGCCGCGCCGTGCCGTCTGCCTGCACCGGCGGCTGAGCGTCCGTCTCAGTGCTGCAAGTCATAAGGTCATAGGACACGGTTAAACAGGCGGCGTTTCCATCTTCATGCTGGTTTCTGTGACTATCCCTTGCCGGTCTTCCCAGCGGGTCTGCTGCGGTTTGAACCGGCGACGCCCCGTACCCGTGTGGTGCATCCCGTCAGCGCAAGCCATTGCAGCGCGTTCGACATGGCTGCGTTGCCGTCGGCCGATGATCAGAGACCCGCCCGACCGGGAGGGTATTTTTTCAGGCCGACGATGTCTGTGTGAGTGGACTGGAAAGGTGGCCTAACGGTCAAACGGTATGCCGAAACCCTGACTAAAAATGGCGACAAACGCCGGCGTGTTTGTGAGGACCGGTGCGCACGGAGCTTCATCTTGGCCGGAGGTGATCATCAATCCCCAATAATTAGGGAAGCATGTCCTGGCGTTTTGAGGGGCTAATTCACCCCTTGACAGGTAACGTTTTCCGACATCTGATTATCTAACCATTTGGTTAGTTAGGGGAACAAAAAAAATGGGTATTAAGTGTCTCGCATACGTGGTTGCTACGGCAGCCATGACGATTTCTTATTCAGCCGCCGCGCAGGAGTGGAAGCCAGCAGAGCCAGTGACCATCATCGTCCCGTGGGCAGCAGGCGGTTCCACCGATACGGTAACCCGCGTCGTAGCAGGCGAATTGACCAAGGCCTTTGGCCAGAACTTCGTGATTCTCAACCAGCCTGGCGCGTCCGGCTCTGTCGGCACCCGCGCCGCTTGGGAAGCACCGCATGACGGCATGACGATTGCCGCCGGCGCTGCCGCAGATCTCGGCGCCTATCCGGTATTGGGCACGCTCGACGCGCAGCTTTCGGACTGGCGCGCCTATCTCCACGTTGCCAATCCGGGCCTGATTTCGGTTCCGGTAAACAGCGAATGGCAGGATTTCGGCCAGCTTCTCGAAGCCCTGAAAACCTCGAGCACGCCGATCACCGTATCCTCGGGCGGCCTTTCGTCAGCCACTGCCATCAGCATGCAGACGCTGGAGAAGGCGGCGAAGATCAACTACCGCCAGATCGTCTATGAAGGCGGCAACCCTGCCGTGATCTCGACCGTTTCGGGCGAAACCCAGTTCACCGCTGCAACCGCCACCGAGCAGGTCGACATGATCCGCGCCGGCCGCCTGCGTCCGCTGGCCGTCATCGCCGATCAGCCGCTGGAGCTCGACGGCTTCGGCACCGTGCCACCGGTCACCCAGTGGCTGCCCAACGTGAAGAGCGCACCTAACTATTTCGGAATCTACCTACCGGCCGACGCGCCACAGGAAGTGCTCGACGCCATGGATAAGGTCTGGAGCGAACAGATCCGCGACAACGAAGTGCTCAAGAAGCACGCTGCTGAGCGCGGCGCGCTGTTCAACGCGACCTTCGGCGACGAGGCAGTCGCGGCGGCCACCCCGTACCTGTCGATCAACGTCTGGCAGCAGTTCGAAAGTGGCGCAGCGCCGAACGATCCGAGCAAGTTCGGCATTCCGAAGCCGGAATGATCTGAAACGCACGAGCGACCTCCGGGATGCAACTCCCGGAGGTTCTTATGGTGAGTGCTTGGCAACCCGGGTAGCCTTATGGACGGTCTTTTTCATTTTCTGAATGCAGTGGTGGCGATCGGTCTCTCCGCCGACATTTTTGTGGTCGTCTGGGCGACGTTGCTCGGCATCGTCATCGGCATGATACCGGGACTGACGGCGACGCTTGGCGTTGCACTTGTCACCACTCTCACCTTCACTATGCAGCCCAACACGGCGATCCTTGTGCTGGTTAGTGTCTATATCGGCGCAATCTATGGCGGCGGTCGCACCGCGATCTTGCTCAACATTCCCGGCACCCCGGCGAACGCTGCCTCGGTGCTGGACGGTTTCCCGCTTGCCAAGCAAGGCCGCGCGGGCGAAGCGATGTCGATTGCCACAACCGGCTCGTTCCTCGGTTCTATCGTCGGGATGCTGGGCCTCGCGATCATCGCTCCATGGCTCGCCGAATTCGCGCTCGACTTCACCTCTTTCGAATTCTTCTGGCTCGCTGTATTTGGCGTTGTGCTGTGCGGCCAGCTTACCGCTATGGACGACCCGCTCAAGGGCTGGATCGCGGGCTTCTTCGGCCTGCTGGTCGCGATGGTCGGGCAGGAAAGCCTGCATGCCTACGCACGCTTTTCCTACGGCGTTCCGGCACTCGAAGGCGGCTTTGGTCTGCTGCCGGTGCTTGTCGGGGCATTTGGCTGCGCTGAAGTCTTCGTTGTCATGCGCCAGGAAGCGACCCAGCTGATTGCTTCGAAGGTCGGTGGCGTTCTCAGCGCCGCCTTGTCGTCGGTCAAATATACCAAGACGTGGTTGCGCTCCGGCATCATCGGCACGTTCATGGGCGTCGTGCCGGGCGTTGGCGAAGACATGGGCGCCTGGGTTTCCTACGCCGCCGCCAAACGCGCTTCCAAGACACCCGAGGAATTCGGCAGAGGCTCCACCGAGGGTCTGCTCGCCGCTGAAACCGGCAACAACGCCGCCGTTCCCGGCGCCCTCATCCCGGTGCTCACGCTTGCTATTCCCGGATCTGCCCCGGCCGCCGTTCTGCTGGCAGCCATGGTTATCCACGGCCTGCGCCCGGGTCCGTTGATCATGATCACCCAGGCCGACTTCTTCTATTCGGTCGTTGCAATGGTGTTCTGGGCGAGCTGCGCCATGCTGGTTCTCGGCCTGCTGCTGACCCGCCCACTGCTCTACGTGCTGAAGATCCGCCGCGAATGGTTGATGGCCACGATCTTCGTGCTGTGCGTCGTCGGCTCGTTCGCAATTTCCGGCCGCATCTTCGACGTCTGGGTGATGATCGGCTTCGGCTTGATCGGGTTCATGATGCGCGAAACCGGGTTCCCCGTCGCACCGATGATCCTCGGCGTCGTGCTAGGTCCGATCCTCGACAACAATCTGCGTCGCAGCCTGTCGATCAGCCAGGGCGACCCGTTGCAGTTCGTGTCGCGGCCGATCAGCATGGTGATCGCCGGTCTCGTGTTGATGATCTTCCTGCTGTCGCTGCCACCGGTGCAACGTGCGATCCGCACCGCTGTGTCGCGAACCTCGTCTCCGGTGCGGGAAAACAGCGATGGCTGAGGCTGTCCTCATCTGTGGCTTCGGCGCGTTCGGCGAGCAGCATGCCAAGGCATGGCGACGGCTAGACCCCGGCATCGCGCTAATGGTGGCCGATCCATCGCAATCGGCACGGGATCGAGCCAGCCAGATCGGCATTTCGGTGGACTGCTTGGCAGCCGATCCGGCAACCCTATTGGATCGTGCCGACATCGTCGACGTTGTCGCGCCACCCGCCTGTCACCTGCCTCTGGCGTTGATGGCGCTGGACGCCGGCAAGCCAGTGATGATCGAAAAGCCAGCGGTGAAAACCACCGCTGAGGCACAGCAGATCATCGACGCCGCAGGCACCCTCCCAGTGCAGATCGGGTTCGTGCTGCGGGTGCATCCGCTGGTATCGGAAGCCCGGCGCCTGCTCGCCGCTGACGAAATCGGCGGCCTGCTGGCCATGGATGGCGATTTCTCCGGCTGGAAACGCATGCGGGCGGATTCCTCGCTGGTCGAAAATGACGGCGTGCATTTCCTCGATCTGATGCGCCATCTTGCCAGCGCCTCCGCCGTCGAGGTCGAGGCGCACTCCTGGAACCTGATCGCCCCCCACGTCGCCGACGACATCGTCATCGAACTCGGCTTTGCGAACGCGGTGAAGGGCCGGCTTCGTCTCGGCGTGCTGGCCGCCGGCGAGAGCGAGGACGCGTTCATGCCGGGCGCGGTCACCACCAAACGCCTTACGCTCATCGGTCGAGCCGGTAACATCGCCATCGACTTCAATACCAACCGCCTGACGCTCTCGAAAGTTTCCTACGTGCGCCATGCCGGCGGCTACGATGTAAAGCCTCAGACGGTCTCTTCACAGGTTGCGCTGGGCGCAACGCCGGAGGCGCTTCTGGCGAAGAGCTTCAGCCTTTTCGTCAACGCGGTGCGCACCGGTGCGCCCGTCATGTGCGACGCGCCGCAAGGCGCGCTGGAAATCGCCGCGACACTTGCGGCCATCGAAACCGCGCTGGCCCACCAAGCCCGCGAAACTGTCAGGATTGAAGGATGAACCACTCTCGTCCGCTCGTCACCGATGCCCTGGGTGGGCTCGTCGTCACCGCCATCGGTATTGCCGGCCTGGTCGAATCGCTGCGCATGCCGCGCTTTGAAAATCGCAACGCCGATCCGTTCACCGTGCCGGGGTTGACACCGGGCATGGTCTGCACGGTCCTGGCAGTGCTGGGCATCGTCCTGATCATTCGCGCCATGGCGGGTCGTGGCGGCGTCACGCCGCTGCCTATCCTCAACTGGCCGTCCGGCAGCGCTACTCGCATGCTGTTCACGCTGATCACCGTAGCGATCTACGGCTTTCTCCTGTTCGGCAGAATGCCGTTCCTGTTAGCCACGACGCTGTTCATCTTCGTGTTCACGGTAGGTGCCGAACTGCTCAACCGGGAGAGAAAGCTGACAATCATGCCGCTGTGTGCCGGAGCTCTCGTGCTGGCGCTGGCTTCGTCCTTCGTCATCCGCTTCGTCTTCGTCGAAATCTTCCTCGTCAGGCTTCCCGGATGAGCAGGTTTCAGATCGCGCTCTGCAATGAGGTCGTCGCGCAACTGCCGTTCGAGCGCCAATGCGCTCTGGCGGCAGCCTTGGGCTATGATGGGCTGGAGATCGCCCCGTTCACGCTTTCGGATGATCCCGCAAGCCTGACAGCGGTGCAGCGAGCAAGTTTCCGCCAGACGGCGGAACGCGAAGGCATCCTCATTACTGGCCTGCACTGGTTGCTGAACGTGCCGGCCGGTCTGTCGCTCACCAGCGACGACCCCGAAACCCACCGCCGCACCGGCGACCATATGGTTGCGATGGTCGATCTCTGCGCCGATCTCGGCGGCAAGGTGATCGTTCACGGCTCCCCCAACCAGCGCTCGCTTGCCCATGCCGCTAACCCGGAGCGCGCGCGCGAAAATGCGCGTGCCCTGCTGCGTAGAGCGGCTGGACACGCGCAAAATTGCGGCGTCACCTATTGCATCGAGCCCCTCTCTCCTGGAATGACCAACTTCGTCACCAACGTCCACGAAGCGCTTAAACTCGTTGAGGAGGTCAACTCGCCGTCGTTTGCAACGATGATCGACACGCTCGCCGCGTGGGGTGGAGAAAGCGAGGAGCCAGACGCGGTGATCCGCAGGTTCCTGCCATCCGGCCGCATCGGCCACATCCATTTCAACGACGACAACATGCGCGGCCCCGGCCAGGGCGACCGTCGCTTCGCGCCGATCCTGCGCGCGCTCACCGAGATGGGCTATGACGGTGTCATCGGCGTCGAGCCGTTCGACTATCATCCCGATGGCCCCGCCGCCGCCGCGCGCGCCATCGGCTACCTGCGCGGCATCATCGAGACTTTGGAGACACGCCCATGACTGCACCGAAAGTGAAACTCGGCGAGGTCCGGCTCGGCGTTGACAATGCGTTCGCACGCATGCCGTTCCGCTTTGGCGTCGTCACCATGGAAGCCGTCGTCTCGCTGACGCTGGAACTGGAAATGACCGTCAACGGAAGCCGCACGGTCGGCTATTCGTCTGACCTGCTCGCCTACAAATGGTTCGACAAACGCCCCGAAAAGACGCCGGCAGACAATGTCGCCGATCTTCTCTGGGTGGTTCAGCTTGCAGCTGACTTTGCCCGTGACCTGCCTGAAGCGACACCCTTCGAACTGTGGCGTCAGCTCGACGTCGCCGTGGATAGCGCCTCGGTAGAAGGCGGGTTCAATCGCCTCGGCGCATCCTTCGGCGTGTCGATGATCGAGCGTGCGATGATCGACGCCGTCGGCAAGGCGCTAGGTCTCGGCTTCGGCGCTATGCTGACGCAGGACGCGCTCGGGCTGCGCCCGGCAGACATCTTCCCCGAACTTGGCGCGATGCGCATTGACGACGCGTTGCCCGCAGCTCCGCTGACGAAGCTCGACCTGCGTCACACCATCGGCATGGTCGATCCGCTTACCGCGTCCGATCCGTTCGAGGCGGTCGGCGACGGCCTGCCGGAGACGCTCGAAGATTATCTGCGCCAGGACGGCATCCGCTACCTGAAGATCAAGGTGGGCGGCAGTCTCGATACCGACATCGCCCGGCTCGACGCCATCGCATCCCTGCTTGCCACCAGCGGCCATCAGGTCAAGGCGACGCTCGATGGCAACGAGCAGTACAAGCGCCTCGAGGATTTCGCCGCACTCATGGAGGCGATCCGCTCGCGCCCGTCGCTCGACGCACTCTACAAATCGACGCTGTTCGTTGAGCAGCCGCTGGAGCGCTCGGTCGCGCTCGCCGGCCCGCTGGACAGACAAGCGCTCGAAACCGTGGGGCTTCCGCTGCTTATCGATGAGGCGGATGGCTGGACGAGCGCCTATCGCGAGGCGATCGATCTCGGCTATCACGGCGTCAGCCACAAGAATTGCAAGGGCATCATCCGCTCGGTGCTGAACGCTATGCTGGCCGCCCGCCACAGCGGGCTGGCCGGCAAACCCGGCAGCTATTTCCAGTCGGCCGAAGACCTCACCTGCCTGCCCACCGTGTCATTGCAGGCCGACCTTGCCGTCGTCGCCGCGCTCGGCATCAGCCATGTCGAGCGCAATGGCCATCACTATTTCCGCGGCCTCGACCATCTGCCGGCTGGCGAGGCGGAGGCGGCACTGGTCGCACATCCCGATCTCTACGAGCGCATGGGCCAACGCATCCAACTCGCCATCCGCGACGGTGCGCTCTCTATCGCTTCACTCGATCAGCCGGGTCTGGGCTCCTCCGTGACGCCCGACCTCGACCAACGCATCGCCCCGCAGGACTGGTCCTTCGCGATGCTCAACACCAACGAGCAGTCTGACGCTTAAGGGAACCGCCAGAATGAATTCATTGCCCTCAGAAATCCGCAACGAAGAAGAACTCGATGAGCTCCTGTCACGTCCAAGCCAGAAACTGATTGAGACATTTGCCGCGCTCGACGGCGACATCACCATTCTAGGTGTCGGCGGCAAGATGGGCCCGACGCTGGCCCGCATGGCCAAGCGCGCCGCCCCTAGCAAGCGCGTCATCGGCGTCGCTCGCTTCTCCGAAGCCGGCCTCAAGGAGAAGCTGCATGGCTGGGACATCGAGACGGTCGAATGCGACCTGCTCGACCGCGCCGCAGTCAACCGTCTTGAGAAGACCGCCAACGTTGTCTTCATGGCCGGCCGCAAGTTCGGCTCGGCCGGCAACCAGTCGCTCACCTGGGCGATGAACGTAGAGGTGCCGGCGATCATCGCCGAGGCGTTCGCGCAGTCGCGTATCACCGCTTTCTCGACGGCTTGCGTCTATCCGTTCGTCGACATTGCAGGCCAGGGCGCTCGCGAGGACCTCGACCTCAACCCGCCCGGCGAATATGCCAATTCCTGCGTCGGCCGAGAGCGCATGTTTGAGCATTATTCGCGCACGCACGGCACCAAGGTAGCGCTTATTCGCCTGTCCTACGCCATCGACATGCGCTATGGCGTGCTACATGACGTGGCCAGTGCAGTTCAGGCGGGAGAGCCGGTGCAGATCGACAGCGGACATTGCAACGTCATCTGGCAGGGCGACGCCAATGACATTGCCTTGCAGTCTCTGGCGCGCGCCGACAATCCGCCCTTCGTGCTCAACCTCTCCGGCCCGGAACTGCTAAGCGTGAAGCGGCTCGGTGAGAAATTTGGTGAAAAATTCGGCAAGGAGCCGGTTTTCGCCGGCAAGGAGCAGGACAAGGCGTGGATTGTCGACACCAGCCTTCAGCAGCAGCTTTTCGGCTACCCCTCTGTGCCGCTACCGCGCCTGATCGACTGGACAGCGAATTGGCTCACCAAGGGTCAGCGTTCGTTCGGCAAGCCGACTCATTTCGAGGTTCGCGATGGCGCTTACTAAGGATACAGGCACGCCAAAACGGAACGGTGACGCGCTGGCGGCGGGGGAAGAAAAACCCCGCCAGACGCGCGATGCCGCCGCCACGCGTGCCCGCATCCTGAAGGCTGCCGAAAAGGAATTTGCCAAGAAGGGGCTGAAGGGCACGCGCATCGACGCAATCGCCAAGCGTGCCCGATGCAACAAGGCTCTCATCTATCACTATTTCGGCGGCAAGGAGGATCTCTTCAGCGCTGTGCTGGAGATCACCTACGAAAAAATCCGCACCGCCGAAAGCAAGCTCAACCTTGCCCACCGCACGCCGCAGGAGGCGATGCAGGAGTTGATCGGCTTTTCCTTCGACTATGTCAGCGAGCATCCAGAGTTCATCTCGCTGATCAATGACGAGAACATGCAGGGCGGCGTTCATGTGGTGCACTCGGCCCGCGCGCGCGATCTCAATAGCCCGCTGGTGGCGCTGATCGAGGAAATCCTCACACGCGGCCAAGCTGATGGCGTGTTCCGCACCGGGGTGGATCCGGTGCAACTCTACATTTCCATCGCCAGCATCTGCTACTTCTTTATCGCCAACAGGCACACCCTGTCGGCGATCTTCGCCCTGCCCAAGACGCGTGACGTACTCGACATGCGCCGCCAGCACGTGATCGAGGTCATCCTCGGCTATCTGCGTCCTGACGCAACTTCCAACGACCTTCCAGGACTTTCCAAATGAAGATCAACGATATCCCAGCCGGTCCTCTTGCGGCGCTCCGCAAGGGCGGAGTGATCCCCGCCCATCCGCTCGCGTTGGACGCACAACGCAAGCTGGACGAACGTCGCCAGCGCGCACTGTCGCGCTACTATCTCGACGCCGGCGCACACGGCATGGCCGTTGCCGTCCACACCACGCAGTTCGAGATCCGCGACCATGGGTTGCTGGAGCCGGTGTTGTCGCTGGCAGCCGAGGAAGCCGCGCGCCACGGGTCGCAGCCAATCCTCGTTGCCGGCGCAATCGGCAAGACCGAACAGGCTGTGCGTGAAGCGGAGCTTGCGCGTTCGAAAGGCTATCACGCAGTGCTGCTCGGCCTCGCGGCAATGAAGACCGCGACCGAGGATGAACTGATTGCCCATTGCCGCGCAGTTGCCGAGGTCATGCCGGTGATCGGCTTCTACCTGCAGACGGCAGTCGGGGGGCAGGCTCTGCCCTATTCTTTCTGGCGGCGCTTCGCCGAGATCGAGAATGTTGTTGCCATCAAGATGGCTCCGTTCCACCGCTACCGTACGCTCGACGTCGTGCGTGCCGTCATCGACGCCCGCGCTGAGGAACGCATCACGCTCTACACTGGCAATGACGATCACATCGTTGCCGATCTCATGACCCGCTTCACCTTCCCGCGTGACGGCAAGCCCGTCAGCGTGCGCATCACGGGCGGTTTGCTCGGCCATTGGGCAGTCTGGACGAAAAAGGCCGTCGAGCTTCTGGCCGATATCCATGAACGTCCCGATGCGCGGTCGGCGTCTGAATGGCTCGAGCTCGACGCCCGCACCACCGACGCCAACGGTGTATTGTTCGACGTCGTCAACGACTTCGCCGGTTGCATCGCCGCTATTCACGAAGTGCTGCGCCGTCAGGGTTTGCTCGAAGGAATCTGGTGTCTCAACCCCGACGAAGTGATGGGGCCGGGTCAGGTCGAAGAACTCGACCGCATCGCGCGCGACTACCCCGAACTCAACGACGACGCCTTCGTCCGCGCCAATCTGGAGCGGTGGCTGGCATGAAGCATATGTAGCAGCGGTTGAGTTGGAACGCAGAAATTCTGTCCCAAACCCTGCTGGTTCGTCATGTAAGGTGGGCCCGCCAGGTTTGGCTGGTGTTGGTCCCCACCACACACGGCCGTTTGAGAGCATGACTTTGCGGCAGCGCGCACTAATGGAGGCGATTTTAGCCGACAATTTCACGTGACAAAAATAATCGTGCTTTCTTGATGTATCAGATTGCACGTCTGATACATCAGAAATAAGGTTGACCTCGTGCTGGGCTGACAGACGCCATCAGGGGATGGCGGTAATCCCTGTCGTTCTCGAATGCCCTTGCCGCGGAGGAGACGCTTGCATGCTTTCAATGAGCCGTCGCATTTTTATCGCTACAGCTGCTGCCACTGCCGTGATGTCCGCATCCAGCCTTCCGGTCTGGGCGCAGGAAAAGACGCAGTTTGAGTTCCTTTATTCGCCCTACGCGGACTACGCGCCGTTTTTCATCGCAAAGGAACTCGGATATTTTGACGAGTTCGGTCTCGATGTGACCCTGTCCCCCAAGGGCGGCACGGCTGAAACCATCCAGATGCTGGCCTCCGGCAATGTGGTCGCCGGCGCTGCGACCTGGGGAGCAGGTCTGTTCAACTCGATCAACAGCGGCGCCACTGTCACCATCGCGGCGACACTCGCGAAGATGCCCGACACGGTCCCCTCGCCCTCGCCTTTCATGATTTCTGAAAAGGCCTGGGAAGAAGGCATCCGCGAGGTCAAGGATCTCAAGGGTAAGCGCGTCGGCATCCCCGGCCCCGGCGGTTTCGGGATGTATTCCGTGGCCAAGGCGCTGGAAAAAGGCGGCCTCACCATCGATGACGTCGAGGCGATCTACCTGCCGCCGCCGGCCACTGCCGCCGCCTTTGCCAATGGCGGCCTCGAGGCCGGATGGAGCATTGAGCCGTTCGCGCTGCAATTGGAAAAGCAAGGGCTCGGGCGCCGTCTCGTGGAAGACCACACGTTTGGCACCGAACTCGGCTTCATCGCGTTCAACAACGACTTCGCCGAGAAGAACGAAGACGCCGTCGTCAACTTTCTTGCGGCGTTTCTGAAAGCCGCGCGCCAGCTCGACAATGGCGGCTGGGAAGACGACGCGATCATGGAAATCGTCTCCAAATATACCGGAACAGAGAAAGAGACGCTCCAGGGCATCGCTTACACCGTGCGCTCCGAGGACGGATCCATAGATCTCGCTTCGGTCCGTGAACAGGAAGAATTCTTCAGGTCACGCGGCGCGCTCGAGTATGAAGGCCCGATCGACATCGAATCCGTCTATCGCACGGATTTGCTCGCGAAGGCGAACGCTCTCCTCGCAAAGCAATGAACGCTCCCTCCACAGAAATTGGCCGGACCATGCGTCCGGCCGAGGCCGCACCCGCGATCGAGGTGCGCAACCTCGTCAAGGCGTTCTACGACGTCTCCGGAGATCGCATCACGCTGGCCGCAACAGACGTGAACTTCACCGTCAAGCGCGGCGAATTCGTCTGCATCGTGGGCCCGAGCGGTTGCGGCAAGACAACGGTGCTGCGCA
Organism: Aerobium aerolatum; assembly: GCA_040391705.1. Classification (GTDB taxonomy): domain Bacteria; phylum Pseudomonadota; class Alphaproteobacteria; order Rhizobiales; family Rhizobiaceae; genus Aerobium; species Aerobium aerolatum_A. The sequence continues at coordinate 11,402 of JBEBXE010000024.1, forward strand.
TTCTCGCAAGCCTTGAACAGGCGCTGAGCGGTGAAGTTCGCATCAACAGCGCCACGCCGCCCGCCATGGTCTTCCAGGAAGCGTCCGTCCTGCCGTGGCTGACAGTCGCGCAAAACGTCGCCTTTCCACTCAGCCTGAAAGGCGTGCCCAGGGAACAACAGCGCACTCGTGTCAGCGAACTCTTGGCGCTGACAGGTCTGACCGAGTTCGCCGATGCCCGCCCGCACCAGCTCTCGGGCGGCATGAAGCAACGCGTCTCGGTGGCGCGCGCGCTGGTCGATGACCGCGACATCCTCCTGATGGATGAGCCTTTCGGAGCACTGGACGAGCAGACACGCTTGACCTTGCAGCAGGAGTTGCTCGGCATCTGGGAGCGGACCGGCAAGACGGTGGTGTTCATCACGCATAGCGTGGACGAGGCGCTGACCCTGGCCGACCGCGTGCTCGTCATGTCGCCGCGCCCCGGCTCAATCGTCGCCGACCTGGCTGTGCCTTTCGAACGTCCACGCGATGTCGTGGAACTTCGCCGCGACAAGCGGTTCTGGGATCTCACTTATGAGGTCTGGAGCCTGCTGGCCGCATCGCCGGAGCATTAAGATGGCAAACATTCATCCCTCCCTGTCGGCGGAAGATATAGAACGCCTGAAGGCGCCTGCGCGCCGTGAGAACGTCTACCGGATCCTGTCATATTTCAGTCCGCTGCTGCTCCTCCTGCTTTGGGAAATCGCTTCCCAGGCGGGGGTGATCGACCGACGTTTCTTCCCGCCGCCAAGCGCCATCGCCGGAACTGCATGGAAGATGATCGTCAGCCTGGAGTTGTTCGACCACATGTGGGCGACGCTCCAGCGGGTCTGGATCGGTTATGCGATTGGTGCGGTGCCGGGCGTCCTGCTTGGCCTGATACTCGGCCTTTCGTCGTCAGCCAGACGCGTGCTGGGACCGATCTTTGCCGCGCTCTATCCCGTACCGAAGATCGCCATTCTGCCGCTGATCCTGTTGGTCTTCGGCGTTGGGGATGCGTCCAAATACGTTGTCATCGCAATCGGCGTGTTCTTCCTGATGTTCTACAACACGCTGGGCGGCGTGATGCAGATACCGCAGATATATCTTGACGTGGCGCGCAACGCGGGGGCCACCAAGTCTCAGACCTTCCGGCGCATTGCACTGCCTTCGGCACTGCCAAGCATCTTCACCGGGCTGAAGCTGGCGGCGGGATCGTCCTTCATCATCATCTCTGCGGCAGAATTCCTCGGCGCACGCAGCGGTGTTGGTTTCTTCATCTGGGCATCCTGGCAGACGTTCGCAGTGTCGCGCATGTTTGTCGGTATCGTGGTGATCTCGGCAATGGGCTACCTGACCATCCTGGCGCTGGAAGCGTTGGAGCGTCGCGTCGTGCCATGGGCAAAACACTGAGGCAGCCGTGACCGTCGATCCTACTCCTGCCGGCACCCCAGCTTCCGTCTCGGAGCGCATCTATCTGGCGTTGCGCCGCCAGATCATGCGTTGCGAGATCGCGCCCGGCACCACGTTGGATGCTGCGGCCATCGCCCACGAGTATGAGGTATCAAAGACGCCGGTGCGCGACGCCATGCAGAAACTTGCAGCCGAGGGACTGGTGGCGATTCTGCCGCGCAGCGGCTATCGGGTCGCCCCGATCACGTTCCAGGCGGTTCACGAGATTCTCGACCTGCGCGCCGCGATCGGACCGCACGCCGCGCGTCAGGCTGCCCGTTATGCCACGGCTGCCGACATCGCCGCGCTTCGGCAGATCGTTGAGGAATACGCAATCCCCATGGACATCGGCGCCATGCAGCAGGTCGCGCGCCGCTTCCATCTCGCCATCGCGCACTGCAGTCGTAACAAGCGTGTCGTCACGCTCTCAGAAAGCCTGTTCGACGAATTGGAGCGCCTTCTGCGCTTTGCTATCGATTTCACCGTGAAGACCGGAGAGCATTCCGATGAACACACGGCGCTTGTCGATGCGATCGCGGCAGGAGACGGAGAGTTGGCCGCCGCGATCGAAACAGCGCACATCAAGAGCAGTCGTGAATTTCTGATCGAGCGTCTGATGGCGCTCGGCTACCTTGCGGACGGTGAAGCCCAAACTGGCTTTACGGGAAGGAAACCGGGAGCATGACGGCACTCGCCAATTTGACCGAGCGGCTCGCGGTTGCGCTGGGCGGCGGTGCAGCCGCGCAGCTTGCCGCCTCGGCGTTGATCGAGGCAGAGGCGTTGGGCATGCCGAATTTCGGCTTGACCATGCTGAACGAGTGGAAGCGGAGTGACGCGCCGCTGCCGGTCATTGACCGGGAACAGGCGGTCAATTTCCTCGACTGTTCGAATTGTTTTTCGCCCGTCTCGGTCGCCGCAGCGACACTTGCCGTGAGCGAGACCGCGCAACGGTTCGGCCTGGCGGCCATCTTCCTGCGCGGCGTCAAGGGCTTTGGCCGGTTGGCGCCGTTCGTGCGTCATGTTGCGGATGCGGGCCTTCTGGGCATCGCCGGTGCGGAAGGGCCACCTTTCGTTGCCCCGTATGGCGGTACGCGTCCCGTGATCGGGACCAACCCGATTGCGCTCGGCTTCGGCAGCGGCTCCGACCGGATCGTGATCGACGTCGCCAGCAGCCTGGCAACCATGGCGGACGTGCGCACCGCGCGCGCTGCCGGAACACCCGTGCGCGAGGGAATAGCCCTCGATCGGGACGGCAAGCCGACCACCCTCGCCACCGATGTCGCCGCGCTGCTGCCGCGTGGCGGCCAGATCGGTTCGCTGATCGGCTTGATCGTCGAGCTCATGGCGGGCGTGGCCGGTGGCGGCCGCAACGATGCAAAGGGCCGCGGCGTCTTCCTGCTTGCGCTCGATCCTGCCCGCGCAGGCAACGACGTGGACTGGCAAGGCAAGCTGGCGGCGTTACACAAGGACTGGACGATCGGCGGCGGCCACTGGCCGCGCGGTGGCGACACGCCCACGGACGTCGATCTTGATGTCGTTGAGCGTCTTGATGCTCACCTCGCACGCATGCAGGCCGACGATCCAGACCTGCACCGTGCAGCCGTCTCCAAAAGCGATGAAAAACCATGATTGAACCAGTTTCGAACCCCGCCATTTCGGTCGATCCCGCCGACGGTCTCATTGACGAGCCGCGCCGGATCGTCGTGTCCGGCCTGTCGCCTGATGCGATCGTGGCCATCACGGCCCGAACCCAACGAGCCGGCGGCGTCGGCTGGATGAGCCAGGCACGCTACTTGGCCGATGCGGAAGGCGTGATCGACCTGACACGCGATGCGCCGGTTGGCGGCGACTACGCCGAAGTCGCGGCGATGGGCCTGATCTGGAGTCAGCAGCCGGTCGATGGCGCCAGCGGGGAGCTCTTCCCGGATGACATGATGCAGCCGCTTGTCACCACACTGACGGCTGAAACAGCAGGCGGCCAACGCGGCGAGGCAACGCTGCACCAGCATTTTGCCGCGCCGGCCGTCGTGCGTCGTGAGGTCCGCGAAGAAGGCCTTGTCGGGACGCTGTTCACGCCGGCGGGCGATGGTCCCCACCCGGTGGTGATCGTACTCAACGGGTCGGGCGGCGGCATCAACGAGCCGCGCGCCGCTCTGCTGGCGTCGCATGGCTACCAGGCTTTTGCGCTGGGCTATTTCAAGGCCCCCGGCCTGTCACCTTTCATCACCGAAACCCCGCTTGAGTATCTCGAGACGGGTTTGCACTGGACACGGCGGGAGCTGCAGCCGAAGGACGGTTTCGTCGCGGTCAGCGGCCAGTCGCGCGGCGGCGAACTTGCCTTGCTTCTCGGCGCGACGTTCCCAAGCCTCGTCTCCGCGGTGATCGCGTTCGTTCCCGGCGCGATGGTGCATGGCGCACAGGGCGCTGGCGACCCCGCACGCGGTGGTTGGCAGGGCGTGACCTGGACGCACGGCGGCGCACCGCTGCCCCATTTGTGGCAAGACAATAAGGCGGTGCACTGGCATCCGTGGGCAGGCGAAGCCGCGCCGGACCGTCATCACTCGGTCTTCTTCGAGGGCCTGAAAGACACCACGCTTGCGGCGCGCGCGCGTATTCCCGTCGAGCAGATCGCCTGTCCCGTGCTGCTGATCTCCGGACTTGACGATCGTGCATGGCCGTCGAGCCTCTATTCGCGCATGGTCGTGTCAACGCTCGCCCGCCATGGGCATCCTTTTCTGGTCCGGCATCTCGATTTCGACGATGCCGGCCATGCGATCAACCTGCCGATCGTGCCATCGACGCAGATCAGCCGACTGCACCCGGTGTCGAAGGTTCCCTACACCAATGGCGGCACGCCCTCTGGCAACGCCGCAGCCAACGACGGCTCGTGGGATGGCATGCTGTCCTTTCTGGACGAAATCACCGGTACGGCTCGGCACGGCGCGAACCACCATCACAGCGTTACGCAAGCAGACCGCTGAAACCAGCGGCAGGAGAACGATATGACCACGACAGAACATCTGGAAGGCCAGTGGCGCGAATGGCACTATGCGCACGTCGCCAAGATGTTTCGGCCATATGGCTGGACCTCGCTCGTCGCCCAGTATTGGCTGGAAGCCGACGACAAGGGTGTGAGCTTCGATCTGCTTCCGGGCACCTGGTCGGTGGAGGATGGACGGGTCATGTTCACACCGCCTGCCTCAGGTCCCAACCTTTCGGTCGATGGCAACTACCCGACGTCGCCTGTCGAAATCGTTCCCGGCCGTAACCAGACCTATGGCCACGGAAATAGCGAAGCAGTCTATTTCGGCCTCAACGAAGTCGAGACGCTCCTGCGCACCAAGCATGACGGCCAGCCGCTTTACGGTCTGCGCGTGCGCGACCCGCGTCAGGCCACCCGGCTGGAGGATGCCGGCGTGACCGCGTTCGACTACAACCTCGATTGGCGCATACGCGGCGTTTACACGCCGACACCGGTTGTCGCTCACGAGGCGGAGACGGTGGAGGCAGGCGTGCGCGAAACGACGCCGCGCATCGGTACCTTCACCTTCGATTACCAGGGCAAAAGCTATACGCTGCTGCTGATCGGCAAGGAGACGGCAGCCGGAATCCAGCCTGTCGCGCATATTCGCGACCGGACGAGTGGTCCGATCAGCTATGGAGCCGGCCGCGTCATCGAGTTGGAGTTCACCGACGAGACGAACAGCCGCATCGACTGGATCGATTTCAACTACGCGGTGGCCCTGCCCTGCGCGTTCACCAACTTCGTCACCTGCCCCGTTGTGCCGACGGAGAACCATCTCGATTTCGAGGTCCTCGCCGGCGAAAAGCGCCCAGCGAAGGAAGTGGCGAGGACCATGACTTATCAGACGGAGTCTCGCAACTAAACGGATGAAGTGGCTGCCCCTACCTGTCCGTCGTCAGGGTTCGTTGATGGACGGCAGGTATCGGGCAACCGATTGCTAGCGACCCAGCAGCAAGCTGCATCTGCGCAAGTTGCAATTGAGGAAACTCGAATTCGAGATGCAGGCATTCAGTGGACCTTCAAACCCATTTCAGCGAGAAGTGCGCCGGCTTGTTCACGCGAGATCGTCGCACCTTTAAATCTGCGAGCGTCATTGAGACGAATGCCTCCGAGGTCAGCACCACGCAAATCAGCACCCTCAAAACGGGCATCGACGAGATTGGCCTCCCTGAGACTCGAGCCGGAGAAGATCGCCTCCCGAAAATCGCATCTTGCTAGGTCGGCCAAGCTGAAATCTACTTGTGTGATCTCCACCTTGCGGAACGAAACACCCGGAAGACGCGCCGCGGACAAGATGGTCTCCTTGAAACAGACGGCGTTGGCGCGCGCTCTGGTGAAGTCGGCGCCGGTGAGCTTGCAACCTACAAAGCTTGCCTGAGTGACCGTCGCCCCCCCTAATTTGCCGTTGTTGAAGTCGCATTTCTCAATAGTCGCGTCGATGAGCGTAGCCGCCGTAAAATCAACAAATGCTCCCCGACAACTGACGAACGTCGCCTCGTCAAGCGTGGCACCGGTGAAATTGGCGCGCTTCAGGATGCAATCTTCAAAGCGCCAACCGGTCATGTCGAGGTTGGAAAGGTCGGCCTCTTCCAGGTCGCAGTTGAGGAGACCCATTGGCCGCTTCTCGGCGGCCAGCGCTACGATGTCTGCACGGGAAGGCGAGCCGCCGTTGATCGTTCTGAGAGGTGTGTCTGGAGCTGAAAGTGTCATGAGAAAGACCTACTGGAGATGCGCGTGAGGAGTCTGCCCTCGATGAAGTAAGGCGGGACATCGTATTCGACTTCAAGCAAAGCGTGACGGCAAAGAAAAGGCAGCCAGCAGCATCGCCGCCGTCCACGGGGTCATATTTAGATCAGTATGCGCAGCCTGGCCAAAAATGACCCAGCTAGCCAAGCCGGGCGATGAGTTGGATTCATTCCACCGCTGGTGCCTTGGCGTCAAAATCTCGCGCCGACTCGGACTTTTGCGCCGGCTGAGGTCTGGCCGTTGCCTTCAATGTTGAACAACAGCCCGAAATCGAGGCTGCAGGCTTCCAGAGTTTCCAGCGACAGGGCGGCCGAGACCTGGCCGAAGGCTCCCGAGCCCTTGAGGCCGGAGAAGCCGCCCGTCAGGCCGAGCTTGGGCGTCAGGGTCGTGCCGGTGTTCAAGGTGAACTGCCGGGCGATCTCCGCGCCGAGGCTCACACGTAACTGTTCGGTGGTGAAGCCTTGAACATCGAGTACGTTGCCATCGCCCGGCGGGAGTTGATGCCCAGTCGCGATTAACCGCGTCACATCCTGGCGAAGCCAATGCATGCGTGGTCATTGCGGATAGCGAGACAAGCGCCAGAAGAGGCAGCAAGGGCAACAGGCTCCATGCGCCGCATGCCCCGGCCGTGCTGTTCAGCCAAGAGAAGCACCGCGCAAAAAGACCATTCATACAGCTAACACCGACAGATGAAAAACCGGGCACGCGGGATGAAGACCCTCGATTGGATCGCATGCACCGCTCCTGGACCCCTTCAGGGACAGAGAAGTCTCGACGATATTCACAGTATTGTGCCTGCCCTTTTGCGACGACACGCATCGATCAATGGCGCCGCCGTCTACCCCCAGCCTGTCGCGCCGTCTTTGAGATTCCAGACCTCTCGATCACTTGAGCCCCTCGTGCCGGATTTGCACCTTCAAGGAAAGCGTCTGATCGCCCACTTGCGTGGAGAAATTGTTTTCCGCAAACGAATACGTTGAATTCATGAAGTCACCAGCCGCCAAAATGCTGGAATCAATCCAGCTGATATTGCATGAATGCAGTGGCATTGCCGTAGGTTTTTCGCACCGCCTCCAACGCTTTTGGGGGCTGGCTGACTAGCTCGATACCGAGGCTGCACCTGAGATAAGGATGCGCCATGCCGCGGCCCTCACTGCCATCTCGCGTTCTACGCTAAAGGAAGCCCGCGCGCGGCGTCCTGAGCGATGGCCGCGCGCAGCCCGCCGGCAGCGTTGTTTTCCAGCAGCAGACGCCAGCCGCTGCGACCGAGTGCGAGTTCGACGATGGCCAGGCCGAGGCCGCTGCCGACGGCGGCCTTGTTGCGTCCACGGAAAAAGCGGTCGGTGACTTTCGGCATTTCATCGTCGGGGATACCCGGCCCCTCATCCTCGATGACGATGCGGGTGTTGCCTCCATCCTCGACGGGGCGGCAGCGCACGGTCCCGCCCGGTGGCGAGTGGTTGACCGCATTTTCCATCAAATTGCGGACCGCGAGCGCAAACAGTTCCGGTTCGATGTCCAGTTGCAGGGCATGGAGATCGGGCGACACCTCGATCGTCACCCCCCTGCCGGGATCGGCGAGTTCGCTTGCCAAGGCGCGGACAACCTGACCGGCCTCGACGACTGCGCGTCGATCCGCCGGTTCGCGCGCCTCGACTGCCGACATGTCGAGCAACTGGCGCACCAGACGCCCGGTCCGGTCGACGCCAACCATGATCTGCCG
>JBEBXE010000025.1:0-19170 GCA_040391705.1 Aerobium aerolatum
GCACGGTTGTAGTACGAAGTGCTTAAATTAGGCTTTAGGCGCACACGACAATACGCTGGGATATGTCTCTTCCGGGACACCTCAAATGAGCGCGACAATCGGCATCTGCCGGCGGTTCCGACGCTGGGCCAGACCGGGCTCAGACGGCGGTGATGCCGCCGTCGACCGCCAGGGTCTGACCCGTCATGAAGCTGTTGGCCGGGTCGGCGGCAAACAGGATGACTTCGACGATCTCGTCGATTTCGGCCAGGCGCTTCATCGGCACGCCGCGCGTCAGCTCTTTTTCTGCCGCGCCGCATTCTTCCGGTGAGCCGCGCAGGCCGTCGGTGACCATCGGGGTGCGGGCAAACGAGGGGCATACGGCGTTGATGCGAATGCCCTTGGTGGCGTATTCGGCGGCCGTCGACCGCGTCAGGCCGACCACGCCGTGCTTGGCGGCGGAGTAGACGGAGAGGCGCGGCGCGCCGGCAATGCCGGCAACGGAGGCGATGTTGACGATGGCGCTGCGCGAGCCGTCGGCGCGGAACTGGCGTTCCATCGCCGGAAGCTGATGCTGCATCGCGAAAATCATGCCGATCAGGTCGATTTCGATGACTTTGCGCACGACATCTGCGGGAATGCGCGGCAGTTTCGACATTTCATGGACGATACCGGCATTGTTGAGGGCGATGTCGAGCTTGCCGAAGCGGCTGGTGGCCAGTGCCACGAGATTTTTCGACAGCTGCTCGTCGGAAATGTCGCCAGCCAGAATGGCGGTCTCGGTGTCGAGTGCTGCTGCGGTTTCGCGCAATCTGTCTTCATCGAGATCGGACAATACCAACCGTGCGCCCTGGGCTGCGAAGCGTTCCGCAGCGCGCCGGCCAAACCCGCCTGACGCGCCCGTTACAAGGACCGTCAACCCATCGAATTTCCGCATTCTGTTGTTTCCTGTGCCCTGGATGAATGTATGCGCTATTTGCCTGTGTCGATCGCCTGCCCGGCCAGATGGGCCAGCAAGCGGACGGCCTGACCGAAGGTCTTGGCCTTTTCGGGATTGGATGCGTTACCGTCGAGGGCGCGTTTGTAAACGCCCTGGCAGATCGCCGCCAGCCTGAAGAAGGAGAAGGCGAGGTAGAACACCCAATTGTCGATGCCGGGAATTCCGCGTCGCTCGCAGTAGCGTGCCACGTAGTCGGCCTCGCTTGGCAGTCCTGCTGCTGCGCGATCAATGCCGCCAAGGCCGCGAAACCCCGACGAATGCGGCAGACGCCACTGCATGCATTGATAGGACAGATCGGCGTAGGGATGGCCGAGCGTCGAGAGTTCCCAGTCGAGCACGGCAATCACGTCGGGCCTGTCGGCGGCAAAGACCAGGTTGTCGAGCCGGTAGTCGCCATGCACCAGCGTGACGATGCCGTCGTCGGCGACCAGATTTTTCTCCAGCCACGCGATCAGGCGCTCCATGTCGTCGATCTTGTCGGTTTCGGAGGCGCGGTACTGGCTCGACCAGCGCGTCAGCTGGCGCTCAAAATAGCTGCCGGGACGACCGAAATCCGAAAGCCCGACGGCTGCGACGTCGACGTCGTGAAGGGCGGCAAGCACCCGGTTCATGGCGTCGCTGGCGGCGGCGCGTTCAGCGTTGGAGGACAGTTCGGGCAGGGCCGGGTCCCACAGGATGCGGCCGTCGACGAAGTCCATGACGTAGAACATGCGGCCGATCGGCGAGTCGTCGCTCGACAGATGCAGCATCTCCGGCACCGGAACCGCCGTGCCTTTCAGCGCCTTCATGACGCGGAATTCGCGGTCGACCTGATGTGCGGATTTCAGCAATTCGCCCGGCGGCTTGGCGCGCAGGACGTAGCGGCCGCTTGCCGCCTCGACCCGATAGGTCGGGTTCGACTGGCCGGCGTTGAACTTGTGCACCGATTGCAGGCCGTGGAAGCCGGGAACGTTGGCTTCCAGATAGGGGGAGAGCGTGTCGAGGTCGAGCGCGTTGGCGTCTGTCATGCGTCCTCCTCTTTCTTGTCCATCACTGCCAGCGTCAGCCAGCGCGCGGTGAAGGCCGGCTTGACCGAGCCTTCGACCTCGACCGTCACGTCGTAGTTGACGTGGATCCAGCCCGAGGGCCGCGCGATCAGTTCGGCCAGCGTGAAGCGGGCGCGGATGCGTCCGCCAGCCTTGACCGGGGTGACGAAGCGCACCCTGTCGAAGCCGTAGTTGACGCCCATCCCGGCACCTTCCAGCGGCGCGACGGTCTCGAAGGCCAGCGTCGACAGCAGCGACAGCGACAGGAAGCCGTGGGCGATGGTTCCGCCGAACGGCGATTCCGCCGCTGCCCGTTCCGGGTCGACATGGATGAACTGGTGGTCGTCGGTGGCGTCGGCGAATTTGTCGATCATCTCCTGCGAGACGACGCGCCATGGCGAAACGCCGATTTCCTGTCCGACCGCCTTCATGGCTTCCTCGAGAGGAAGCGGTGCCAAAATCCTGTTGCTCATGTCAGTCCGTACTCAATCCTTGAACAGCGACATACCATGCTGGGCCGACTGTCCGCCGTCCAGCGGGAGGATAGCACCGGTGACGTAGCTGCCTGCCCGCGAACACAGATAAAGCGTTGCGCCGGCAATGTCATCCGGGGTGCCGATGCGTCCGATCGGCACCTTGTTGCCGACCTTCGCCGCCTTGTCGTCGCTGCCGGTGGCAAACGCCGTCATGCGGCTCTGGAAAGGGCCGGGCGCAAAGGCGTTGACGGTGATGCGCCGCTCGGCAAATTCATTGGCCAGCGTGCGGGTCAGGTGATGCACCGCCGCTTTCGACGCGGTGTAGGAATAAGCGCCGTCCGCCAGCGGCTGCGTTCCCATCACCGAGCCGAGATTGATGATGCGGGCCGGGTCTTCGTCGCTGGCGGCGTTTTCCAGCAGCGGCGTCAGTTCGCGGGTGAGGTGAAACAGGCCGGTGACGTTGACCCGCATCACCTTGTCCCAGGCGGCGTAGGGAAATTCGGCATACTCCGCACCCCAGGTGAGGCCGGCATTGTTGATCAGGATGTCGAGCTTGTCGGTGCGCGCCTTGACCTCGGCGACCAGCGCCGCAATGCCCTCTTCAGACGATACGTCGCCGGCAAAGCCTTCGGCGCTGCCTGTCCCGCCCAAGGCGTTGATCTCTTCTGCGGCGGCAGCGCAATCGGCACCTTTGCGCGAGGCAATGAAGACGCGTGCGCCGCCCATCACGAGCGCGGTGGCTGCCATGCGTCCGATGCCGGTGGCTGCGCCGGTCACCAGCGCCGTCTTGCCCGCAACAGAAAAAAGGTCACCCAGATAGGACATGGTTTTTACCCGCTCGTTCGGCACATCATGAAATATCGGGTGCCGCGTTGACAACATACCGGGTAGTATGTTCATCATTTGGCCAATCGTAAAGGTCAATAAGGACTGCATCGTCGGTCTCTGAGAAAAGTACTGACGATTGGGGGAGGAGTAATCTCGATGACGCTGGGCGTCCGGGAGCAGGTTCTGGAAAGTTCGCGCGCCGACATCCTGGAGGCTGCCGCCACCTGTTTCATGGAACGCGGCTACACCGAGACATCGATCGACGACGTGGCGCGCAGTCTTGGTGCGACCAAGGGACGGATTTACCACCATTACCGGTCGAAGGCCGACATCTTCGCGGAAGTCTTCCGCATCGGCATGGACATGAATTACGCAGCGATCGAGCCCTACCGCAATCTGCCGGGGCCGGCGGCGCAGCGCTGGAAGCGGCTGGCGTTCGCGCATGCGGTGCAGATGCTGGTGACCAAGCCGTACCAGCGCACGGTGTGGGTTGGCGTCAAGATGCATCTGCGCGGCGCGACGACGCCGGAGCAGCGCATCGTATTCGAAGAGCTGCTCAACTACCGCTCCGATTACGGACAGATCTTTCGCGAGGCCATCGTGCAGGGGCGCGAAGAAGGCGACTTCGAGTTCGACGATCTGAGCATCACCACCCAGCTGATGTTCGTCATGCTGAACTCGCCGATCTTCTGGTACGCGCCGCGTGCCGGCGAGACACGGGCGGACATTGAAAATCTCGCAGCCCAGGTCGTGACAGCGGCCTATCGCGGGCTGGGCGGCAAGGAAAAGGGCAACGGACCATGACGACGAATCCGGCAATGAATCTCGGCATGACGGAACGGCTCAAGCCGATCCATGACAAGGTCGCGAGGATGGTGCGCGACGAGATCATTCCGCTCGACGAGGAGTTCCTGTCAGAGGTCGGCAAGGATGGCGATCGCTGGATCTATACCAAGCGCCAGATGGAAATCCTCGACAGCCTCAAGGCCAAGGCGCGCGAGCGTGGGCTGTGGAATTTCTGGCTGACGGATTCGACGCGTGGCTACGGCCTGTCGACGGTGGAATATGCCTATCTCGCCGAAGAGATGGGCAAGGCGCATCTGGGCGCTGAAACGTTCAACTGCTCGGCACCCGATACCGGCAATATGGAAGTTTTCGAGCGCTACGGCACCGAGGCACAGAAGCAGCAGTGGTTGGCCCCATTGCTGGAGGGCCAGATTCGCTCGGCCTTCCTGATGACCGAGCCGGACGTTGCGTCGTCGGACGCCACCAACATTGCCATGACCTGCGAGCGCGATGGCGACCATTATGTGCTGAATGGCGAGAAGTGGTGGTCGTCGGGCACCGGCGATCCCCGCTGCAAGATCTACATCACCATGGTGAAAACGCCCGACGCGGGGCGCAGCAAGCACGAACAGCATTCGATGGTGCTGGTGCCGGCCGGCACGCCGGGCGTCACCAAGCTGCGCGCCATGCAGATCTACGGCCACGACGACGCGCCGCACGGTCACCTGCATCTGAAATTCGAGGACGTGCGCGTCCCGGTTGAAAACATCGTGGTGGCGGAAGGCAAGGGCTTCGAGATCGCCCAAGGCCGTCTCGGGCCGGGCCGCATCCATCACTGCATGCGTGCTGTTGGCCAGGCGGAACGTGCGCTCGAACTGATGTGCACCCGCTCGCTGCGCCGCGAGGCGTTCGGCAAGCCGCTGGCTCAGCTCGGCGCCAATTATGACATTATCGCCGAGTGCCGGATGGAGATCGAGATGGCGCGTCTGCTCTGCCTCAAGGCGGCGTGGATGATGGACCAGGGCGACAAGAAGGCCGCCGCCCCGTGGATCAGCCAGATCAAGGTCGTCGCGCCGCGCGTCGCGCTGAAGGTGACGGACGAGGCGGTGCAGATGTTTGGTGCGCAGGGCATCAGCCAGGACACGCCGCTGGCGCGGTCATGGACCAATTTGCGCACGCTGCGGTTTGCCGATGGCCCCGACGCCGTGCATCGCCGTCAGGTGGCGCGCGAGGAATTGAAGAAATACACCCAGCAGAAGGTCTGACTTGAAGGCTACCAACAGCAGGAAGTTCACACCGTTGAGAGGAGACGCCAAGAGATGACGATACCGTCCACCATGAAGGCGCTGCTGCTCCGCAATGACGGCTATGCAGCGGCGTCATCGGGCACCGTGCTCGAAGCGATGGAGCCCTATGTCGAGGCGGGCACGATTGGCGTGCCGCAACCCGAGGGCAGCCAGGTTCTGATCAAGGTGGCGCTCGCCTCGATCAATCCGTCCGACGTCATGTTCGTCAAGGGCATGTACGGCCAGCCGCGCGCCATTGGCCGCCCGGCCGGGTTCGAAGGGGTCGGCGAGGTCGTAGCGACCGGGCCGGATGCGACCGGCCTTGCCGGCAAGCGCATCGCCTTTGCCACCGGGCTGACCAACTGGGGCAGCTGGGCCGAATATGCGGTCGCCGAGGCTGCGGCCTGCATTCCGGTTCTCGACAGCGTGCGTGACGAGGATGCGGCGGCGATGATCGTCAATCCGTTGACGGCGCTGGCGATGTTCGGCATCGTCAAGGACGAAGGTGAGAAGGCGTTCATCCTGACGGCCGGTGCGAGCCAGCTGTGCAAGCTGATCATCGGTGTGGCCAAGGACGAGGGCTATCGCCCCATCGCCATCGTGCGCCGAGACGACCAAATACCATTGCTTGAAGGCGTGGGCGCAGCCCATGTCCTGAACGCCGAAGCGCCGGACTTCCAGCAAAAGCTGGCAGAGGTACTGAAGGCGGAGAAGCCGCGGATTTTCCTCGATGCCGTGACCGGTCCGCTGGCCGGAACGATTTTCAGTGCCATGGGCAAGCGCGCCCGCTGGATTGTCTATGGCAGGCTCGATGGCACCGTGACGCCGATTCCGGAGCCGGGCCAGATGATCTTCATGCACAAGAAGATCGAAGGTTTCTGGCTGACGGAGTGGATGCGCAACGTCGGACGCGAGCGTCGCGGCGAGGCCGCCATCGAGGTGCAGAAACGTTTTTCCGATGGCCGCTGGGCCACGGATGTCACCGCCGTGGTGCCGCTTGAGGAAGCGGTGTCGCGTGTCGCCGAAGAACTGGCCAAACCGAATGGAAAAGTGTTCATTAGGCCCTGACGATGAAATGAGGGAAGGTTTCTTTGAGGAGAGAAGCCTTCCTGAGAAAAGGGATGGAGAATTCGGCCCGACGACGCAAAGATCGCCGGGCCGCGTGGAGGAGGAACAACTTTGGACGTCTTGCAGCTGATCGTCAGCGGGCTTGCCAATGGCTGTGTCTACGGACTCGTCGCCATGGGCTTCGTGCTGATCTACAAGGCAACGGAGGCCGTGAATTTCGCCCAGGGCGATTTCATGATGCTCGGTGCCTTTATTTGTCTCGGGCTCACCAATCCGCAATTTCTGGGCTTGCCCTTCTGGATTTCCGTGCCGGTCGCCATCGCGATCATGGGCGTGTTCGGCTATGCGCTAGACCTCATCGTCCTGCGGCGCATGTCCGGCCAGAGCCAGATCGCGGTCATCATCCTGACCATCGCGATGGGCTTCGTCCTGCGCTTCGTCGCCGGGCTGATCTGGGGTCATGAACCGATTTCACTGGCGTCGCCGATCGCGGGCAAGGATGTCCGCTTCGGTGGTGTCGTGCTCGGTCTCGACGAGATCATGGTGATCGGGGTCACCTTCGCGCTGACGATCGGGCTCTACTTCTACTTCAACCGCACCAAGCTTGGCGTGGCGATGCAGGCATCGTCGCAGAACCAGCTGGCGGCCTACTACATGGGCATCCCGGTCAAGCGCATCCAGTCGCTGATCTGGGCGCTGGCGGGCATGGTTGCAGCGGTGGCCGGCATCCTGTTTGCCTCCAAGGGGTCGATCGATCCGTCGATCGGGCTGCTCGGCATCAAGTCGTTTGCGGCTGCGGTGATCGGCGGCTTCGGCTCGCTTCCCGGCGCGCTGCTCGGCGGCATCATCGTCGGTCTGATCGAGCCTTTCGCTTCGCGCTACATTGCTTCAGGCTACGCGCAGATCATGCCGTATCTGCTGCTGTTCGTGATCCTCATCTTCCGACCGCACGGCATTCTTGCCCAGATCCATCAGAAGAAGGTGTGATTGGCCATGAGAACCGTTTTCAAGACGTCTTATGACGCTGACATCAACCTCTTCCAGCACAGCGCCCAGCGCAACTGGTACATCCTGTTGCTGGTGGCAGCGCTGCTGCTGCCGTTCGCGCTCAGCGAGTTCGCGCTTGGCGAGATGACCAATCTGCTGATCTGGTCGATTGCCTGCATGGGGTTGATGGTGCTTGTCGGTCAGACCGGGCAGCCAAGCCTTGGCCATGCCGCGTTTCTGGCGGTCGGCTGCTACGCCAACGTGCTGTTGCAGGAGCGGATCGGCCTGCCGTTCATCCTGTCGTTCCCGCTGGCCGGGCTGATCGCCGGGGTGGCGGGTGCGGTGATCGCGCGGCCGATGACCAGACTGCATGGCGTCTATCTCGCCATCGGCACGCTGGCGCTGGCTATCCTCACAGACGACCTGATCGTGCTCGCCACGCCGCTGACCAATGGTGTGATGGGGCTGTTTGCGCCGGATATCGAGATCTTCGGCTACAGCTTCAACCGCTATGGCAACCCGATACGGCTGTATTTCCTTATCCTCGTGATCACGCTGGCGGTAGTGTTTTTCTACCGCAACCTGCAGCGCTCGCCGCTTGGCCGCTCGTTTGCCGCCATCCGCGATTCGGAAATCTCGGCACAGGCGATGGGCGTCAACGTCGCGCGCACCAAGGCCGTCGCCTTCGGCATATCTGCTGGTATCACCGGTCTTGCCGGGGCGCTGATCGGTCATTACGCCGGTATCTTCAACAACGAGACCTTCAACGTCATCCTGTCGATTCAGCTGCTGCTGGCCGTCGTCATCGGCGGGCTCGGTACCATCCATGGTGCGTTCTTCGGGGCCGCCGTGGTGGCGTTGCTGCCGCAGGCGATCGCCATCAGCCGTGACCTTATCGGCCACGTCATCGGTGGTGGCACCATCGCTATCCCCGGCCTGGAAGCGGCGATCTTCGGGGCGATCCTGATCGCGTTCATCCTGTTTGAACCGCAAGGCATCTATGGCCGCTGGTTCAAGATCAGGACGTTCTTCGAGCTGTTCCCGTTCTATCGCCGCGACATGTTCCGCCGCCAGAAATCCTATCTGAAGACGGAGCGCATGCGATGAGCCTCCTGGAAGTCGATAACGTCACCCTGCGCTTCGGCGGTGTCACCGCCGTCAATCAGGTTTCCTTCAACGTCGAGGAGGGCGAGGTGTTCGCGCTCGTCGGCCCCAATGGCGCCGGCAAGTCGACGCTGTTCAACCTGATCTCGCGCATCTACACCCCGGCCGAAGGCGATATCCGTTTCGACGGCAAGTCGATCCTCGACAAGGCCGCGCACGAGATCGCGCCGCTCGGCATCGCCCGCACCTTCCAGAACATCGAATTGTTCGAGCAGGCGACGGTGATGCAGAACCTGCTGGTCGGCCGTCACCGCCACCGCAAAAGCAACATGTGGAATGAACTGCTGTTCACGCCATTTGTCCGTGCCGAGGAACGACGCCATCGCGCGGCAATCGAGAAGGTGATCGACTTTCTCGACCTGCAGGCCTACCGCGAAAAATACATAGCCGGCCTGCCATATGGCGTGCGCAAGGTGGTCGAGATGGGGCGCGCGCTGGCGATCGAGCCACGCCTGCTGCTGCTCGACGAACCGGCGTCCGGCCTGTCGGTGGAGGAAACGCAGGACGTCGCCTTCTGGGTCGAGGACATCAAGAAGCAGATGGGCGTCACCGTCATCATGGTCGAGCACGACATGCATCTGGTGTCGGCGGTGTCGGACCGGGTGCTGGCGCTCGCCGATGGCAAGATGCTGTCGCTGGGCAAGCCGCATGAAGTGCAGAGCGACCCGAAGGTGATCGAGGCCTATATCGGCGCGACGGACGAGAACGCGGAGGTGCTGGCATGACGGTCGCTGCGATGACGACATCTGCGCCCACGGCGGCGCGCGACGACGTGGTGCTCTCGATCCGCAACATCGAGAGCTATTACGGGCCGATCATGGCGATCCGCGGCGTCAGCCTCGAAGTGCGCAAAGGCCAGGTCGTGTCGGTGCTGGGCGCCAACGGTGCCGGCAAGACGACGCTGATGAAGACGATCTCCGGCGTGATGGACCCCGAAAAGGGCCAGATCATCTACGACGGCAAGAACATTGCCGGGGCCAGCCCCGACAAGGTGGTGCGCGCCGGTATCGTCCATGTGCCGGAAGGGCGCGAGGTGTTCCCGCTGCTGACGGTCGAGGAAAACCTGCGCATGGGCGCGTACATCCGCTCCGATACCGATGGCATCAAGCGCGATCAGGAGATGGTGTTTTCCTACTTCCCGATCCTGGCCGAACGGCGCGCGCAGGCTGCCGGCACGCTGTCCGGCGGTCAGCAGCAGATGCTGGCGATCGGGCGCGCCCTGATGGCGCGGCCGAAGGTGATGCTGCTCGACGAACCGTCGCTCGGTCTGTCGCCGTTGCTGGTCAAGGAGATCTTCCAGATCATCCGCCGCCTCAACAAGGAGCAGGGCGTTACCATGATGCTGGTCGAGCAGAACGCCAAGGTGGCGCTGGAGGTCGCCGACTACGGCTACGTCATGGAACTCGGACGCATCGTCATGGCCGACACCGCCGAGCGGCTGTTGCAGTCGAAGGACGTGCAGGAGTTCTATCTCGGCATGCAGGCGGAGGAGAGCCAGCGCGGCCAGAAGCGCTGGAAACAGAAAAAGACATGGCGATGAGGGTGACGGAGGGGGCTGAATGCCGCGTTCACGTTTCGCAGATGACTTTCGGGAGGAAGGTGACATGACGATCGCCGGAAAAATTCCGCCGCAGCAGACGCTCGACGGCTACAGCTTCAACAAGGACCTCACCAAGGGGCCGTACTTCTTCGACGGCTGCGATACGCTGGTAAAGCTGTTTCGCCAGCGCTGCGAGGAGCTTGGCGCGAAGGTGTCGCACCGCGAGAAGGACTACGGCATCTGGCTGTCCTATACGTGGACGGATTTCTATCAGCACGCGCGGCTGATCGGCTTGGGGCTGATGTCGCTGGGCCTCAAGCGCGGCGAGGTGGTGTCGATCCTGTCAGAGGACAACAAGGAATGGATCTACACTGACCTGGGCGTCCAGAGCGTCGGCGGGATTTCGTCGGGCGTCTACACCACCGACTCCGCGTCGCAGCTCAAATATCTCGTCAACGACTCCGAAAGCCGCTTCCTTTTCGTCGAAAATGACGAGCAACTGGACAAATATCTGTCGGTTCGCGACGAGATGCCCAGTCTTCTCAAGGTAATCGTCTACGACCGCGACGGTTTGCATGATTTTGCCGACGACAAGGTGATCTTTCTCGACGATCTCTACGCCGCCGGCCGCGCTTTCCTGAAGGAAAGCCCGAACCGTTTCGAGGAGGAAATCGCCGGGTCGCAGCCGCAGGATACGGCCATCCTCGTCTACACGTCGGGCACCACCGGACCGCCCAAGGGGGCCGAGATCACGCATGAGAACATCATCGCCTCGGTGACCGGTTCGCTGCTGACCTTGCCGGTGACGGCGGATGACGAGCAGGTCTGCTTCCTGCCGCTGTGCCACATTCTCGAGCGCCTGATCACCGTGTTCACGCCGATCGGCCTCAAGTCGACGGTGAACTTTGCCGAAAGCCCGGAGACGGTGTTCGACAATGTCCGCGAGGTGTCGCCGCATGTCTTCACCGCCGTACCGCGCGTGTGGGAGAAGCTCTACAGCCGCGTCACGATCATGGCGAGCGATGCCAGTCCGGTCGGCAAATGGGCCTTCGCCCAAGCGCTGAAAGCCGGAAAGGCGCGGGTGACGGCGCAGGACGAGGGCAGGTCGGTGCCGCTCGGTACCAAACTGTCCTATGCATTCTGGGATTTCTTCCTGCTGTCCAATCTGCGTCGGATGCTGGGGCTGGATCGGTTGCGTCGTGGAACCACCGGGGCAGCGCCGATCTCGCCGGACCTGTTGCGCTGGTATCGCATGGTCGGCATCACCGTGCTGGAGGGCTACGGCATGACCGAAAGCTCCGGCGTTATCTCTGTCAACATGCTCGGCAAGCAGAAGACCGGCAGCGTCGGGCTGGTGGTTCCCGGCGGCGAAGTGCGGATCGCCAGCGATGGCGAAATCCAGTTCAAAGGCCCGAACGTGTTCAAGGGCTACTGGAGAAAGGCGGAAAAGACCGCCGAAACCTTCACCGCCGATGGATGGCTGAAGACCGGCGACGTCGGCGGGCTCGACAATGAGGGCTTCCTCACCATCACCGGCCGCGTCAAGGACATCATCATCACCGCGGGTGGCAAGAACATCACCCCGGCGGAGCTGGAGAACCGTCTCAAGTTCTCGCCCTACATTTCCGATGCGGTGATCATTGGCGACAAGCGCAAATACCTCACCTGCCTGGTGATGATCGACCAGGAGAACGTCGAGAAATTCGCGCAGGACATGAAGGTGCCGTTCAACAACTTCAAATCGCTGTGCGCGGCGCAGGAAGTGCGCGATCTGATCCAGGGGGTCATCGACGACACCAACAAAGAATTCGCACGGGTCGAGCAGATCAAGGATTTTCGCTTGATTGATGTGCTTCTGACTGCCGAAGATGAGGAATTGACGGCCACCATGAAGCTGAAACGCGGCTTCGTGGAAAAGAAGCACAATGGCCTGATCGATGAAATGTACGGCCGGGAGTGAGTTTGGGGCCGTACGGGACTAAAACCTAAACACAACCAGGAGGAACAGTATGAAAAGCATTATCGCGAGGTCGATCGTTGCTATGGGGCTTGCAGCCGGCATGGCAACGACAGCACACGCCACGCAGGGCGTCTCCGACACCGAGATCGTTCTCGGGTCGAACGGCGACTTGTCTGGTATTTTTGCCGCGTTCACCGTCGGTGCGGTCAAGGCCGCGCAGCAGATCTTCGACGAGGCCAACGCAGCCGGCGGCATCCATGGCCGCAAGATCCGGTTCGTGGTGGAGGACCACGGTTACCAGGTGCCGAAGGCGGTGCAGAACTTCAACAAGCTGATCAACTCGGACCGTGTGTTCGCGATGCTGCTGAACCTCGGCACGCCGCACAACCTTGCCGGCTTCCCGCTGATGGAGGCCAAGCAGGTGGCGAACGTGTCGCCGCTGACTGCCGCACGCCAGATGCTGGAAGGGGACATCACCTATAAATATACCGGCTTTTCTTCCTACTACGACCAGGTTCGCGCCGCGGTGACGATGCTTGCCAAGCAGAACGACGCCAAGGAAGTCTGCGCTATGTACATCCCCTCCGACTTCGGACTCGAAGTCTTCGAAGGGGCCAAGGATCAGGCGGGAAAGCTCGGGCTGAATTACGCTGCCGAGACCACGCACAAGCCGGATGAGCAGGATTTTGTCGGCTCGATCCAGAAGCTGCGTGAGGCGGGCTGCGATATCGTCGCGACCGGGCTGGGCGTACGGCAGACCATCATTGCGTTTGGCACGGCCAAGAAGCTCGGCTGGACGGATGTGGTCTTTGTTGGTTCGTCGGCAGGTATGAACACGGCCGTCGCCAAGGTGCCGGAAGGCGTCACTGAGGGCTATTACGCGGCCGCTGGCTGGTCGGACTTCGAGAACCGTCTCGACAACCCAGAGGTCAAGGCATGGGCGGAAGCCTATGAGAAGGCGCAGGGCGAGCCAGTTGGTACCGCAGCGCAGCTTGGCTATGGCGCGGCGCGCGCGATGGTGATGGCGCTTGAGGCAGCCGGACCCGACCTGACGGCGGAAAGCTTCCGGGTGGCGATGGAAGGGCTTAAGTACCACGACTCGATCAACGACGTTGACATGGACTATGGCCCCGACCACCAGGGCGGCAGCCTGATCGTCATCTCGAAGATCGAGGGCGGAAAATGGGTTGAAGTTGGCCGGATGGACGAATCCGAGGTCAAGTAAGAATGAAAGCCGCGCGGGAAAACCCGCGCGGCTTTTTCTAGGCAGTGGGCAGTCGGCAGTAGGGAATAGGCAACCGCGCCTGAGTTTCTACTGCCGACTGCTTTTTTATTCAGCTGGCTGCAGCTTTGGCGTGTTGGCCTCTTCCAGCTCACGGTACAGACGCTTTTCTTCCTCGACCTTGGGCGTGACGAAGCGCCCGAGCAGGAGATAGGCCACCGGGGTCAGGTAGAGGGTCGACATCGTCGACAGGCCGAGGCCGCCGACGATCACCCAGCCCAGCGCAATGCGGGCTTCCGCGCCGGCACCGGCAGCCGCCACGAGCGGAATGCCGCCGACGATGGTGCACAGCATGGTCATCACCACCGGGCGAAGGCGGATGTTGGAGGCTTCCTCGATCGCCTCGCGCAGCGGCAGTCCCCGGTCGCGCAACTGGTTGGCGAATTCGACGATCAGGATGCCGTTCTTGGCCATGATGCCGACGAGCAGCACCAGCCCGATCTGGCTGTAGACGTTGAGACTCGTGCCGGTCAGCAGCAAGGCGAAGACCGCGCAGGACAGGCCCAGCGGCACCGTCGCCATGATGATCACGGCGCTGATGAAGCTTTCGAACTGCGCCGCCAGCACCAGCAGGATGATGACGATGGCAAAGCCGAACACATAGACCATGCCGCCCGAGGTTTCGCCGAGCGTTGCAGCTTCCGCCAGCGGGACGATGCGGCTGCCTGCCGGCAGATGCGGCGCGGCGATTTCCTGCGCTGCAACATAGGCAGTGCCGAGCGCGACTTCCGGTGCAAGGCTTGTGGTGATGGCGACGGACCGCATTTGCTGTTCGCGCGCCAGCGACGGCGCGACTGCCTGCTCGGACAGGGTGGCGATGGTCGACATCGGCACGAACCGGCCATCCTGTGCCCTCAGGAAGATGTTTTCGAGGTCGGTCGGATCGTTGATCGGATTTGTCGTCGACACCAGCTTCACGTCGTATGAGCGGTCGTCGATGTAGATCGAACCGATTTCGCGTCCGTCGAGCATGGCCTGGATGGTTTCGGCGAGGCCGGAGATGTTGATCCCCAGATCCGACGCGCGTTCGCGGTCGATGCGCACCGACAATTGCGGCTGCGTGGTTTCCTGAGACAGGCGCGGTTGGCGGAAGCGCGGATCCTTTTCGAGATCGGCGACGACGGCCTGGGCAGCAGCAGTCAGTTCGCCGTAGTTGCTGCCGACGATGGCAAACTGCAGGCCGCTGCCGGCGCCGCGAATGCCGAGGCTGTTGGGCTGGAAGGCGAAGGCCTGCACGCCCGGCACGTCGCGCACCCGGCTGGTGATGTCCAGGATGATGTCCTGTTGCGAGCGTTCGCGCTGATCCCACGGCGCCAGCGACATGACGATGAAACCCGAGTTCTGCGAGCTGCCGGAGCCGGCAATCGCGAAGGTCGAGACAATCTCGCCGGAATCGCGCAGCGGCTGGATGATGGCTTCGACCTGCCGCATCCGCTGGCTGAGATAGTCGAGGCTGACGCCCTGCGGCGCGGAAATCCGCAGGAATGCCGAGGAGCGATCCTCCGATGGGGTCAGTTCGGAACGAATGGTCGGGAACAGCGCCGCTGCCACCGCTGACAGCATCACGGCAACGAGAACCACGACCAGAGGCGTGTTCAGCGCGGCATGCAGCGTCTTGCGGTAGAACCCGCCGAGAAAGCGTCCGATCGCGCCGAAAATGCCGCCACGGGCATGTTCTTCGACCTTGCCGGTCAGCATTCGCGACGCCAGCATCGGGCAGAGCGACAGCGCGACAATGCCGGACAAGATGACCGCGACGGCGAGCGTGAAGCCGAATTCGCGGAACAGGCCACCGGTCTGTCCCGGCAGGAACGACAGCGGCACGAAGACCGCAACCAGCGTCGCGGTGGTGGCGACGACGGCGAAGAACACTTCCTGCGTGCCGAGCACGGCGGCAGCGCGCGGACCCATGCCTTCGTTGCGTCGCCGGACGATGTTCTCCAGCACCACGATGGCGTCGTCGACGACCAGACCTGCCGCGAGCACGAAGGCCAGCAGCGTCAGGATGTTCATGGAATAGCCGGCCAGATAGATCGCTGCGACGGTGCCGATCAGCGCGACGGGCAAAGCCAGGCCAGGAATGAGCGTGGCGCGCCAGTCGAGCAGGAACACGAAGATGATCACCAGCACCACGGAGACCGAGATGCCGAGCGCGAGTTCCACCTCGTGGATCGCGCCGTTGATGAACACCGCCTCGTCACCGGTGATGAAGATGTCGACGCCGGTGGGCAGGGTCGGCTTGATGCGTTCGATGGCGGCGTGCACGTCGGCTGAAATCTGCAGCGTGTTGGACTGCGCCTGACGGATGATGCCCATGCCGATGCCGGTCTGGCCATTGGCGCGCAGCTGAGATTCACCGATGTCACCGCCGAGCGACACCGAGGCAAAGTCGCCGAGCCGGGCGGTGCCGTTGACGATGATGTTCTCGAACTCGGCAGGCGTCGTCACCGGCGCGGTGGCGCGTACGATCAGGTCCTGATTGTTGCTGGTCAGCGAGCCGGCCGGCGTGTCGAAGGCCATCGAGGCCAGTGCGTTACGTACGTCGGCGACGGTCAAGCCAAGGCTGGCAAGCCGCGACTGGTCGATGTCGACGCGGAAAATCTTGTCGCGGCCGCCGAAGATCTGCACTTCGGCGACGCCGTCGATCGAGGCGAAGGCGTCGGTGATCTGATCTTCGACCAGCACCGTCATGTCATGCACGCTCATCGTGTCCGACGTGACCGCAAGGCGCACGATGGCCTGCGCGTCGGCATCCGCCTTGACGATATTCGGCGGGTCGGCGTCGTCGGGCAGGCGGTTCTGGATGCGGCTGACGGCGTCGCGCATGTCGGAAGCGGCGGTGTCGAGGTCGACACCGTCATTGAACTCGACAGTGACGCGGCTGCGGCCGAACGACGACGACGACGAGATCGACTTGACGCCGGAGACACGCGAAATCGCGCCTTCGATGACGGCGGTCAGCTCGCGGTCGATGGATTCGGCCGAGGCGCCGGTAAAAGTCGTGTTGACGGTGATCACCGGACGGTCGACGTCCGGCAGCTCGCGAATCTCGATGCCGACGAGCGCGGCAAGACCGGCCACTGCAATCAGCGTGTTGAGCACGAAGGCGAGAACCGGCCGTCGTACGAAAAGGGCAGTGATGCCGGTCTCTGCGCCGTTGGTCCGCTGGGTCATCGTTGCGTCTTCCCTTGGGCTCAGGAGCCGGTGGTTTCAGGTGCCGACGGGGTCCGGGCGTCTGGCCCGCGTACGATATGGACCTCCGCGCCTTCTCGAACGCCATGAATACCTTCGGTGACGACCGAGCCGGCCGTGCCGAAGTCGCCTGCGACCAGTACGTTGTCGGTGTTGCGCTGGATGATCCTCACCGGAGCGCGGCGGGTGATGCCGTCTTCGACCAGCCAGACGAACGCGCCATCGGTGCTCCACTGGATCGCCAGCGGATCGACGGCGGGATAGCTGTCACCGGGAAACGCCATCGATACCTGAAACGACATGCCGGCGCGCAGCAGGTCGTGCTTGTTGTCGAGACGGGCCTGCACCCGCAGCGTGCGGCTCTGCGCATCGATGCGATTGTCGAGCGCGCTGATGATGCCGTCAAAGGTTTCGTTGGGTCGGGCGATCGACACGGCGGACATCGGCTGGCCAACCTCGATCAGGCTGGCGAAGCGTTCCGGCACCCAGAATTCGATGACGATGCGCGAACGGTCGTCGATGGTGGCGATTTCGGTTTGCGTCGAGACGGTGTTGCCGACCGAAACCGGCAGAATGCCGACGATGCCGGTGATCGGGGCGGAAATCGACCGCCGCGCCAGTGTCAGCTCCGCGTCGCGGACGGCCAGCTGCGCGTTGCGCACGACGAGTTCCGCTTCGGTGACCTGCACGGCGGTGGCCGTGTTGGTGCTGCGCAGCGCCTTGACGCGGTCGCGCCGCGCTTCGGCGTCTTCAAGCGCGATGCGGGAGCGGTCGAGGGCGATTTCCTCGGCGTCGGAGTCGAGCTTGGCGATCGGATCGCCGGCCTCGACGCGGGAACCCGATTCGACGAGAATCTCGGTCAGGCGACCGGAGGCGAAGGGCGTGACGGACACGGAGCTGACCGCCCGGCCTGAGCCGATTGCGGAGAGCCGGTCATTGATCGTTTCCAGGCCGATCGGCATGGCGATCACCAGCGCCGGCTGGGCCGAAAAGCGGCCGGCTTGAGACCCGCCCGCGGGCTGATCGGTTGCGCTTTTACGTTCCGGAACGGCTGCGGCGACCCAGCCGAGGCCGACACGCTCCAGCATTTGCGGCGCGCCGGGGAAGAAGAAAGCCCACGCACCCACGGCTGCCACCAGGACTACGAACGAAAGTGCGAGTTGTTTCCAGAACGACATCCAAATTTCCGATCTATGGCGGGGAACCCATGCCGGGCCTAGCATCCACCGGATAAACAAATAGAAACGTCACCACAGCCATCGCGCGCTGCAGCGCATCCCTCTCCTGCAGCTTTATGCCTTGTCTTCCCCGGCAATGCATCAATTCGATCATTAAATATCGGTAATTTGACCAGCCGGGCGAGCCTTGCAGAACAGTCGCGGTGGACGCCGTTAAGTCTGGCGCGAAATCCGTCTCGATTCGTCGCCTGCCTCCATGTACAAGAAATCACCGTTGTGGCCTGTGGAAGCTGGTGGATTGGCATGTTGCAAGCCCTCATCGATCGCGCGCACCATGCAATGAATTGAAAAAGACAGTGGGGAAGAGAATGGCAGGAATGGTTTCGTTCGAACAGTTGAGCAAACTCGTGTCGGCGGGCGACATCGACACGGTCCTTGCTTGTGCTGTCGATATGCAGGGACGTCTGATCGGCAAGCGTTTTCTTGCAAAATACTTCGTCGAATCGGCCTACGACGAAACGCATGGCTGCAACTACCTGCTGGCCAACGATATCGATATGGAGCCGGTGCCGGGCTACAAAGCGGCAAGCTGGACCAAGGGTTATGGCGATTTCGTCATGAAGACGGATCTGAACACCATCCGCCTGATCCCATGGCTGGAGAAGACGGCGCTGGTTCTGTGCGACCTTCAGGATCACCAGACACATCAAGACCTGCCACATTCGCCGCGCGGCATCCTGAAGAAGCAGATCGCGCGTCTTACCGAGCGCGGCTACCTCGCTTATTTCGCGTCGGAACTCGAGTTCTACCTGCTCGACGAAACCTATGACACCGCGCGTGGCAAGCACTGGAAAGATCTCAACACCGCGTCGCCCTACATCGAAGACTATCTGATCGGCCTCACCTCCAAGGAAGAGGGCATCATGCGCCGGCTGCGCAACGAGATGGAGGCCGCCGGTATCCCGATCGAGAACTCCAAGGGCGAATGGGGTCCGGGACAGGAAGAAATCAACGTTCGCTACGCCGAAGTGCTCGACATGGCCGACCGTCACGTCATCCTCAAGAATGGCGCGAAGGAAATCGCCCATCTTGAAGGCAAGGCCATCACCTTCATGGCCAAGTACAATTACGGCCTCGCCGGCAGCTCGAGCCACATTCACAATTCGCTGTGGACCGCCGACGGCAAGACGCCGTTGTTCTATGACAAGGACGCCGAGTACACCATGAGCCCGCTGATGCGGTCGTGGGTTGCCGGGCAGCTCAAATATGCGGCGGACTACACCTGGTTCCTCTGCCCCTACATCAATTCCTACAAGCGCTTCCAGGCCGGGACGTTTGCACCGACCAAGTCGGTGTGGAGCCGTGACAACCGCACCGCCGGTTTCCGCCTGTGCGGCGAGGGCACCAAGGGCATCCGCA
>JBEBXE010000026.1:0-18912 GCA_040391705.1 Aerobium aerolatum
CCTATTAGATAGGGTGCTATCTATATTCTGAAATTCAATCTGGCAATCCTTAGAGACGCATGAGGATGCGATCTACGAAAAATTCCTGCTGCCTATAGCGCCGGTCGACGCCCAGCGCGGGTTAAGTGCAGCAGAAAGTTCGCGACGGAACCTGCCTTTATGCCTGCCTCATTTGGGCGAAATATCCGCTTCGTACCGCCGGATATCGTTCAGGAAGCTCATTGTGAAGCCGATCTCGTCGACTCCGTTGAGCAGGCAGTGCTTCTTGAAGGTGTCGATCTGGAAGTTGAAGGTTACGCTCTCGTCGACGCTCACCGTCTGTGCTTCCAGATCGACGTGGATGAGGGTGCGCGGATGGGCTTGGAGCTGCGTCAGGATCTGCCGGATCGTTTCGCCGTCCGTCTGGATCGGCAGAAAGCCGTTGACCAAGGCATTCTGGTAGAAGATGTCGCCGAAGCTTTCCGCGATCACCACGCGCAAGCCGATGTGCTGCAAGGCATAGACCGCGCCCTCTCGAGAGGATCCGCATCCGAAGTTCGAACCGGCAACCAGAAACGTCGCTCCGGCATAGGCGTCGGACGTCAACGGGGTACCGGTGAGCGGCAAGCCGTCGGCGTCGAAGCGGAGGTCGCGGAAACAATAGTCGGCATAGCCATCTTCCGGTTTCAGCGACAGGAAGCGCGCCGGCAGAATCTGATCGGTATCGACATTCTCGAGGCCGAGCGGAAGGCCGGTCCCGGTGTGGAGCGTAAAGGGATTCATCGCTGGGTCTCCGAAATGTCGACAGGGTGGCCAGTCACCGCGATCGTCGCCGCCATGGCGGGGTTCATCAGGTGGGTGCGCACGCCCGCACCCTGGCGGCCGACAAAATTTCGGTTGGAGGTCGAGGCGCAACGTTCGCCGGGGCGGCCGAGATCTCCGTTCATGCCGGCGCACATCGAACATCCCGAAAGACGCCATTCGAACCCGGCGTCGAGGAATATCCTGTCCAGCCCCTCGCGCTCGGCCTGTGCTTTGACTGCCATCGAGCCCGGAACGACCATCGCTGGGATCACAGCCTTGCGCCCCCCGATTGCCTGCGCGGCGGCGCGCAAATCTTCGATACGACCATTTGTGCAGGAGCCGATGAACACCCGATCGAAGCGGATATCCTCGATCGCCGTTCCCGGCGTGAGGCCCATATAGGCGAGCGCGGCGATCTTGCTATTGCGGCGCGACGCGTCCTCAATCGTCGCCGGATCAGGGATGACGCAGTCGACACCGACGCCGTCTTCCGGGCTCGTTCCCCAGGTTATGATCGGCTTCAGCGACGCCGCGTCGATTTCGAACTCGGTGTCGAACGTCGCGCCCGCGTCGGAGCGCAGCGTCCGCCAGTCGTTGAGCTGCGCCTGCCACGTCTCTTCGTCGCCGTCGAAGGCGCGATCGCGCAAATAGTCGAATGTGGTCTGGTCCGGGGCGATGAGGCCGAAACGCGCGCCGGCCTCGATCGTCATGTTGCAGAGTGTCAGTCGGCCTTCGACGCTAAGCGCCTCAACGGCCGGACCGGCATATTCGATTGCGTAGCCGGTGCCGCCTCCCGCGCCAAGCCGCGCGACGACGGCCAGCGTCAGGTCTTTAGCCGTCACGTGCGGCCGCAGTTGACCATTGACGACGATGCGCATCTGCTTCGGCTTCTTCTGCCACAGCGTTTGCGTCGCCAGGGTATGCGCGACCTGCGAGGCCCCGATGCCAAAGGCGAGCGCGCCCATGGCCCCATGCGTGGCAGTGTGACTGTCGCCGCAGACGATGGTCATGCCCGGCCGCGTCAGGCCGAGTTCTGGACCGATGACGTGGACGATGCCCTGCGAAGGGTGGGCAAGGTCGAGCAAATGAATGCCCGCCTCTTCTGCGTTCGCTGCAAGCTCGTGGATAATCTGGCGCCGCGACGCCACGTCGACCTGGGCGATGTCGCGCGAGGTGGTTGGCGCGTAATGATCGACGATCGCCGTCGTCAGGTCCGGCCGGCGGACCTTCAGCCCGCGCCGGCGAAGCAGTGAAAATGCATTGCGGGAGCCTTCATGCGCCAGATGTCGGTCGATATACAGCAACGTCCCTGCCACGGGATGTTCTTTGACGGCGTGGCGTGACCAAAGCTTATCGAAAAGCGTCGTTGAGTACATCGTTTCCTCGTCTCGTGCTGCAGGAACGCAGAAGGCTGCCGCTTGCTCAGGGGCAGCGTCAGTCGAACGGTTTGTCGAGCGCTGCATTGATGCGCCGCCATTCGCTGCCAGACGCGATGGCGACACCTTCCTTGATGCTGATATCACCCGGCGGAACGGGATGACGGCCGCCGGACCGCGCGGCAGCCAGAACCTCCATCGACATTCCCATCACTGATTTCAGGAGGATGCTGGGCAGGATGACGATGCTGTAGCCCATCTCCTGCGCATCCTTGAAGTCGATCTCCGGCGTCTTGCCGCGCCAGACGACGTTGAGGAGGCACGGCGCACCGATGCGTTCGGGGACCGCCGCCATTTCGTCCAGCGTCTGCGGCGCTTCGACGAAGATGATGTCGGCACCTGCGTCGGCGGCCCGCTTGCCGCGCTCGATCGCGGCTTCGAAGCCCTCGACGGCGCGGGCATCCGTCCGCGCGATAATCATGAAGTCTGCGGTTTCGCGCGCCTTGCAGGCGGCCTTGATTTTCGCAACGAAGTCCTCGGTCGAGACAATCGTCTTGTTTTCGAAGTGCCCGCATTTCTTTGGGAACGTCTGGTCCTCGATATGGATCGCAGCGACGCCCGCCCGCTCGTAGGCACGCACGGCACGCGCCGCGTTGAGCTCGTTGCCAAATCCGGAATCCGCGTCAGCGATCAGCGGCACGTCAACGGATGCGGCAATGCGCCCAGCGACTGTCACCATTTCCGTCATGGTCAGCAGGCCGAAGTCCGGATAGCCGTGCGATGCGGAAACGCCGGAGCCCGTCATATAGACCGCGTTGAAGCCGGATCGCTGGATGGCGCCCGCCGTGAGACAGTCATATGCCCCGGGTGCGAGCACGAATTGCTTGCTGGAAATCATCTGGCGCAGTGATGCCATGGCCGTCTCCCGTGTTTCAGAGGCCCAGATAGGCCCGGATGTCGTCTTCTCTCGTAGTCATATCGACCGCCGCGATCTCATCGACGATGCGACCGTTCTCCATGATGTAGTGGCGGTCGGCGAAGGCGCGGGCGAAGCGGTAATTCTGCTCGACAAGCAGGATCGTGTAGGCACGGTCGCGCAAGGTTCGGATAAGCGCTCCGATCTCCTGAACGATGACCGGAGCCAATCCTTCGGTCGGCTCATCGAGCAGCAGGATTTTCGCGCCGGTGCGCAGGATGCGGGCGATCGCCAGCATTTGCTGCTCGCCGCCCGAGAGCTTCATGCCACCGCTGTCGCGCCGCGCCGCCAGATTTGGAAATGCCGCATAAAGTTCATCGACCGTCATCCCGCCGGGTTTCAGAACTGGCGGGAGGAGCAGGTTCTCATGCACCGTCAATGACGCGAAGATGCCCCGGTTCTCCGGACAATAGGCAATGCCCAGATGAGCGGTTCGGCGGGATGAAAGCCCAATGGCTTCCTCACCGTTGATCTTGATCGATCCCGTGCGGCTGCGCAGCAGCCCAGCGACCACCTTCAGCGTAGTCGACTTGCCTGCGCCGTTGCGGCCGAGCAAGCTGACCACTTCGCCCGGCCTCAGATGCAGGTCGATGCCATGCAAGACCTGTGTCTCATCATAGCCGGCGACGACCTGCCTGAGGTCGAGCGCGAGATCCTGATTGGTGCCCGATTCACTCATATCCGGCTCCGATGTAGGCAGATTGCACGCTCTTGTTGGCCGAAACGTCATCGTAGCTGCCTTCAGCAAGGATTTTGCCGCGCGCCAGAACGGTAATGCGATCGGAGATCTCGGCGACCACCGACAGATTGTGTTCCACCATCAGGATGGTCCGGCCGACGCGCAAGCGGACGATGAGGTCAGTGACGCGCCGAACGTCCTCGGGTGACATGCCCGCCATCGGTTCGTCGAGCAGCATCACTTTGGGATCCATCGCCAGTGTGGTGGCAAGTTCCAGCGCGCGTTTGCGGCCATAGGACAGGAAGCGCGCCTTTGAGTGCCGGTAGTCCGAAAGACCGACCAGTTCCAGGAGCTCGTCGGCGCGCAGCATCAGGTCGCCCAGACTGGTATCGGACCGGAACAGGGAATAAACGCGCTTCGTCTTGCTCTGCAGTGCAACGCAGACGTTTTGAAGCACGGTCAGATCCTGGAATACCGCCGAAATCTGGAACGAGCGCACGACGCCGTCGCGGGCAATCTCGGCGGGTTGCATCCGCGTCACATCACGGCCTTCGAGAAACACCTGGCCCCGGGTCGGGGTCAGGAACTTGGTGATCATGTTGAAGCAAGTGGTCTTGCCTGCACCGTTGGGACCGATCAGCGCGTGGATGTCACCCTGCCGGACGGCGAGATCCACACCGTCGACCGCCCTGAAGCCGCCGAACTCCATCGTCAGGCCGCGGGTCTCGATCATCATGTTCAGGCCGCCCGCAGGCGCAGAGCTGGTGATGGACAGGTCGGTCACAGCGGACGCCTCCACAGACGAATGAGCAAACCGACGATCCCCTCTCTGAACACCAGCACCAGGGCAACGAAAATACAGCCCTGGATGAACGTCACCCATTGGCCAAAGCCGGCGAGATAGTTCTGGCTGGTCACCAGGATGGCTGCGCCGACGATCGGGCCGAACACGGTTCCGACACCGCCGATCAGCGTCATCAGGACAACCTCGCCCGAAGTCGCGAGGTGCACATCCACCAGCGTGGCGATCTGGAAGATGATCGCCTTCATCGCCCCCGCCAGGCCGGAGATGGTGGCCGAGATGGTAAAGACCGTGAGCTTGATCGCCCTGACGTTAAGCCCGAGCGAGGTGGCGCGGCTCTCGCTGTCGCGCAGCGCCCGCAGCACCTGGCCGAAGGGCGAGTAGGTCAGACGGTAGGACGCCAGCACGACCAGCATGAACACGACCGACACGGCGACATACAATGTCATGTCGCTTCGCAAATCGAAGAGACCGAAGAGCACGCCGCGTGGAACGCCCTGAATCCCGTCCTCCGCACCGCTGTGGGGTGATTGCAGGACGGTGAAATAGACCATCTGCGCGAGGCCGAGCGTGACCATCGTCATGTAGATGCCATGTCTGCGGATCGCCAGGAGCCCGAAAGCCACGCCAATGAGTCCGCCTGCAAGCGTGCCCAGGAGCACGGCGACTTCCGGCGGAACTCCCCATTTCGCCGCGACAAAGGCGGCGGTATAGCCGCCCGCGCCGAAGAACGCCGCATGGCCGAGCGACAGCAATCCGCAATATCCCAGCAGAAGGTTGAAGCCGATCGCGAAAATCGAGAAGCACATCACCTTCATCAGAAACAGCGGATATACGAACGTCGGCAGCACAGCCATCGCCAGACCCAGGGCGAGGAAGATCCAGACGAAATGGCCGCGCGTTTCATTGTTGATCTGCAGTACTGCGGGCGTTGTCGCACCCGTCCCGGAATCGATATTTTCGTTCGCGTTTGACACCATCAGATCTTTCCAAAGAGCCCGGCGGGGCGAGCCATGATCACCAGGATCATCACGACGAAGATAACGACGGAGGACGCCTCGGGATAAATGACCTTCGTCAAACCCTCCACGATGCCCAGTGAGAAGCCGCTCAAGATGGCGCCAAGCACCGAGCCCATGCCGCCGATCACAACCACCGCGAAGACGACGGTCAGCAGTTCGACGCCCATTTGTGGACTGACCGAGTAGATCGGCGCCGCCAGAACACCGGCGAGCCCTGCGAGCCCGGCGCCAGCGCCGAAGGTCAGCGCGATCAGCACCTGCACGTTGACGCCGAAGGATTCGACAAGCTCCGGATTCTCGGTGGTCGCGCGAAGATAAGAGCCGAGCCGCGTCTTCTCGATCGCGTACCAGACCCCGAAACAGGTCAGAAGCGATACGACGATGATCCAGGCACGGTATTTCGGAAGAAAGACGAAGCCGAGGTTCCAGCCGCCCTTGAGTTCTGCCGGGATGCTGTAGGGCATTCCGGCCGACCCGTAGATCCCCTGGAAAAGCGACTGCAGCATCAGCGCGATGCCGAAAGTCAGCAGCAGCCCATAAATGTGATCGACACCCTGAAGGCGCGCCAACAATCCGCGCTCGATGAGGATGCCAAACGCGCCGACAAGTAGCGGCGCTGCGAGCAAGGCCCACCAATAGCCGATGCCGACATATTCGAGCAGCATCCAGGCAAACATCCCACCGAGCATATACAGCGCTCCGTGCGCGAAATTCACGATGTTCAGCAGTCCGAAGATGATCGCCAGCCCAAGACTCAGGATGGCGTAGAAGGAGCCGTTGATCAGGCCGATCAGCAACTGACCCGCAAGAACCTGAACTGGGATCGAATCCATGTGCGTCTCTCTCGACGGTGGTCGAGAGGGAGGCGGGCGTCGGCCCGTCTCCCTCTGACGGTTATGCTCAGATCACTTGACCAGATCGCACTTGCTTTCTGACAGCGGTCGGTACGCTTCGTCACCGGAGACGGTCGCCACGAGCTCGACAGAGTCCCAGGCGGTGGTCTTTTCGGCGTCCGGACCCTTTGCGCGCATCAGGTACATATCGTGCACCATGCGTCCGTCGGCCCTGACCTTGCCGGACGGCGTGAAACCGTCCGAGATCTCGGTGTTGCGCAGCTTCTCCATCACCGTCTTCGCATCGTCCGACTTCACCTCAGCTACCGCGGCGAGATAGGAGCGAACGGCAGAATAGACGCCGGCCTGGGCTTGGGCGGGGATGGCATTGCGTTTCGCCTGGAAAGCGTCGGTCAGTTCGCGCGTCTTGTCGTTGAGGTTCCAGTAGAACGCGTCAATGTAGTGCAACCCCTGTGCATCTTCTGGCCCGAGCGCGAGGATGTCGGCCATGCTGATCGACGGGCCGATGAGGCGCAGCGTTTCACCGTCGATGCCGAATTCGCGGGCCTGCTTGACCGCGCGGACGAAGTCAGTGCCCGAGTTCGCGAGGACGAGCACGTCCGCGCCGGAGCTCTGTGCCTGCATGATGAAGGACGAGTAATCGTTGGCGCCCGTCGGATGCCAGACTTCGCCCACGACCTCGCCGGACGCCGCATTGATTGCGTCGCTCATCACCTCGACCATCGAGCGCCCGAATGCGCTGTCATTGCCAATGAAGAACCACTTCTTGCCGCCGGATTCGATCACGGCCTTAGCCATCGAACGTCCGGTGGCGTAGGTGTCGTAGGTCCAATGGATGCCGTTGGGCGAACATGAATCATTGGTCAGGCGGTCGGTGCCGGGTCCGGAGAAGATGACCATGCGGTCCTTCTCCTTGACGATGTCCTGCACCGCCAGGGCGACGGCGGAGCTCGCCAGGTCGACGATCAGGTCCACGCCATCGACGTCAAGCCATTGACGCGCAAGGTTGAGCGCGATGTCCGGCTTGTTCTGGTGGTCAGCGAACACCAGTTCCACCGGCACATCCCCGATCTTGCCCTGGATCTCGGCGATCGCCAACTCGGCGCCAGCGACCGAACCCGGGCCGGTCTGATGCGAGAATGGTCCCGACATGTCAGTCAACACGCCGATCTTGACGACATTGCCGGACATGTCGGCGGATGCCGCAGTTGTCAGCATGGTGGTCACCGCAAGCGCGGCAACAAGTGAGTTCAGTCTCATAAGTTTCCTCCCGTTGAAATTGAAATACGATTCCTCAGCAAGCGTGCCCGACCGAGCGCCGTGCATCCCGTCGGAGACACAAAAGACGCTCTCGCGTTCGATGCTTTAAGTACGGCCTCCGTCCAGAACGAAATCTCCTCCCGTGGCGAAGCCCGATTCATCCGATCCGAGGTAGACGACGAGATCCGCCACTTCCTCGGGCCGGCCAAGGCGTTTGGCGAGCCGTTGATCGCCCATCGCTTGCAATGCCAGTGCCTTTCCCGCCTCCGGCAGGTTCGCCAGGAAGGTGCGGGGCATGGGTGTGTCGATTGCACCGGGGAGAACGCAGTTCACCCGGATCGGTGCGAGTTCCATGGCAGCGATGCGCGACAGGACAGCCAGCCCCGCCTTCGTCCCGGAATAGGCGCTCATGCCACTTGTCATGCGCACGGCTGCTGCCGAAGACATGTTCACGATGGACCCGTTCTCGCCCATCAGCGGCGCAAACTCGCGCATGACCAGGAACGGACCTCGAAGGTTCACCTCATAGAGCCGGTCGAATTCCGCGACACTCGTCTCTTTGAGCGGTTTGCCCACCATCGTACCGGCATTGTTCACCAGCACGTCGACGCGACCGTAGCGCTGGGCGACATGCGCCCGCAGCGCCGTGACGGAAGCCTCCGAGACCACGTCCAGCTGCAGAAATTCGACCATGAGGGCTGGGTCGATCGTCGAAGGCGGCGCGAGATCGGCTCCGATCACCGTGGCGCCTTCTTCGGTATAACGACGGCAGATGGCGCTCCCGATGCCGCCGGAAGCACCGGTGACAAGTGCGATCTTGCCGGCGAGACGTCCGGCCTTTTCAGACAGCTTGCTCAATGCCGGATTCCCGCCTGCTTGAGCAGAGGCATGACCTTCTCCGAGAAATAGGTCAACTCGGTCAGATAGTCCTTGAAGTAGAAGACGACCCCGTGCAGTCCGCGGTTTGAATAGTCGATCAGCATGTCGACGATCTGCTCCGGCGTGCCGACGAGCGGACGGGTGCCATAGCCAGCCACGAAACGCCGCATGCGCTCGTCATACCCGTCGTTGAATGAGCCACTCTGAACGCCCAGCGTCGTCAGCATGCTGCGCGCCGCATCCCAGTCGCCATTATCCAGGATGTCCTGGAACGCCGCCTTCGCTTCCGCTTCGGTGTCACGACAAACGACAAGCGCCGAGCACATCGTCGCGACGTCACGGTTGAACTTCTGGTCGGCCATGGTCTTGACCGCGATCAGCTTGTCGATGTCTTCCGGCTTTGTCGGAGAGCCAAAGCAGACATCGACATTGCGCGCCGAGAAGTCGACGCCCGCAGGCGACGTGCCGGCATTGACGAGCACCGGACCGGGGCGCTGGATCGGTTTCGGCTGTGACTCGAGCCCCTTCATCTGCAGGTACTCGCCGTCGAAATCGAAGACTCCGTCGTCACTCCACAGGCGCTTGACGATGCTGAGCCATTCGTCACCATAACGGTAGCGATCATCATGCTCGCGCAAGGTGGTGTTGAACATCGCCATCTCTTCGGCGAACCATCCCATCACCACGTTGAGGCCAAAGCGCCCATTGGAGATATGGTCGATCGTCGCCGCTTGCTTCGCGGCGATGACCGGATGGGTGAGCGCCACATGCGAGGTGGCGAAGCACATGATGTTCTGCGTCGCCGCCGCCATGGCCGCCGCCCAGGTGTAGACCTCGTAGCTGCTGCCGTTGTGGTTCGACGAACCGCCCTGCCCCTTGAAGCGCCCGATCGGCAGCGCCAGCTCCATCCCCATCCGATCGGCGAGCTGGATGACGGATTTGTTGTAATCCCACGTCATCTGCTTGTCGGTCGGGAAGTTGGTGATGATGCTGCCGCCGCTGCAGTTCAGCGCGAACACGCCAAGCTTCAGCTTCTGGCTATTGAACAACGGGACGTGCTCCGCCCGATATTCGCGCAACTGCTCTCTATTCACGAGTTCCTCCCAGGCTTTTCTTAGGTGGCGTGCGTTCAGGCGAAGCTGACTTCGTCCACGGTTGTGACGGTTGCGAACCGCTTCAACACGGCAATCGATTCATCGTGTTCCGTCGTTCCCGGCGCGGCACAGGCGTCCTCGACCACGACGCATTCGTAGTCGCGATCATGTGCCTCGCGGATGCAGGCCTGAACGACTGCGGTGGTGGAGACGCCCGACGCAACGAGCCTCGAGATCTTTTTGGCCCGCAGGATCACCTCCAGCTCGGTGCCGTAGAAAGGGCTGACCCGATGCTTGGTGATCAGAATGTCTTCCGGTCTGCGGTCGAGGTCGGGGTGGATTTCGGTGCCGAAGTGGCCGAGCTTCATCAGGCCCGCCTTGCGCAGACCGCCGAACATCGGCGAGGTCGGCGAGCACTCGCGATAATCCTCGGAAAAACCGACGCGCACGAAAATCACCGGAGCGCCGGCGGCGCGCGCCTTGGCGATTACCTTGTTGGTGTTTTCGATGATCTGGCGGCCGCGCACTGCCTCCCCGAGAGGTCCCTTGGCGCTGGCGCCGTCGGCGTGGACAAGATCATTCTGCAGATCGAGAACAAGATATGCCGATGTCATTTTTACTTTTCCTTGTTGCCGAATCCTGCCTCGCCGGGGCGTGCGGGATTCAAAAATTTCGTGCTTGGTTGAGCTTGATCGGAACGGCAAAGCCGCGCCGGTTGCGGTCAGTACCGACCGCCGGTGACGTGGAGAACTTCGCCGGTGATGTATGACGCGCGCTCCGACGCCAGGAACAGCACCGCGTCGGAGATATCTTCCGGGCAACCCAAGCGTCGGAGGGGAAGAGACGCCTTGGCGTTCTCGACGATGCGCTCGTAGTGTGGAAGGTTGCGCACAGCCATCGTATCGATGATGCCCGGGGCGATGGCATTCGCCGTCACCCCGAACTTGCCGTTTTCGAGTGCCATCGCGCGGGTGAAGCCCAGCAAACCGGCTTTAGCAGCCGAATAATTTGCTTGCCCCGGATTACCGAGGTGAGCCCTGGACGAAATCGAAACGATGCGTCCCCAGCCGCGCGAGATCATCGCCGGCAACGCCCGCTTAGTGCAGAGATATGCCCCCTTCAGGACGACATCGACCACCGCATCCCAATCCGATTCCGACATGTTGGCGATCCGGTTGTCGCGGGTGAAGCCAGCATTGTTGACCAGGATGTCCGGTTGACCGGCATCCTTCTCAACCGACGAGAAGGCATCCGCAACCGACTGCGCGATGGTTACGTCCATTGCCACGCCGAACGCGCGACCACCGCCCGCGCGGATCCCCTCCGCAACTGACTGCGCCTCATCCAGGCGGATATCGGCCACCACGACAATAGCGCCATGAGTCGCCAACGCCTCGGCCGCTGCCTTGCCCAGGCCGCCGCCAGCGCCTGTCACCAGCGCGGTCTTTCCCTCAATCCCAAGTTCCATCATGCCCGCTTCTGTACAAATTTCGAACGTTGGCTAATGCTGCCCAGATAGATATGTGTTGTCAATGGAAATGATTTCCGTCATAAGCGAAAATGAATTCCACCAAGGAGTAACGATGCGTCCTAGACAAAAAGCGACCAAGTCGGGCGACTTGAAACTTCATGCGGACGTCGACCTCGACGAGGACGTGCCAGTGAAGGATAGCCAGAAGATCGAGGCGCTTGAGCGCGGGCTTCTGCTGCTTCAGGCGTTTCGCAGGGGAGACCAGTATCTCGGCAACACCGAGCTCGCGACCCGCCTGATGTTGCCGAAAGCAACCGTGTCGCGACTGGCCTACACCCTGGCAGCGGCGGGCTTCCTCGTCTTCGATCCGGTTGGCCGTCGATACAGCCTCGGGCCAGCCGCCATCGGTGTCGGCAGCATCGCAATGTCGAATACCAGCGTGCGCGATGTCGCACGCCCCTATCTCGAGCAGCTGGCCAACGACATGGCCCTCAACGTCGGCCTTGGCATGGAGGACCGGCTCAAGGCCATGTACATCGACGCGTTCGAAGGTAACCCGCTGATCGGGCTGCGCCTTTATTCGGGATCTCGACTGCCGCTGGCAACGACATCCATGGGCCGGGCGCTGCTCTTTGCCTACAGCCCGGAAAAGCGCGCTGAGGTTCTGGCCAAATTGCGCAAGTCCCAAAGCCCCGACGAGTGGGAACGGTCGCGCGTCGGCATCGAGCGCGCCATGCAGGATCTGGAAGCACATGGCTTCTGCTCCAGTGCCGGCGAGTGGCGCGAGGAGATCCATGCAGTTGCGGTACCGCTTCGCCTTCCCGATGGCCGCATCTATGTGCTCAGCGCTGGCGGCCCCGCCTATCTGATCCCGCTCGAACGTCTGAACGAGATCGGCGACCGGCTCCGCTCCATTGCGGAAGAGATCGAGCGGGCGATGGGAGGGGACGTCCCCCTTCCCGAACGATGAATTCCGCCGACTGAGACAACAGGAAATTCAATGACGAACGCATACATCATTGGCGCGGCTATGACCGAGCTCGCCAAGCACCTGACCCGGTCCGTCAAGGACCTCACCGCCCAGTCGGTTCGTGCCGCCCTGAAGGATGCCGGGATCGAGCGTGAGGACGTCGACGCGGCATGGTTCTGCAACACCCGCCAGGGCGCGCTTGAGGGCCAGCACGGCGTGCGCGGACAAGCAGCTTTGCGGGCGTTCGGATTTTCCGGAATCCCGATCTTCAACACCGACAATGCATGCGCAAGCTCAAGTTCGGGACTGATGCAGGCCTTCGCCGCCGTCAAGGCCGGGTTCGCCGACATCGCGCTGGTCGTCGGCACGGAGAAGATGAACTACCCCGAGAAACGGGTCGAAATGTTCGAGGCCTTCAAGGGCAGCTGGGACAGGGAACTGGCAGAGGAGCACATGAAGGCGCTTCTCGCAGGCGGTGAAGGCATCGAACTGCCGCCGGAAGCGACTGAGGCCGCCGCCGAGCGGTCGGTGTTCATGGACATCTATGCCGCCCAGGCGCGCTTCCACATGAAGACCTTCGGCACAACCCAGCGGCAGATCGCGGCCGTTGCGGCAAAGAACCATTGCAACTCGCAGCACAATCCCTACGCCCAATACCGCTTTCCCATGACGGTGGACGAAGTGCTCGCCGACAGGCTGATCGCTTGGCCGATCACCCGCGCCATGTGCGCACCGATGAGCGACGGCTCGGGCGCGTTGATCGTCGCCTCCGAAAAGGCGGTTGCCCGGCTTGGAGCCAGCCGTGCGGCGCGGATTCGTGGGATCGGCGTCAGCAGCAGCAGCGACCGTTCCGTTGAAGAGTATGACAAGCACCTGACCCGGGTCGCGGCCAACCGCGCCTATGAGCAAGCCGGTGTCGGCCCAGCCGACATCTCGGTCGCGGAACTGCACGACGCGTCGGCGATCGCCGAGATCATCCACAGCGAGAATGTCGGCTTCTGCGCCTATGGCGAAGGCGGCCCACTGGTCGAAAGCGGCGAGACGCAACTCAATGGCCGGCTGCCGATCAACGTCTCGGGCGGACTGCTCTCGAAAGGCCATCCGATCGGGGCCACCGGCGCGATCCAGATCGTCGAACTCGTGACCCAGCTTCGCGGCGAGGCCGACAAGCGTCAGGTCGCGACGCCGAAGCTTGCGCTTGCGGAAAACGGTGGCGGTTTCCACGGCGTCGAGGAAGCCGCTTGCGTCGTCACGATTCTCGAGGCGCCGGCGCGATGAGCCTGACTTCGGAACATGCAGGTCGTCTGCGGCACTGGCAGGTGCCCAAGACGAGCCACAGCTATACACGCCGCGATGCCGCGCTCTACGCGCTGAGCATCGGGTTCGGCGACAACCCGCTTGACCGGCAGGAACTGCGGTTTGTCGACCACACGCGAGCGGATTTCCGCGCCGTGCCCAGCTTCGCCTTGATCCTCGGCTATCCGGGGTTCTGGCTGGGTGAGAAGGCAACGGGCCTCGATATCGGTCGCCTGCTGCATATCGAGCAGTCGATCGAAATCCTCGAGCCACTGGCGCCTTCGGGTCATGTGACCGCAGAGACGACCGTGACCGACCTTCTGGATCTTGGTGCCGGTAAAGGCGCGATCCTGTGTTCCCGGCGCGACATCCGCGACGGTGACAATCGGTTGGTGGCGGTCGTGCGTCAGTCGCACATGCTGCGGGGCTATGGCGGTTTCGGCGGCGAGCGCCCGGAAAAACCCGCAATGACGGCACTCGGAGAACCGGTTTGGTCGGTCAGCACAAAGGTCCTGCCGCAACAGGCCCTGCTCTACCGCTTGAACGGCGATCTCAACCCCATCCACGCCGACCCCGAAATTGCCGCCGCAGCCGGCTTCGAGCAGCCGATCCTGCACGGGATGTGCAGCTTCGGCATGAGCTGTCGCGCCATATTACGCAGCCTCTGCGCCTACGACACCGAGCGCCTCCGCTTCATCAGCGCGCGCATGACCGCGCCGGTGTTTCCCGGTGAAACGCTGCGCCATGACATCCGTCCTGACGGGTCTTTCACCGCAACCATTGTCGGGCGGGACAAGGTGGCGCTCGATCGCGGCAGCGTCGTGGTCGCAAACGTCACGGCCGAAGCGGCACGGCAGAAACAGGAGGCTTTGGCGTGAGCAGCGTGATCTATGGTGACAGTCGTCTCGACGGCGACCAACTTTCCGTGCGCAGCCGCAAGGCAGCTGCAGCGCTCCGGTCCCATGGGATCGAGCGATCCGACCCTGTCGCGCTGCTCCTGCGCAACGGGCTGACCTTCATCGAGGCGAGCGCCGCGTTACAGCATCTCGGCTGCTATGTCGTGCCGATCAACTGGCACGCGGCCAAAACCGAGATCGAGCACGTGCTGCGCGATGCGGGCGTCAAGGCGCTGATCGTTCAGGACGACCTGCTGACGCAAGACCTCAGGGGCTTGCTTCCGTCGACCCCGGTGTTCAGCGTCGACCGCGTCAGCGACACCGGTTCAGGCGCGCGGGCCGCCTCATGGACGCCACAGCCCGGAACGATTGATTGGCGCGAACTCGTCGACGCACAGGAGCCGATCGCGACCGAACCGGGCGCTGCTGCCGAGAGCCTGTTCTACACGTCCGGCACCACGGGCTTGCCGAAAGGCGTCCGGCGCGCGGTGCCGAGCCCCGCTCAGGCTGCAGCCGTCGCCGAGATGCGCCACACGATCACCCAGATAGATCGCACGTCACGCGTGCTGCTGACCGCACCGATGTACCATGCCGCGCCAAACATGTATGCGATGCGGGCGGCCCGCGAGGCGGAATTGCTGATCCTGCCGACCCGCTTCGATGCGCACGAATTTCTCGCGCTTATCGAACGGCACCGGATCACCCATCTCTACGCGGTCTCCACCATCTTCACCCGGCTGCTCGCGCTGCCGGCAGCGGATCGCGCCCAGTTCGACCTCTCGTCGCTTCGCAGCATCCTGCACGCCGGCAGTCCCTGCCCCGTCAGCGTCAAGACGGCGATGATCGACTGGCTTGGGCCCGTTCTGATCGAATATTACGGCTCCACCGAACATGGCCCGCTGACCTTCGTCACCGCGCCGGAATGGATCGAACGCCCAGGCACGGTCGGCCGCCCGATCGACGGTGTCACGCTGGCGATCCTCGGTGACGACGGCGAGGTCCTTTCCACCGGCGCGACGGGCGAGGTCTATGGAGCCAACCGGAACTATCCAGACTTCACCTACAACAACAATGCCGCCGCGCGCGCAGCACTTGATCAGCACAGCCTCATTGCGACGGGTGATGTCGGCTATCTCGACGCCGAAGGCTATCTCTTCCTCTGTGACCGCAAGCGCGACCTGGTCATCTCTGGCGGGGTCAATATCTATCCGGTGGAGATCGAAAACGCCGCCATGGGACATGGTGCGCTCGCCGATTGCGCCGTCTTCGGCA
The DNA here is from genome assembly GCA_040391705.1 of Aerobium aerolatum. GTDB lineage: Bacteria > Pseudomonadota > Alphaproteobacteria > Rhizobiales > Rhizobiaceae > Aerobium > Aerobium aerolatum_A. The sequence continues at coordinate 15,631 of JBEBXE010000026.1, forward strand.
TACCCGACGCTGAATTCGGCGAATCCCTTGCGCTGCTTGCAGAACTGCAACCCGGCAGCGATGTCGGAACCGACGATCTGCGCGCCTATCTCACCGATCATCTGCCCCGCTTCAAGCTACCGAAACTCATCGAGATCAGAAGCGCCTTACCGCGGGATGACAGCGGAAAGATCCGCAAGCGCGTGCTGCGCGAGCCCTATTGGGCCGACCATACCACTCGAATCTAGGACATACCGATGACCACCAACATGACCGGCGGGACCGAACTACTCGAAGGGTTGCGGCGCTATGTGCGCGACAGGCTCGTGCCGCTCGAGGCCAAGGTTGCCGACGAGGATCGCGTCGGCGACGAAATCATCGCTGAGATGCGGGAGATGGGGCTCTTCGGCCTGACGGTGCCCGAGGAATATGGTGGGTTGGGGTTACCCCTGTCGGAAGAGATCGAGCTTGTCTACGAGCTGACCTGGGCCTCCCTCGCCTTCCGGTCGGTGGTGGCCATGAACATCGGCATCGGCGCCAAGGCGATCCTGGAAGACGGGACCGACGAACAGAAGCGCCGGTGGCTGCCGGCCATCGCCAGCGGCGAGACGATCACCTCCTTCTGCCTCACCGAGCCGTCCTCTGGTTCCGACAGTGCGTCGCTCACGCTCAGCGCGGTTGCGGTCGACGGAGGCTACCGCCTCAACGGCAGCAAGTGCTTCATCAGCAACGCACCGCTGGCCGGCCTCTTCATTGTCATGGCACGCACCAACCCCACTCCGCTGCCACGCAATGCCCACGTCTCTGCCTTCCTCGTACCGGCGGGCACGCCGGGCGTCACCGTCGGTCCCCGCGACAAGAAAATGGGCCAGAGCGGTGCCGCGACAGCGGACGTCTATTTCGAGAACGCCTTCGTTCCCGCTGACAGCATCATCGGCGGTCAGCCCGGCCGTGGCTTCGCGACCGCGATGAAGGCGCTGGACCGTGGCCGGATCGCCGTCGCGGCAGCTTGCGTCGGTCAAGCCCGGCGCATCCTGCATGAGGCTTTGACCTATGCCGACACGCGCGAGCAGTTCGGAGAGAAGATCTCGCAGTTCCAGCTCGTCCAGGCGATGCTGGCCGACAGCCAGGCGGAGCTTTACGCGGCCGAATGCATGGTCGGCGACACGGCGCGACGTTACGACCGTGGCGAACGGGTCGTGAAGGAAGCGGCCTGCTGCAAGATGATGGCGTCGGAGATGGTGGGACGCGTCGCCGATCGCGCGGTCCAGATCTTCGGCGGCGCCGGCTATATGCGCGATGCCGGGATCGAGCGGTTCTACCGGGATGTCCGCGTCATGCGCATCTATGAAGGCACCACGCAGATCCAGCAATTGGTAATCGCGCGCGCAATGCTGCGCGAGCATGCGGGGCATTCCCCGAAATGAGCGCGCGCGGACCCCTAGCCGGCATCCGGGTGGTCGAATTCGCCGCGCTCGGACCCGTGCCGTTTTGCGGCATGCTGCTCGCCGATCTCGGTGCCGAAGTGCTGCGCATCGACCGGCCTGGTACGCCCGAGAAGCCAGCGGACATTCTTGCCCGCGGCAAATCCTCGTTGATCCTCGACCTCAAGTCACCGGCGGACCGCGCGCGTGCGGTCGAGGCGGTCTGCCATGCCGACGTGCTGCTTGAAGGCCTGCGACCCGGCGCGATGGAACGTCTCCACCTCGGTCCCGACGTTCTGCTCGCCAAGGCACCCCAGCTGATCTATGCGCGTGTTACCGGATGGGGCCAAAGCGGGCCGCTGGCCCATACAGCCGGCCACGACATCAACTACATCGCGGTCGCAGGCGCACTGGGCGCAATCGGACCTGCCGGTGCTCCACCTGTCGCGCCGATCAATCTCGTCGGCGACTTCGGCGGCGGCGCGCTCTACGCCGCCTTCGGCATTACCAGCGCGCTGCTGGAACGGCAGCGCTCCGGCAAGGGGCAGGTGATCGACGTGGCAATGGTCGACGGGACGGCCAGCATGCTGGCAATGCTCCTGTCGCATCAGCAGGGCGGGCGATCCGGAACAGGCACCCAGCGCGGCGAATATTTCCTCGACGGCAGCGCACCCTACTACCGCGCCTATGCCTGCGCCGACGCGCAGTGGCTGGCGCTCGGCGCGATCGAACCGCAATTCTGGGCGATCTTCGTGGGCAAGCTCGGCTTGAGCAGCGAATTGAGCCAGGCGCCGGACCAATGGGCCGACGTGTCGTCGCTGCTCGAGGCGACATTCCGCACCCGTCCGCGCGACGAATGGATCGCCATGTTCGACGGCTCCGACGCCTGCGTCAGCCCGGTCCTGTCTCCGGCGGAACTCCCCACCTTCCCTCACCTTGCCGCGCGCGAAACGTTCGTCACCCGGGACGAATTGTTGCAGCCGTCAGCCGCACCGCGTTTCTCCCGCACACCGGGCGCCATCCAGGGCGCGCCCGTGCGCCCCGGCGCACATGGCGAGCAGCTTCTCGCCGACTGGACTGCACGGCGCACAGCCGACCAGTCCACACCGACATAGTCCAAGGGAACGATGAGCATGCACCTTCAGGTCCCCACTCCGCTTCCAGTACAAGGATTTGCACCGATGACCGCATCCTGTTCCAAACGCGTAGTTGGCTTCAGCGGCAACACCCACCGCCCATCGAAGACGCAGGCGCTCGTCAGCGCGCTGCTCACTTCTGTCGGCGACGCCGTGAAGGTGGAGACGCGTCAGTATGATGTGCTGGATTTCGGCGACGGACTGGGCAACGCCTTCAGCCGCGATCAGTTGTCGGGCACCGCACTGGCGATCCTGGAAGACATCGAGATGGCGGACGGGCTCATCCTAGCCTCTCCCACCTACAAAGGTTCCTACTCAGGACTTTTCAAGCACGTCATTGATCTTCTCGCGCCGGATGCATTGGCAAACAAGCCGGTCATCGTCGGCGCAACCGGCGGCGGCCTGCGCCATGCGCTGATGGTCGAACATCAGCTTCGGCCCCTGATGGGCTTCTTCAATGCCGGAACGATCGCGACCTCGGTCTATGCGAGTGACAGCGAGTTCGAAGACGGCGTTCCGAACGCGCTCCCCCTGAAAGAACGCATCGCCATGGCCGCTCACGGGCTGGCACAAGTCCTGTCCAGGTAACCGCGCGTCTCCAACTCCTGCGGCACGGGTCACTGAGCTTCGGCTGCGAACCGGCGCTTCAGCGCGACCTTATCGCTGAATATGTCACGGCAACGTTTGACCATTTGCAGCTTTGCGAGCGCGAGGCGCAGAGGTCGACATTCAACGAGATCATC
>JBEBXE010000027.1:0-18787 GCA_040391705.1 Aerobium aerolatum
ATCGTCATCCGTGCCTTCACCGGCACGACGATCATCCACGCGGCGATCATCCTGCTGTTCTTCATCGTCATCGCCGCTTTGGTCGATGCCGCGCTGAATGCCCGTCAGGATCACATGGCACTGGCCAGCCTGCGTGCGCTGTGCCGCACCCGACTGGCGCAGGGCGGGCGCATCAGCAGTGCGCAGCTCGGCCAGCTGGCGCGCGAGGCGCTGCCACACTACGCCCATACCCGCAGCCTGCATCTGGTGCGCGAAGCGGTGCGCAACCGCACCGGGCCGGTCGGCTCGCGTTCGCTCGAAGCGTTTCACGCCGCCTCTCGGCACCTGATCCGCGCCTTGCTTGCCTTCATTCCGCTGTTGGGGTTTCTCGGCACAGTCATTGGCCTGACCGCGGCAGTTGGCGGACTGCCCGGTGAGTTGCACGCGCCGGGCAATGGCGATCTCGACATCGGCGCAAGCCTGCTTGGGCTGGCGGTGAAATTCGAAACGACGCTGCTCGGACTGGCCGGCGCACTGGTTGCGTCGCTCGTGCTGGCTTTGCTGGAAAAGCGCGAAGGCGAGATCGCCGCCGAGTGCCTGCACCTTGTCGAAACGCTGGCCGACGATGCCGCCGATGGATGACCGCGACGGCCCGCTGGACCTGCCCGCGTCGATGGCGGACATTTTCCTGGCGCTGGTCGCCGTCGTCATCCTGATGTTGTTGTCCCTGCTCTCGGCGATCCAGAAGCCGGGTGGCTTGACCGCGCCGCAAGCCGCAGAGATGCACTGGAAGGAAGTCGTGATCGACGGTGCGAAGCCTGCCGTTTATATCGCGTCCGGCGCAGACCTTCAGGTTGTCGACGACGACACCCGGATCGGGCTGGACGATGTCCTGCAGAGCGAGGCGCTGTCGAACGGCCTCAGGGAGGCGGCCGAAAACCGCAGAATCCTTCTTGTCATCGAGCCCGACGGACAGGAAAGCGCGTTCCTGTTCGCATCCTTGATGGGCTCACTCGGCGTCGATCAGTTTCACCAGCTTCGCGTGGATTCAGGCTGCGCATACATGCGCGATGCCAAGATCGCCGGTGGGTGCCGGCGATGATGCCATGGCGCATGAGCATGACGGTGCTGACCGACCTGTCGGCGAGCATGTTTGCTGCGTGCTTCATGATCCTGCTGATCTTTCTCAGCCTCGTACAGAAGAACGGACCGGCAGCGTCCGAACGTCCGCCTGTCGAGGCCAGTCAGGCGTTCATGCTGACGACACAGACGGTCCTGTCGCCCGCCGCGATGGTCGATCATTTGTATGCGTATGGCCGGGACGGCACGAGCCTTGACCTGTTTTCCGACCGTGTCGAGCTGTTTGCGCCCGGTCGAAAAGCGGCAGAGCGGGTTGCAGGTGGTGATCTCGCGTCCAGACTTGCCAGCCTTTCCGTGGCTGATCTGCCTGTCCGCCTGCAGGTCTTCTCCAACAATCTGTACAATCAGGTGCTGCGTGGCCTCGAGGCCGGAGGGACGGAGTTTGCGGAGCTGACAATCCCCGCAGGCCTGCGTGATCCGGAGCGGCCAAATCTGGCCTGGACGCCGGGGTTTCTTCAGCTTGGCGATCAGGCGACGGATCGGCAGGCATTTCGCATCGCGCTTGCCGCCTTGTTGCAAGGCGCTGCCGACCGGGCTGCCGTTGCCAAAGGCGGGGCTGGCGGCCAAGCGCCGGCACTGACAACTCCAAGCCTTCTCGATCGGCTCGCACACTGGATCGACCACGTCACGCGGGTCGTCTTTCCGTTGGCCGGGCTCGCTTGTGTGCTGTGGATCGAGAGACGCCGCTTTGGTGCCATACGTGACAGATGACGGAGCCGGTTGGTTCTATTCTGCCCGCGGCAGCCTTTGATCTTGGGTCGCCCCAAATGGCAGGAGAGAGACGATGGCAGACGCAATTCAGCGCACGAGCAGCATTCCGGTGCCGGATTTCGTGACCGCGAAGGCAACGCAAAATCCGCTGCCGCTGACGTCGCCTGCGGAACGTACAAAGGTGGACGACAAGGTCACGCAGGCCAACGGCGAGGCAAATCAGGACAAGTTCGAGGCGTATCTCAACCAGTCCAGCATCTCGACACTCGAAAAGCAGCAGCCGGGCAGGACCTTCGATCCCGCAGACGACATCGTCGCCAACAGCGTCTATTCGCAACCCAACGACAAGACTCAGTTCTAACCACTCTCGATCAGGGGAGGGCTGAGCGTGCAGCAAGCAATTGCTGCAGGCAGGTTTCGATCTGTGGCAGGTTCATCTCCTGGTCGCCGATCTTCACCACCAGCATCGCGCCGCCGTTGCGGGTGGTCCCGACGGACAGGACGCGATTGGTCGACCGTTCCGGCCCGGCCAGCTGCATCAGCCGAAGCTCGGTTTCATCATTGATGAACGGCACCGCCACATGCAGGCTCAAGAGCACCGTTTCGCCCGTGGGCGTGGACGTGAAGGTCAGCGTGCCGGAGCGCTGGAAGGCGAAACTGTAGCTGCCATCGACAGCGGGGCGCGCCACGATGCTCATGCTGGCCGCAAATTCATCGATGGTGCTGATTGCCTGACGAGAAAATGCCACCCTACCGTCCTCGTTCTGCCCGCGCATATGCGGGCTGTTTTTGCTCTAGTGCAGCGAATTGCTCGCGTATTCCGCCTCTTCCTGCGCCACGAGCATGTCGAGCATGCTGACGATCACCGCGTTCTGCTGCAGCCGCGCCTGTGGGGTGGGCGCGATTTCATCGGGGATCTCGCCGTGCAATGTCCGCAAGCCATTGGCAAAAACGACCTGCGTTGCCATCGAGCATTCGCCGTAACGCGAGAGCATTGCCCGGGCGTCCGCGAGACCGGGAGACGCGTTGGAGGCGAAGGTCAGGATGCTGCTGGTGACATCGACCACATCGCCGGTCGGGCGTTCGCCTGGTTGCAGAAGCCGATCGGTCGTCTGCATCAGGTTGAACGAGACGTCGACCATGCTCTGCATCTTCTTGAGCCGCTGTAACTCGGTGATCAGCGCGTGGAGATAGGACGGATCGGTCGATGGACCAGTGCTGGCCAGATCGCGACCGGCTGCCTCCATGAACGTGTCCACTGTCTCGCTGAAATTGCTGAGAATGTCGAAATCCCTGAAGGTCGCGAACAGCTGGCCCATATTCTGTGTTTCGCGCAGCATCGAGCGGTAGGCTTCACGCGCTGCGGCCGGATCGCTCTGCAACGACACCGCTGCCTGTGAGCCGACAAATCCGGCGCGAACCTCGCGGCCCAGATCGCCTTTGCCAAACTCGGCATGCGCCTCCTGCAGCAACATCTGGAAATCGTCGCTGGCATTGGTGACGGAGAAAAACTCGCGCGCAATATCGAGGGCCGCGAACTGGTGGGTGACGTCGGGGTCGAATTCCTGCAGTTTTGCAAGGATGTCTTCCTTGGTTGGCGCGCCACCGGCCCCGCCACCCTCGTTCATGAGTTGCTCGAAACCCTGGAGCGTTTCGACAAGGCTGCGCAGCTGCGTCTCGCGCGGCATGTCCGGGAGCTTGTCGTAGTAGTCGGCAATCCGTGCCAGTGCCTGCAAGCTAGCGGACTGGCCCTGCCGCACTTCGCGACGGTCGAGGCTGCGCTTGTCGGCGCGATGGGCAACCGACATGCCCAGTTCCTCGGACGCGTCCTGCAACTTGGATGCTTCGCTCGATACCTGGACGGATTCGCCGCGATAATTGCCCTGGAGTTCGCGGGCGACCTCGGCACCAACCGGGGACGTGACGTTCAGTGCGGCCAGATTCTGCCGCAGCGTTTCGATCGCACCGGACATCTTCATCCCTCCTGCGGCTTGAGTTTCCGAAGCATAACATTGCGCATCGTTCGCAAAGTCATGAACGTGACACGGAGGAATGGTCGCGCTGGTGAGCCTCAGAAATCACGACAAAAATGCACAGCACCAGACATGGGGCCACATGTCCGGTGCTGCGCAAACTTGGGATGCGTCGATCAGGCGACGTTGCGCGCGATGCTCTTGAGCGTATCGGCAACGGTCTTCAGCATGTTGGTGCGAAGGTTGCTGACCGCCGACCAGGTGTTCATCGCCATCTGCATCGAGAACATTTTCTCGGTGTCGGAAAGGTTGGCGTTCTGCTCGATCGAACGAATGTCGGCTTCGATGGCGCCCATCTGTTCCTGCAGCTTCTGCTGGCGCCAGATCAGGTCGAAACCGTTCTTGTTGACGTAGTTCTCTGGCGCGAACGAATGGATCGGACTCGCATCGGATGAATCCGTCCGATCAACTGTTTTGGCAAATATTGCGGCTGTTGCGACCATGATTGTCTCCCGTTTTGTTCAGGTTGAGTTGCCGGGCGCATCACTCATGCGCGATTTCACCAGGAGCGACATGATCGCTCTTGCAGAGCCGAGGGCCTGGGAAACGGCCGTGAACTCCGCGTAGACATCCTGCGCGACTCCGGCGGCAATCCTGCCGTCGACCTCTTCCTTTAGGGTCAGAAGGCGTTGCAGGGCGTTGCTCGCAAACTCTGCGCCGTCTTCCTCGGAAAGCCGGTCGGTCAGGTCGGTGAAGCTAAAGGTCAGATCGGATTCCATTGCTGTTGTTAGCCCGTTCGTTGGGGCGCCCCTGTCTCAAACGTGACAGGTCGTCCTCCAGCGCGATCGCCTCGAGGCCGGAGCGGTCGAGAATGAGAATGTTGCGATCCTGAATCGCGATATAGCCCTCCCGTTCCCAGCTTTTCAGCGCTCTGTTGACGTTGCCGCGCGCGCCGCGTGCGATCAGGCCAAGATCGGACTGGGTGATGAACGCGCGCACCCGCAAGACCATCCGATTCATGTAGGGCGTGTGGTCGTTGAGGCCGTCGGCAACCCGCAGCAGGCATTGCGACAGGCGCGATTGCAACGTCTTGAGGCCGAGAATGCGGGTCAGTGAGATGTAGGAACGGTAGCGATTGGCGATGGTCTGCGCCAACGCCAGGCTGAGGTCGGGATGGCGTTGGGCGAGAAAGTGAAACGCTGAGGTCGGGATGCAGTAGATCGAGCCGGCGCCGATCGCGGTCGCCATGTCGTAGTGCTGCCCACCCTGGAATACGCCCAATTCGCCAAAACTCTCGCCCGGCGGCAACACGCCGAAAAGGATCGGTGAGCCGTCTTCGAGGAGATAGGAAAGCCGGATATGCCCAGAGCGCACGAAGAACAGAAAGTCGGCCTCATCCTCCTGAAGATAGATGAATTCGTTCGGGGCCAGCATGCGATAGGAAGCCGCCTGTTCGAGCGCATGGCAAACCTCGCCTGCCAGTGAACCAAAAGCCGACGTTGAAAAATGAGGCAGCTGACTTAAGCGATGTGCTGTCACGACCCTAGCAACCAGTAAGTTTTCATCATGCCCGGATGTCCGGAAATTTGCCGAAGTTCTGCTTGAATAAGAAGACTGCGACGGTTTTCGAGCACAAGGCTCGAAGGGAGACGTCCGGAAGTCATCAAAGGCCCTGTCAGGAAGCACTGTGTGCTGCCGTCTCCAGGATCGATGCTCATCAGTTCCTCGGTGTGATGCCCTGAACTCACTATAAGTTTTGGGCGAAAGTTTTCGTCCGGAATTTAAGGGAAGGGTGGGGTCAAACACCATGACCATGCGCGCCAACATCTTGACTATCCGTCCCAACTTTCTGTCGCTGAGCCCAAACGCGTTGACATTGTTCCTGCACTGGCTGAATCAAGCGAATGAAGATTGCGACGGAGGGAAAACGCTGCGTCCGAGACAAGACAGCCATGTTTTGTTGACGGCCGGATCGGGCTTCGCGTGAGGTGCGCACGTCAATGTGTTGCGACGAGTAGACTGGCAGGACCAGTGACGGACCAAGGTGTCAAAGGAAGCTGGACATGGTCGCGAGTGGCTCTGCCGATACCGTTCTGAAGATTCTGAGCGGCGTCCAATCCGGCGTCGATATCGTGCTGGCCGATGGCGATTACGTGCTGGGGTCGGGCAGCGATGACGATATCCAGCTGTTCGATGTCAGCCTGTCGCCTGCGCATCTGCGGATCACGATCCGACAGGGCAAGATAGAGATTGCCGGGGGAACAGGGGCGGTCAAGACCGGCAACGGGTTCGCGCTCGAACCCGGCGGCGACCTCCAGGAAATCGAGCCGCTCGACATCGTCACCGTCGGCACGTCTCGATTTGCGCTTGGTCCCACGACCGCCAACTGGTCGTCGATCGTTGATGTCGGCGGACTGTCACCATCTCAGCCCAAAACATCGCCAAGGCCGAACGGCCTCGACGAACTCGCGATGCTGTTTTCAGGTTCCGGAAGGAAGGCGCTGCTGCCGGTGGCCGCCGCCGTTGTGCTGGCTATGGCCGTGCTCGTGACGAGCTACAGTTTCAGCTGGGACAAGGGCCCGGAAGAACACAAGATTGTCAGGACGGATCTCGAACTCGTCGATGCCTCGCTCAGCAATTATGCGTTTGTGAACCGTCTGGAGACCCGGCAGGAAATCGACGGCACCGTCTTCGTCAGCGGCTACGTTACCTCGCCGGTCGAGCGTCGCGCGGCGCTGAGCGCGATCCGCGATACGGGTGTTCCGGCGAAGGTCCGGATTTCCGTTACCGAACTGATCCAGAACGAAATCTCCAATTTTCTCGACTCGGAAAACGCCGACCTGAGCTTTGCGCTCTCGGACAAGGGCGTGGTGACGCTCGACGGCGTCATGCTTGATGCCGATCGTCTGGATCAGGTGACCGACAAGCTCCAAGAGCGCGTCATGGGTGTGGCGTCGATCACCTCGAACGTGCGCACCGGGCCGAGCCTGTTGCTTGATGTTCAGGCGCTCGCCGAACGGTCGCAGATTGTGCCGCTGGTGCTGCTGCGCCGCGACAATGATTTGATCGAGGCCAGTGGTGTGATTCCGACTGACAAGATCGACGCCTGGGCCGGCTTTCTGCAAGCCTATTCGACCCAGCTTGCGCCGATCATCCCGCTGCGCTCGCTCGTTTTCCTCCAGGATCCGTCGCAACCGGAAGGGATCGCCAGTACCGGCAGCGACAAGGCGCTGTACCTTGGTCCCAGCGGGGGGCTGGGCAATGATGTCAGCGTCGACGTGAACCGGCTGAAGGCCGGCAGTTTCGACCTGTCGGATATCTTCGTCGGCCAGCCGCGCCTGACGCCTGAAGGGAGTTCACCGGCCCTCGCATTGCCCGCGCCCGATCCTATTGCGGCAGCGCCGCGGTTCGATGGCCGGCCGACGATCGAGAATACCACCAGGGCTGGCGTGATCGACCTCAAGGCGATCCTGGGGGAGGACCGGCCCTCGGCTCCACTCCGGACGCTCCAGCCCAAAGCGTCGGTGCGCGTCGTCGGACCGCCCGCTATCGCCGCGCCCGGTAATGCAGGCCCGCCTTTGCGCATCGCGGCAGCGACAGGCAGCGGTGAGGACGACAGAATTCGTGACCTGCTGGTGCAGGAAAACGCGCTGCATGCGTTCGACAACGAGGCCTCGGCCGATCTGCCGCCAAGGGCCGAGGAGGGTGTTTTCTCGAATGACGAGATGGCCAGGATGGCCAAGCGCCTGATCGAGAGTGGCGGTAGCGACACGCTCACCGAGAGCGAAAACGGTGCAGCGCTGCAGAGCGGCATCAGAGCGCTGGAAGAGGCGCATCCCGGTGGCGGAGCCGTCGCCAAGACCTCGCTGCCGACCCGTTATGGGCGCATGCTTGCCAGCTTGCACAGCCCGCAGGTGGATGGACAGCTTTGCTGGCAGGGCTCGCGGCTGACCACAAGCAACGCGCTCGGCACACTGTTCTGGCTCGACCTGCTCAGCGTCACCGACCAACTGTCGCTGTCGCGGTTCAGCGCGCAATTCCAGGAGCTGATGATCGAAGCCGCGCTCAATCCCGACATGACCGGGCGATGCGTCGAGCAGGCTGACGGAACCCGTCCGTCGTCGGTGTATCTGCACGAGGTGTCGAAGAACCCGGATTTCGTGCGTCATATCCTGCGCGATACTGAGCCCTATGTGCTCGATGTCAGCGGGGTCAGCCTGACCGACGACCGCTATATCCAGATCCGCAGCGGTGCAAAGTACCGGCAGGGCGGCGCGCCCGACGAGGGCAGTCGTATCCTGACCGTCGGCGAACTGGGTTTGGCGCTGGAACGCCAGTCCGGCTACGCTTCGGTGATCTTCAACGACCAGCTGAACTGGTTCACACGCTAGCTGGTCATTGCGGCGCGGCGCAATTCGAAGGAAACAAGGCAGGGATGATGAACCGTCGACACCTCTTGATCGGCTTGCCGCTGCTGGTGGCCGGCTGCCAGCAGGAGCCCTATTTCGCCGGCAGCTCCGGGGTCGGGCCCGCCGACCCGTTTCCGTTCTGGGCGAGCAGGCGCGACCAGACGGTCGGGATCGTCAGTGCCCGGCAAGAGGTCGACTATGCGCGTGTGTATCCGGCGGGCACTGTCGTGGTCGATACGGAAGGACGTCAGCTGTTCTACATCACCGGCAATGGCCGCGCGTTGCGCTATCCCATCGGCGTCGGCAAGGAAGGCTATACGTTTCGCGGCAGTGCCGTTGTTGGGCGCAAGGCGGAGTGGCCGTCCTGGCATCCGACCGCCGACATGGTGCGTCGCGATCCCGCACGCTACACCGCGCTGCAGGCGACGGGCGTTGCCGGAGGGCCGGAGAACCCGCTCGGCGCGCGGGCGCTGTATCTCTACCTCGGCGGCAAGGATACGCTGTTTCGCATCCATGGCACCAACCAGCCGGAAACGGTCGGAACCGCTTCGTCGAGCGGTTGCATTCGGATGCTGAATGACGACGTCATCGACCTCTACACGCGGGTGCCGGTCGGCGCGCCGGTGGTGGTGGTCTGACGGAATACGGCAAAGCGCCGGCCGTGGACCAGATCCGGCGACCGGCGCTTGCGAAGCGTAAGTTTCGACTAACCAGCTTAAACCATGCTCCAGACGAGATTGGTTTTTGCGATCTCGATGGCTTCGGAATCGCCGCCGCCGATCGCGGCAATCAAGGCGCGTGCCTGATCCGACCCGACGCCGGGGAGCTGGAGTGCTGCGCTCTTGAGCACATTGTCGGCGGTGAAGCGCGCTTTCGGATCTGCACGCAGCAAGCCCGTCAACAGATCGTCGATGGCCGTGTCGCCCGTCTTCACACCGGCAGACCCGTTCAGCGGCCTGCCATCTGCACCCCGTCCGTCAGCCAAGGGCTCCAGGGTCGGGTTGTTGCCGTAAAAGTCCAGATGTGAGGACGCGGTTTCCGCTCCGGGCGTCGCCGAATCGAAGGGGAGGAACCCGGTCAGCATTTCGATCGCGGAGGCTCCGAGACCCCAGGCATCGGCGGCGGATGTCAGGAAGTGCTCTTGGCTGGCATTCGCAATGATCTTGGTCTGCTCAGCCCTGTTTGCCGCCGAGAAGACGCTTTTGACGATCATTGATACGGCATTTCCTTCCATTGTTGGAAACAGTTCTCTGACTCTGTCGCGTGCGGCTTTCGAGATGCCTTCCTGGTATTCCTTTCCCTCTTTCTTCGCAGCGTCGCTGTTGAGAGGAATTTCGGGCGCGGCGTAAAACCAGGATGGAAGCTGAGTGAAGTGGCCGATGCTCACCTCTTTTCCTGAGGCGGTTAGTCCGAAGTCGGCGACTTTTGCCGTACCATCAGAACCGATGAAACAATTCGACGATTTGAAGTCCAGGTGCTGAACGTCCAGCCCCGCCATATGCTGCAGGCCAAGCGCCATGTCCTTGATCATCGTCAGATGAAGCGCATTCGCTTCGGCGGTTGTCATCGAGCCGGCTTTGACCATCTCGTTGATCGATTTCGATATCTTGTGCACGTCACCGTTTGGAGCGACCTCCATGGCAAGACCGAGCGTTCCGTCCGGGAAGCGGACTTCTCCCTTGAGCCCAAGCAGACGTGCGTCGCCGTCGCCCTGCGCCTTCCTGTGCATGACGGCTTCCTGGGCAAAATCCTTGACCAGTTTCGCCTTGTCCTCGGTGGTCCCGACCATTTCCGGCTTCGGCAGCTTGAGGGCAATCTTCTCGGATGGGTCGTCGACGCTCTGATATTCGAAGGCGACGCCGAACGCGCCGGCGCCAAGATACTTCGTCGGCGCAAACTCCTGCCCGCCGATTGTGATGTTGTGCAAGGTATGGCCTTTGATCGTGGTCGCCGTATCGGCGACGATCCGGTCCGGCAACATCTGCGACACTGCGCGGTTGACTGCCGTTTCGACAAACGTCGCGATTTCGTCGTTGGCGCCCAGCTTGTCGGTCAGGACGGTCGTCAGTTCTTCGCGCAACCGCAGCGCTCCGGAGCGGCCAAACGCATGCAGGTCTTCGTCGCGGACGCCAACCTTGCCCCTGTACGCAGTGGCGATGCCATCACCCAGTTTGTCTGCCGCCGCATCTGACAGATCACTGCCCGAGTGCTCGATCATCGACGTGGTCACGCCGAGTTCACGCAAGCCCAGGCCCTCTAGCCCGGGCTTTACATCCGACTTGGGCGCGCGCGGTGGCAGCATATTGAGCACTTCGCCAATTTTCGACGCCATGGTGTGGACGCCGGCGACGCGCAAATTTCCGGTAATTGCCGCGGAGTCTTCGAGATATCTGGCCCCGGAATTCTGTTTCTGGATCAGTCCGATCTCGTTCTTGAAAATTGTCTGCACCGCGGTCATCGCACGCTCTTCGCGCCGCTCCGCGCGGTTGAAGACCTTGTCCAGCAGCGTGGATTTTCCATCCTTCACATACAGAACGAGATCGCCCTGATCGTTGTGCTTCGCGCGCAGCTTTTTTCCGGCATCGGCAGCGTTGCTGGTCAGGTCCTGGAGCTGAGACAGCCGTGTATTTCCGTCAACAGTGATAGCCATGATCGTGCTCCCTCATGCCCGAATTGCAGTGGAGAGGTCGAACGGTTCCGGCAGGCTGACATCGCCACCGCCCGTTTCGAGATAGGCGCGCCAGATCCGGGTGAGATCGGCCATGTTGACGGCGATGGTGGCAATCTGCCGGGCGTTGATCTCGTCACCGGCCAGATCGACCAGCTGAACGATGGTGCCGCCACGTCCGCTCAGCGCCATGCGCAGGCCGCCGGTGGCGCGCCACAGCAGATTGTAGCTCAGCATCGCCTCATAGACCTCGGCGATGCGCGACTGGAATGGCGTGCCGATCTCGCTGGAGAGAACCACCCGGTCGCGATCCGCCTCGATCTCGACGAAAATGTCCTGATCCTCGAAACGGATGGCGTAGTCTTCCGCCGACGTCTTGACGCAACCCATGATGGCATCGTCCATCGGCCCGACTTGTTCCATCACTGTGTCTATGTCCCGCATGCTCATCAAAACTCTCCTGGTTGGCGGCGGCCAGCGCCATGAGTGCGACCATAGTGATCGCCGTGGTGGGCGATGTCGCAAAGATGACAAGACAGGTGAGAGCAGGAAAAGCGTGCATGTCGGGCCGCGCCAAGATCGCACCAAGGCGGGCCGAATTGCCGGGAACGACTGCGCGCTACGGCGCTTTGAGGTCGCGTGTCTGGCCCCGGCTCAGATTGTGCATTTGCGCTTGCGAGCCTTGCAACATGCGCGTGATGCCCTCGATGTCGGAGGAATTGCGCACCACACGCGGTGTGATCAGGATCAAAAGCTCGGTGCGCTGTGCCGACGCGGTGTTCTGCTTGAACAGCTTGCCAATGCCCGGAACCCGCGAGATGCCCGGTATGCCGTCCTCGCCCTTTTCGATCCGGTCCTGGATCAAGCCGCCCAGCAGCAGCGTGCGGCCTGACTGAGCCAGGATTCGCGAGGCGATGTCGCGCGTGGCGATGGTTGGCGTCTGACCGTCGCCGGTCGATTGGTTGACCGGCGACGAGACCGACTGGACGATGTTGAGGTCGACGGAATTGTTGGCATGAATGCGCGGTGTGATTTCAAGCACGACGCCGGTGTCGAGGATATCGACGTTCTGGGTGACGGTGACGCTGCCGCCGTTGCTGGAGGTCTGCGAGGTCGACACGAACGGGATCTGGTCGCCGACCATCAGCCGCGCCGTCTGGCCATCGATGACGGTCAGGTACGGCGATGACACCACCTTGACGCCGGTCACCGAACGCAGCGCCTTGACGACGGCATCGACCGATACGGAGCCGATACTGGTGCTGATGCCCAGCACGCCGCCGACGTCGGGCGACTGGCTGCCGCTCGGAATGCCGGAGCCGACGACGATGCCCTTGCTCTGCAGGAAGAACTGGATGCCGGTTTCGAGACGGTCGGTGAGTTTGACCTCAAGCACGGTCGCCTCGATGATCACCTGGGCTTGCGCCACGTCGAGCGTCTGCACCACCTCGCGCATGCGCTTGTAGACCGAGTAGGTCGAGTAGACGAGCAGCGCGTTGGTGCGCGCGTCGGCCACAATCCGGGTCTGCCCCGCCTGCGGTGCCGCAACTGCGGGACCCGATGCGGCTGCAGCTGTTCTGCCGGGGGCGGTGGCACCTTCCTCGGCTGCTGGTGGTGCCATGTTCGGGCCGGGAATCGCCAGTCCCGTGCCGTCCTCATTGTCGGATGGCACGGTCGTGCGCGGTGCCCGCAACCGCGACCGCACGCCGATTGACGAGCGAACCGCTTCGGGGGTGGCCTGATCGGACGGTGCCGATGCAAATGTCGAGTCGGACCCGAAAATCTGCGCCAGCTGCGGCGCAAAATCGACCGCCTGCAGGTGGGTCAGCGCAATGATCCGCAAATCCGCGACGTCGGTCACCGACCGATCGAGTTGCCCCGCCATCTGGCGGATGCCGGCCATCAGCGCGGCGTCGGAGGTGCGCACCAGAATGGCCTGCTGGCTCTCAAGCGACATCACGGTCACGGTCCCTTCGCCAGGGCGCAGCGACGGCGCATAGAATTCGTTGAGCTGCGCCGCCACCATCTCGGGAGAACTGCGCTGCAGCGGAATGATGGCGACCTTGTCGCCGCCGACAGCCGATTGCGACAGCGTCGTAATCATCTGTTCGACGGAATTGATATCGTTGGCATTGGCCTGGATGATGACGCTGTTGGCCGAACTCGTCGACAGAATGCGCACATTGGCTGGCACCAGTTGCGACGCCAGCGCGACGACGTCGGCCGCGTTGGAGTTCCGCAACTTGACGACGCGCGTGACTTCCTCGCCGGTCTGTCCGACCGACGAGCCGTCTTGCAGGGCGTTCATCTCGGCCGGGTTGCCGATCTGATAAACGCCATTGGAAAAGCGCATCAGCAGACCGTTGCGCGACAGCAGGTCCCGGACGATCTGCAGCACGCGGCTCTTGGGAACCTGCCGCTCGGTGCGGAACGTGATGCCGTTTGGCAGGTTGTCGGGCGCAACATAGTTGAGGCCGAGCGCGCCACCGAGAAGCTGCTTGAGAATATCGTTCATGGAAGCGTTGGTGAATTCGATCTTCACCAGTTCGTTCGGATTGAACGTCGGTGGAACAACCCCGCCGAGCGTGCGCAAATCCTCTTCGATCTCGGTTCGGTCGCCCTCATGGGTAACGCGCAGCGACCCGACAAACCCTTCATACGGGGCGATCGTCGCGGACACGGCGGTCTGGTTGAACGCTGCCTCATGGATGGTGGCGCCGATCCGTTCAGGTTCGCCATTTTGCAGGCGAGGCTGAACGTCGCGACTGAACTCATCCAGAACGTCCCCGGTGCTCGCGCAACCGGCAAGCAGGCCGACAAGCAGGGAGGCCGTGAAAACCGAGCGCAGGCGGCGTACCCAGGCGACAGGCGCTGACAAGCCCTCCGTCCGGCGATAGGCTTCATGGTAATCTGGCGGATTACGCATCGGTTTGGGATTTCACGAGAGGAAGGCAAGTCGAGCTTGCCATACACCCTGTGCAGGCGCGCTGGCTGCAGCATGGTCCCGAGCAACCGACTTATGCAGGCGGAGCAAGACTCCAGTTGTCAGAAAGCAAATGGAGGATGCCAAATATAATCTGGAGATAGTTGGCATGCCCCTCAAATTCCGGAATTACGAGAGACGGGCGCCATACAGAAAATATGCCGCAAGCTAGTCCCCCCAGCATAGCAGTTTTACGAGCTACAACTGTCGCATGGTCCAGTTTGGGCTGTCACTGCCTTAACCATCACATTGGGACAGGCAGTCATGAAGATGGGACCTACAGTCATGGGGGATCGTCGTAAGTCGACGCCGACGCGTCATGCTTCCAGTTCTTCAGGTGTAGCCAGTTGTTCTGACACATCCCGCGGTTCGACCGGGTAGCGGAACTTTGCCAAGGCAGCCGGCGCGTGGGCTGAGGCAAGCCAGGTCTCGATGATGGTTGCGCCGTGCTTGCTGTCGTGATCCATCAGGGTCTGGTAATCCGTGGTTCCCGCCGCTTTGGAAAACAGGCTGTAAACCGAACTCGGACTGATCTGGTATCGCTTCTGGAAGACGCGGCTGTAATGCGCTTCGCTGCGAAAGCCGTGGTTGCGGGCCACCGCTGAAATTTTCGGATTCGACGGCGACCTGACGATGCTTTGCAGGCTGTTTCGGAGCCGGTCGGCCAGCATCCAGCGTTGAACGCCGCCATGGGGTTCGAACAGGCGAAACAGTTTTGACCGCGAGATGTGCAAGGCAATCGCCAGCTCGTCCGGCCCAAAGTCCGGGTCCGCCAGATTTTGCCGCGCGATCGCCGAGGCACGTTGGAACAGGGAATTCTTCTCGCGTCTTTCCCGCACGCCAAGCGTCGAAACGGCACTGGCAGCAAACTGCAGGATACCGTCCACCGCCATCTGGCTCAGCTCGACACTCAGGCCGTCAATATTGTCGACAAGCGCCGTCATCTGCGAGCGCAGCATGGCTCCGGCACTCTCGTTGGCGGTCAGCACGAGGCCGTGGGCGTCATGCTGAAGACCTGCCGGAGCATGCGCCTTGTCGAACGTCAGGATGATCCCCTCATAGTCGGAGGCGCGGCTGTCGTAGGGCAACGAATAGTCGACGACGACGATATCTCCGGGCACATGCTCCTGGATCAAACCGTCGTAATTGCTGGTGACCTGGCCTTTCGTCGACAAATACAACGCCATCTGCGAGTTCGGCCGCGACGCGATTACCTCTCGCGTGCGAAACATCGCCATCGCCGACCCGCCGCTGGCATGCAGGAAGGCCCGTGGTAGCTGCCAACTGCAGCTATGAAAGTCGAAAAGCGCCGGGTCTGCATCTTCGGGAATGGAGCAGTCGACCAGAAGTGACATCGCGGTTTTCCACGCGATGTAGCATTCTTCGCTTGGCGCGAAAGGCCAGTTGACGCGTTGCGGTCTGGTGACATCGGATGTGCTGACGGCGTTAGGCATCAAGAACCAGAGCTGAAGCTTGTGACGTAAGGGTAGCCGAGATGATCGGTAACCCGCGAAGATGTCAACTGCCGTGCGCCATTGCGCGCGGGCTTGGACCCGGGCAGCTTTGACGGTACTTTCCGGCGAAGCGAGATTCGACCTGCACTGGTGACGGTGCTGGCGAAATCGACGCGCAGGAACAAGAGGCGGGTATGACGGTTACGATCTACGGCATCAAGAATTGCGATACGATGAAGAAGGCCTTCACGTGGCTTGATGCGCAGGGCGTCGACTACAAATTCCACGACTATCGCGCTGCGGGCATCACCCGCGCCGATGTCGAGAAATGGGTCGCCGGCGCAGGTCTGGACAAGGTGCTGAACAAGTCGAGCAAAACGTTCCGGGCGTTGCCGGAGACCGCGCGCGAAGGCTTGACTGAAGCCAAGGCGATCGACCTGATGGTCGAGGAGCCGACGATGATCAAGCGCCCGGTGCTGACGACGCAGAACGACATCGAGGTTGGCTTCAAGCCCGAGCGATACGCGGCCGTTTTCGGGCGCTGATCGACCTGTCCGCTGGTCCAGACGGGGATTTTCCTTGCGGGCGCGCGCGCTGCGGCTAATCTCCAGCACTATGGCCCTGTCCTCCCGATCTCCTTACATTTACGCGGCCGCAGGCGCCGTCGCGATGATGGTCGGGATGGGCATCGCGCGCTTTATCTACACCCCCATCCTGCCAGGCATGATGGACAGCCTCGGGCTTTCGGCTGCCGATGCCGGGCTGATCGCGTCGGCGAATTACCTCGGCTATCTCATCGGTGCGATCGTCGCGGCGGGGCGCTGGGCGGAAGGTCGGGAACATGTCATCGCCATGGGCTCGCTGGTGGCCAGCGCCGTGCTCACCGGCGCGATGGGGCTGACGGCGGACCTGCCGGCGTTCCTCGTTATCCGCTTCCTCTCCGGCATCGGCAGTGCGTTTGTGATGGTCTTCATGTCGACCATTGTGTTTTCCCGCTTGGCGCGGAGCGGACGCGGCGATCTCCACAGCTGGCATTTTGGTGGTGTCGGGGCTGGCATCGCGCTGTCGGCGATGCTGACTGCCGCGCTGGCGCTGCTGGCCGCGCCGTGGCAGGCGAGCTGGTGGGGTGGCGGCATCCTGTCGGCTTTCGGCTGCGTGCTGGTCCTTTTCTTGCTCGACCGCGAACCGAACGCCACGGTCAGGCCGAAGCCCGAGCCCGGCCTGCCGATGAGCGGCGCGATGAAGCGGATCATCGTTGCCTACGGCCTGTTCGGTTTCGGCTACATCGTCACCGCGACGTTTCTGGTCGCCATCGTGCGTCACGACGGGTTGGGCAGGCTGTTCGAATCGGCGGTGTGGATTGCCACCGGCCTGGCGGGTATCCCATCGGTGTGGCTGTGGGGGCGTGCTGTGCGCCGCTGGAGCCTTGCTGCGGTTTTTGCCGGCGGCTGCGTCATCGAAGCCATTGGGGTCGTGGCCAGCGTCACGCTGGGCGGCTATGCCGGCCCGCTGATCGGCGGGGTGTTGCTTGGCGGTACGTTCATTGCGGTCACCGCCTACGGTTTGCAGTTCGGCCGCGAGATCGCGGGCCAGTCGCCGCGTCGCGCGCTGGCGCTGATGACGGCGGCTTTCGGCATCGGCCAGATCGCCGGCCCGATCGTTGCCGGTGTCATCGCCGACCGCACAGGCAATTTTACCGCGCCGTCGTTGCTGGCAGCAGCAGTCCTTCTCCTCGCCGCTTTTGTGGCGTATGGAGCTGGCAAGCGCTTGTGAGCGGGGGTTTTTCCGTGCCGCCCCTTCCATGCTGCGGAGATTCCGCCTAAACCGATGCCAGCAACAGAAGGGCGCGACCAGATCGCTGCCGAATTCCAGTTTAACCGGTGAACGATGTCCGACGACAGTTTCTTTCGTGAAGTAGACCAGGAACTCCGCCAGGATCAGGCGAAGGCGCTGTGGGAAAACTACGGTACACTCATCATTGCCACCGCGATTGCGGTGGTGGTGGCGACCGCTGCCTGGGTTGGTTGGGATTATTGGACGCAGTCGCGCGCCAACAGTTCCGGTGACGCCTATTCCCAGGCGCTGACGCTGGCCCGCGAAGGGCGCAGCGATGAAGCGAAAGTCGCGCTGGCGCAGCTCGAAGCTGACGGCTACGGCGCCTATCCGGTTCTCGCCCGCATGCGCGGCGCAACCGTGCTTGCCGAAGCCGGCGACGCCGCTGGTGCAGTTGCGGCCTTCGATCAGGTCGCTGCAGATCGTGCCGTCACCGTCTCGATTCGCGATATGGCGCGCTTGCGCGCCGCTCTACTTTTGGTCGATCACGGCTCTTACAACGATGTTGCAAGCCGCGTCGAAACACTGACGGCGGATACCAATGCGCTGCGCTATTCGGCTCGCGAGGCACTTGGCCTTGCTGCCTGGCGCGAAGGGCGTTTGTCTGATGCACAGGCATTGTTCACGCAGATCCTCGACGATCAGAACGCCCCACGTAACCTGCGCCAGCGCGCCGAAATGATGTCCGAACTGATCCGCGGTTCGGGCTTGTCGTCATAAATCAGGACTATTATGAGCTTCACGGTTGCCATCATTGGCCGTCCGAACGTCGGCAAGTCCACGCTGTTCAACCGGCTGGTCGGACGTAAACTTGCTATTGTCGACGACACGCCCGGCGTGACGCGCGACCGGCGTCGGCATTCAGGCAAGCTTTACGACCTGCGCTTCGATGTCATTGACACGGCGGGGTTGGAGGAGGCGGCTGCGAATTCGCTCGAGGGGCGGATGCGCGCACAGACCGAGACCGCGATTCAGGAAGCCGATCTCGTGCTGTTCATGATCGACTCCCGGTCCGGGCTGATGCCGGACGACCGGACGTTTGCCGATGTCGTGCGCCGCACGGGCAAGCCGGTGGTTCTGGTCGCCAACAAGGCCGAGGCGCGCAGCTCGCAGGGCGGCATGCTGGAAGGCTGGGAACTGGGAATGGGCGAACCGATCCCGTTTTCTGCCGAGCATGGCGAGGGTCTGGCCGATTTGCGCCAGGCGATCGTCGACGCGATTGGTGAAAAGCGCGCCTTGCCGGAAGACGATGAAGACGACGTCGTGATCGTCAAGTCGGACAGCACCTTTGCGCTGATCGGCGAGGACGTCGAAGACCCCGACGCGGAGATCATTCCGGAATACGACACCAGCAAGCCGCTGCAGATTGCCGTGGTCGGGCGTCCGAATGCCGGCAAGTCGACGCTGATCAACGCCTTCATTGGCGAGGAACGTCTGCTGACCGGCCCCGAGGCCGGGATTACGCGCGATTCGATTTCTGTCGACTGGAACTGGCGCGGTCGCCGCATCAAGCTGTTCGACACGGCGGGGATGCGCCGCAAATCCCGCATCCAGGAAAAGCTGGAAAAGATGTCTGTGGCCGATGGGCTGCATGCGATCCGCTTTGCCGAAGTGGTGATCATCGTGCTGGACGCGAC
>JBEBXE010000028.1:0-18346 GCA_040391705.1 Aerobium aerolatum
GCGAGCCTCGAAGGACGCACCCTTAACCACTTAAACATTTGAAATCGCATTCAATCGATTCGAAAACGGCGCTTCCATTCCGTTCGATTGCCGCTTCTGCTAAGCGGCCCCCAAGACTAATCTTGGAGGCACAGGAATGACCGAACGTCTTGAAGACATCGCAATCGCAATGGTTGCTGACGGCAAGGGCCTTCTGGCAGCTGACGAAAGCTCCGGCACGATCAAGAAGCGTTTCGACGTGATCGGGGTCGAGTCGACCGAAACCAGCCGTCGCGACTACCGCGAGATGATGTTCCGCGCGACCGACGCGATGAAGGATCACATCTCCGGCGTCATCCTCTATGACGAAACCATCCGTCAGAAGGCTGCCGACGGCACGACGCTGGTCGACATCATCCGCGCGTCCGGCGCGATCCCCGGCATCAAGGTCGACATGGGCGCCAAGCCGCTGGCCGGTTTCCCCGGCGACACCGTCACCGAAGGCCTCGACGGCCTGCGCGAGCGTCTGGCCGAGTACTACAAGCTCGGCGCGCGCTTTGCGAAATGGCGCGGCGTCATCGACATCAACGAAGACGAGAACGTGCCGTCGGCGACCACCATCGACGCCAACTGCCATGCGCTGGCCCGCTATGCGGCGCTGTGCCAGGAAGCCGGCATCGTGCCGATCGTCGAGCCGGAAGTGCTGATGGACGGCAGCCACGACATCGACGTCTGCTACGAAGTCACCAAGGTGACGCTGCTGCAGCTCTTCGCCGAGCTGTATGCCGCCGACGTCATGCTTGAGGGCACGATCCTCAAGCCGAACATGGTGATTGCAGGCAAGAAGTCGGGCACCAAGAATTCGCCTGAGGAAATCGCCGAGAAGACCATCAAGCTGTTCCGCGAGACTGTGCCGGCTGCAGTGCCTGGCATCATGTTCCTGTCGGGCGGCCAGTCGGACGTGGAAGCGACCGCCAACCTCAACGCCATCAACGCCATCGGCCCGCATCCGTGGAAGCTGAGCTTCTCCTACGGCCGCGCGCTGCAGGCTGCGCCGCAGAAGGCATGGGCCGGCAAGCCCGAGAACGTTGCTGCCGCACAGGCTGCCTTCGCGCACCGCGCGCGGATGAACAGGCTGGCTGCAAAGGGCGAATGGAACGCCTCGCTGGAAAACGCCTCCTGATCCCACGAAAACCCGCCGCAAGGCGGGTTTTTTGTTTCAGTGACTGAGGCCGGCGGTGACGACGATCATCGCCAGCGCGACGACTGCCAGTTTCCAGAAGTCGGCGCGCTTCTTCAGGCCGGGCAGGCCCAGCGGCTTGATGATCTGGATGACCATCAGGCCGATGATCACGAGGGACAGTATCTTGGTCATGCGGCGAGCGCCTTCGCGTGCGAGTCGGCCCGTTTGAGCAGCATCGCGGGCGCGTGTCAAAGTGCTGGTGCAGTCGTGGCGCGCTATGGACGGTGGAACGGAGCCGCAGCATAATCGCCGCGGCGGAGACGAACACGGAGGCGTCAGTTGGCATCGCGGTATCATGAGGTCTATGCGGCCTGGCAGAACGACCCGGAGGCTTTCTGGGCCGAAGCGGCCAGGGAGATCGACTGGGTCGAGGCGCCGAAGACGGTGTTCGATGCCGGGCAGGGCGCCTATGGGCGCTGGTTTGTCGATGGCACCTGCAATGCCTGTTTCAACGCCGTCGACCGCCATGTCGCCAGCGGCCGCGCCGACCAGCTGGCGCTGATCTACGACAGCCCGGTGACCGGCGCGAAGCAAAGTTTCACCTATGCGCAGATGCAGGCCGAGGTGGTGGCGCTGGCTGCCGTGCTGCGGGCACAGGGCATCGCCAAGGGCGATGTCGTCATCCTCTATATGCCGATGGTGCCGGAGGCGGTGTTTGCGATGCTCGCCTGCGCGCGCATCGGCGCGATCCATTCGGTGGTGTTCGGCGGGTTTGCGGCCAAGGAACTGGCGACGCGCATCAACGATGCGACGCCGAAGCTGATCGTCTCCGCCTCCTGCGGTATCGAGCCGGGGCGGGTCGTGGCCTACAAGCCGCTTCTCGACGCCGCGATCGACATGGCCACCCACAAGGTCGATGCCTGTGTGATCGTGCAGCGCGACCAACAGCGCTGCGAGCTGATTGCCGGCCGGGATGTCGACTATGCCGACGCCGTGGCGCAGGCGAAGACGGACGGCGTGCAGGTCGACTGCGTGGCGGTTGCCGCCACCGATCCGCTCTATGTGCTCTACACCTCTGGCACCACAGGACAGCCCAAGGGCGTGGTGCGCGATACCGGCGGGCATCTGGTGTCGCTCAAATGGTCGATGTGGAACGAGTTCGGCATCAAGCCGGGCGAGGTGTTCTGGGCGGCGTCCGATGTCGGCTGGGTCGTCGGCCATTCCTATATCGTCTATGCGCCGCTGCTGCATGGCTGCACTACGGTGCTGTTTGAAGGCAAGCCAGTCGGCACGCCGGACGCCGGCACGTTCTGGCGGGTGATTGCCGAGCACGGCGTCGTGGCGCTGTTTACCGCGCCGACGGCGTTTCGCGCCATCAAGGGGCAGGACCCCAAGGGCGAATTCGTCGGGACCTACGATCTGTCGAAATTCCGCACCCTGTTTCTCGCCGGTGAGCGGGCCGATCCCGAGACGATCAAATGGGCGGAAGCGCGTCTGGGTGTTCCGGTGATCGACCATTGGTGGCAGACCGAAACCGGGTCGCCGATCAGCCACAACCCGGTTGGCCTCGGGCAATTGCCGGTCAAGTACGGCTCGCCTGCGGTGCCGATGCCGGGCTACGACGTGCGCGTGGTCGATGATGCCGGCCATGAAGTGGCGCACGGCACGCTCGGCAATGTCGTGGTCAAGCTGCCGCTGCCGCCGGGCTGCCTGCCGACGCTGTGGAAGGCGGAGGAGCGGTTCTTCAGCGCCTATCTGGCGGAGTTCCCCGGCTACTACAAGACGGCGGACGCCGGCTATATCGACGATGACGGCTATCTGTTCATCATGGCGCGCACCGACGACATCATCAACGTTGCCGGGCACCGGCTTTCTACCGGCGCGATGGAGGAAGTGGTGGCCGAGCACCCCGACGTCGCCGAATGCGCCGTGGTCGGCGTCCACGACGCGATGAAGGGGCAGATCCCCTGCGGCTTCGTCGTGCTCAATGCCGGGGCGTCGCGCAGCGCCAGCGATATCGAGAAGGAAGTGGTGGCGCTGGTGCGCGACCGCATCGGCCCGGTCGCGGCGTTCAAGTCGGTCGTCATCGTGCAGCGCCTGCCCAAGACGCGGTCGGGAAAAATCCTGCGCGGGACGATGCAGAAGATCGCCGATCAGGAAAGCTGGAACATGCCGGCGACCATCGACGACCCGGCGATTCTCGATGAAATCACTGCGGCGCTGAAAGCCAGGAGCATCGGCGTCTAGCGCAAGGCAGGTTTGGGGTTTCATTCGCGGCGGTGATGCGGTAGAGGGGCTGCCCTTCCTATCCTTTCTTCGCACTGGCGTTCCTGCGTCTGCAGCGAAGCCATGCGAGCTGTTACCCCATGACCCGTTTTCATTGTGGCGTCGATTTCGGCACCACCAATTCGACTGTTGGCCTGTGTGCGCGCGGCGAAGCGCCTTTTCTCATTGCCGCCGAAGGCGAGGATGTGACGATCCCCTCGGCGCTGTTCTTCAGCCTCGAGGACGGCAGCGTCCATTTCGGCCGCTCCGCCGTGCATGAATATATGGACGGTGCCGAGGGCCGCTTCATGCGGGCGCTCAAATCCGTGCTTGGCACCAAGCTGATGAAGGAAACGACGCAGGTCGGACGCGACCGGATGACGTTTCAGGGGCTGATCGGCCGTTTCCTGCGCCACCTGCGCACCCAGCTCGAAGCGCAGCACGGCAGCGTGCCGGATCATGTCGTGCTCGGCCGTCCGGTCTATTTCGTCGACGGCAATGAGGAAGCCGACCGTGCGGCGCAGAATCAGCTCGAGGAGGCGGCGCGCGCGGAGGGGTTCAAACATATCGAGTTCCAGTTCGAGCCGGTGGCGGCCGCGCTGCATTTCGAGCGCGAGCTGAATGCCGAATCGCTGGCGCTGGTGATGGATATCGGCGGCGGCACGTCGGACTTTTCAGTGCTGCGGCTGTCGCCGGAGCGCAGCCGCGCCACCGACCGGCGCGATGACATCCTCAGCACTTCGGGCGTGCATGTTGGCGGCACCGACTTCGACCGCCAGCTCAGCATCGCCAAGGTGATGCCCGAGCTGGGGCTGGGCAGCCTGACCAAGGACGGCAAGCGCCATCTGCCGGTGTGGTACTTCAACGACATGGCGACGTGGCACAAGATCAACCTGCTCTACACCTCGCAGGTGATGCGCGACATCCAGGGGCTGAAGCGCGAGGCGGCGGAGGCGGGCAAGCTCGATCGCTACGAGCACCTGCTGGCGCATCGCTCCGGCCACCGGCTGGCGGCGCAGGTCGAGAAGGCCAAGATCGAGCTCACCGATGATCTGGAAACCGCAATTGCGCTGGTCGAGTCGGGCCTGTCGCTCAGCGTGCCGGTAACGCGGCAGGAGTTCGACACCGCCAGCGCCGAACTGACGGCAAAGATCGGCATCGCCATGGACGAGGCGTTGCAGCAGGCCGGTGTCGCGGCCGCCGATATCGACACCGTGGTGATGACCGGCGGCGGTGCGCTGGTGCCGATGGTACGGCGCACGGCGGAGGTGCGCTTCCCGCATGCGCGGCTGGCGCAGTCCGACCGGTTCGGTGCGGTCGGGCTCGGCCTTGCCGTCGATGCGGCGCGCCGCTTCGGCTGAGACGCGGACAGGCTGCTGACAGCAGGCTGTCGGCAGGGGTGTGCGATGATCTTCCTCTGCAACGAGGGAGATCAACAGCCATGAACGATACGTCGATTTTCTCCGCGCTGGTCACCGGAGCGCTGGGCCGCTGGCGCAGGCACCGGATGCACAGCCGTACGCGGCTTTCGCCGTCATCCCTGCCGCCGCATCTGCGCAAAGACATCGGCTGGATCGACCCGGTGCCGGAACGGGCGCGCCGGGTTCCGCCTGGAACCGGCTTCTGAAGATGTGCGTTATCGGGTGGTCCTCCTGCCATCGTCCTGACAGGATGCTGTCAGGAGGGGCTTGGCATAGTCCGGCCTCGCCCTTCGCCGTCTTGAGGATTCGCAGCCATGCGCCGTGCCGACCGCCTGTTCCAGATTGTCCAGCATTTGCGGGGTGGGCGGCTCGTGACCGCGCGCATGCTGGCCGAACGGCTGGAAGTGTCCGAGCGCACGATCTATCGCGATATCGCCGACCTGCAATCGACCGGGGTTCCGATCGATGGGGAGGCCGGCGTCGGCTATCTGATGAGGGAAGGGTTCGACCTTCCGCCGCTGATGTTCACGCGTGACGAGATCGTCGCCCTGGTGGCGGGTGCGCGCATGGTGCGGGCGTTCGGCGGCGCCAAGATGGCGCGGGCTGCCGAAGAAGCGCTGGTCAAGATTGCCGCTGTGCTGCCCGGTCAGGAGAAGACGCGGATCTCACGAACCGAAATTCATATGCCGGACTGGGTGGTCGACGATGCGGCGCGCCGGTTCATCGACTTGCTCGAACGCGCGATCGACGAGCGCGACGTGCTGCGCCTCGCCTATACCGATGAGGCAGGCCAGACCTCGGCGCGCGATGTGCGTCCGCTCGGACTGTGGTTCTGGGGCAAGGTGTGGACGCTGGTCGCCTGGTGCGAATTGCGCAATGATTTCCGCGCCTTTCGCATCGACCGCATTGCTGCCATCGATCGTACCGACCGGGCGTTTAAGCCGGAGCGCGGCAAGCAACTGGTCGATTATTACCGCACGCTGGAAGCGCATGGCCAGACCTGAAAACGCCGGCGAGAAGCCGGCGTTTTCAGGTCTGAAGCTTATTCTTCGTCTTCGTCCGGTACCGTCGACTTGAGCGACGAGAGCTTGGCAAACACGGCGTCGGCGTCGAGCTCTTCGTCGTCGCGATCGCGTACGGTCATCGACTCGGTCATCGACGCAGGCAGCAGCGTGTCGCCGGTGGCTGCCGCTGGCGGCAGGCCGCGCGAGGCGCGCTGAACTTCGAGGTCGAGGTCGATCTGCGTGCACAGGCCGAGCGTCACAGGATCCATCGGCGCCAGGCTGGCAGAGTTCCAGTGGGTGCGTTCGCGGATCTGCTCGATGGTCGACTTGGTGGTGCCGACGAGGCGCGAAATCTGCGCATCCTTGAGTTCCGGATGGTTCTTGACCAGCCACAGGATGGCGTTCGGGCGATCCTGGCGCTTGGACAAAGGCGTGTAGCGCGGGGTCCGGCGCTTGGGCTCCGGCACGCGCACTTTCGGCTCCGAAAGCTTGAGCTTGTGGGTTGCGTCGGCTTCGCCCCGGGAGATTTCTTCACGCGACAGCTGGCCGGTCATCACGGGGTCCATACCCTTGATGCCCTGCGACGCTTCACCGTCGGCGATTGCCTTCACCTCAAGCGGGTGGAGGGTGCAGAATTGCGCGATCTGCTCGAACGACAGACCGGTATTGTCGACGAGCCAGACCGCGGTCGCCTTGGGCATCAGAAGCGTATTGGCCATAGAGAAAATCCTTCTCGTTCGCCCGCGTCCCTGCCGCGGGCGGTGGGCAAAGCCACCAATTTGGGAAAATCAGTCACGCATATAACGCTATTCGCGGTCATTCGCAACGAAAAGCCACGCCTTTCGCGCACGCAACAGTGGATTCCGTACTGGGGCCGGTCTGGCGGTAATAACGGTCAGCTCACATCCAGTACAATCTTGCCGATGTGGTCGCCTTCTTCCATGCGCTCATGCGCCCGCCAGGCTTCGCGCAGCGGGAAGATCATGTCCATCACCGGGGCGACGCGGCGGTCGGCCAGCAACGGCCAGACCCGCTCCTCGAGTTCGGCGGCAATCGTGCCCTTGAACGCGATCGAGCGCGGACGCAGCGTCGAGCCGGTATGGGTCAGGCGCTTGGCCATCAGGCGCGACACGTTGACCGTCGACTGCGGCCCGCCCAGCGACGCGATCTGGACGATGCGGCCGTCTTCTGCGGCGGCGGCATAGTTGCGGTCGACATAATCGCCACCGACCATGTCGAGGATGACGTTGACGCCCTTGCCGTCGGTGGCGTCCTTTACTGCCGCGACGAAATCCTCATCGCGATAATTGATCGCGCGATTGGCGCCGAGCTTCAGGCAGGCGTCGCATTTGTCGGCAGAGCCTGCCGTGGTGATGACATAGGCGCCAAAGGCGGCGGCGAGCTGGATCGCTGTCGTGCCGATGCCTGAGGAACCGCCATGGACGAGAAAGCTCTCGCCTTTCTGCAGCTGGCCGCGCTGGAATACGTTGTGCCAGACGGTGAAGAAGGTTTCCGGGATCGCGGCTGCCTCGGTGAAGGTCAGGCCATGCGGGATCGGCAGGGCGTTGCTTTCGTGCACGGTGACGTATTCGGCATAGCCGCCGCCTGCGGTCAGCGCCGTGACCGGATCGCCGATGCGCCAGCGCTTGACGTTTTCACCGACGGCCACGACTTCGCCTGCGGCTTCCAGTCCCGGCAGGTCGGAGGCGTCTTTCGGCGGCGGATACGCGCCGATGCGCTGGAACACGTCCGGCCGGTTGACGCCGGCGGCGCGCACCTTGATCAGGATTTCTTCCGGCCTTGGCATTGGCACGTCGCGGCGCTGCGGCTTGAGCACCAAAGGCCCGCCTGGCTCGGTGATGGCGATTGCCATCATTTTTTCTGGAATGGTGTCGGTGCTCATTTTCGTCGTCCCCGTCATGTGCAACGGCATGGTGTGCCGCAGATTTGCCTCGAACCCTATCCGTTATGTAAACTCATCGCTACGGGAGGCCAAACGGAGGAGGTTGAAATGGCGCTGTTCGACGACGAACCCTTGAAGCCGGTCCATGTCCACGCCCTGGGGCAGGATCTGTCGCTGCTGTCGGTGGACGACCTTGAAGAAAGGATCGGCCAGTTGCGCGCCGAAATTGTCCGTCTGGAGACGGAACTGACGGCGAAAGGCTCCAGCCGGTTGGCCGCTGAAGCGTTCTTTCGTCGCGGTTAGACAGAAACGTCCGGCACTGTCGCATATTGGCGAAGCTTTGCCCCAATGATGGCTAGGTTCGCACGCGCTGGCTGATTCGTATCCGCCGGCGTTCCGTGGTTTCGAGAGGCTTTCCGCGTACGATGTTTGCCACCTACCGTCCGATCCTTGCCCTGCTGAGCAGTACAGGTTTTTTGCTTGCCGCTGCCGGGCTGCATGGTCTTCTCCTGCCGTTGCGAGGACAGGCGGAAGGGTTTTCGACGGCGACGCTGGGTCTGCTCGGCACCGCCTATGCCACCGGCTTCATGGCGGGATGTTTCTTCGCGCCGTGGCTGGTGCGGCGGGTCGGCCATGTGCGCGCCTTCAGCACGCTGGCCGCATCGGGGGCGATCATCGCCCTGCTGACCGGCATCTGGATCGATGAAGTGATCTGGATCGTGCTGCGCGCCGGCACCGGTTTCACCATGGCGGGCGCGTTCATGGTGATCGAAAGCTGGCTCAACGAGCGCGCCAGCAACGACAACCGCGGTACCGTGTTCGGCCTCTACATGATGGTGACCTATGTCGCCATCACCGCCGGGCAGATGATCGTGACGATTGCCGACCTCGGAAACCAGACGCTGTTCATGGCGGCGGGGATCTTTTTCTGCGCGGCGCTGGTGCCGGTCTCGGTGTCGTCGTCGGCAAGCCCGAAGCCGCTGGCTGACGTGCGGCTGGACGTCAGGAAGCTCTATGCCAATTCGCCGGTGGCGGCGGTCGGTTGCGTGCTGATCGGGGTTGCCAATGGCGCGTGGGGGACGCTGGGCGCGGTCTATGGCGCGCGCGCCGGCATCACGACAGTCGAAGTCGCGGTGATGATGAGCCTCGTCGTGCTGTGCGGCGCGCTGGCGCAGATGCCGATCGGGCGGATTTCGGACCGGACCGACCGGCGTTACGTCCTGTCTGGCGCGGCGTTCCTTTGCGGGCTGGTGGCGCTGGCGGTGTTCACCTTCGCGCCGCGTTCGGTGATGTCGATCCTGCCGTTGACCGCAGCCTACGGCGCACTGGCCTATACGCTGTATTCGATTGCCGTTGCGCATGCGAACGACCATGCCAGCACCGAGGATTTCGTCATGGTGTCGGGCGGTCTGCTGCTGCTTTACGGCTTCGGCACGATGATCGGCCCGGTCATCGGCGCTTTCCTGATGGCGCGGATGGAGCCCGACAGCCTGTTTCTGGCGACCGCTGCGCCACATTTCCTGCTGGCGATCTATGCGCTGCTGCGGGTCAAGGCGCGCGCTCCGATCCCGATCGAAGATCGCGGCGTCTTCAAGGTGGTGCCGGCCGAACGCGCGGTAACGCCGCAGGCCGGTCTTCTGGATCCGCGCAGCGACATCGACAGCCACGCATCCGGCACGGAAGACCACAAGCAAGGGGCCGAATAGAGCGGGCCAAATAAGGCGGGCCCAATAGGCGGATTGAGTTCGCGGGGCCGACAGGTCTACAGTGGCCCATGATCCAGCCAGACGCGTTCATGGCCATTGCTGACAGTCATCGTCGCCACTTGCTTGAAGAACTCAGGCGCGGCCCGAAAACGGTCAGCGAACTTGCCGGCGGGCTGCCGATCTCGCGGCCCGCGGTGTCGCAACACCTGAAGGTGCTGCTCGACACAGGGCTGGTCGGGGCGACAGCGCAGGGAACTCGGCGCATTTATGCGATCAACCAGGACGGCTTTTTCAAGCTGAACCTGTGGCTGGACCAATTCTGGGAAGACTAAGCGGGATTTTTCGCGACGTTGTGTGTCGTCGATCAGTCGGCAAACGCGTTTTAAGAAACGGAGCCGACGGCGCGGACGCCATCGGCAAAGTTGCCTATTGGGAAGTCCTCGGCGGTGTCGCCGATACAGTTAGTGCCTTGTCGGCTCTTTGAGCTTTTCTATCTGATCCTTGAGGGCCAGCTTGCGTCGCTTCAGTTTTAAGAGGTCGAGATCGTCATAGGACGGACTCGCCAACGCTTCGTCGATTTCACGCTCGATGTCGCCGTGTTTACGCTGCAGCTCTGCAAGATGGGATGCAAGAGACATGATAGGCTCTCCCTTCATGGTTCCTCGTCGCACTGGCATTCGGCAGTTTTCAAGCCGCCCTTGATGACAGCACGATGACAGTCTGCCACCTAAAATGTGGCCTGTCGATTGATGATTAGCCGCCATTTCCCGCACGGCCGAAACATGCTATTCGAAACGTTACCGGGCGCGTCGCTCCCGAACCCACCTGAGTGGTGCCCCGGCACCCGGAATCAGCAGACGGTTGAGCATGTCGGAACAGGAACAGGCCGAGGTTCGTCTCGAGTTTTCCAAGGTCAAACAAGAACACGCGGATTTCGATGTGGCGATCAACGCGATGATCGCACAAGGTTGTGATCCGCTTCAGATCCAGCGAATGAAAAAGAAAAAGCTGACGCTGAGAGATCGGCTGCAACAGCTCGAAGATCGAATCATTCCCGACATTATTGCCTGAGAAAGACGCAGAGATTTATGGCCAGCAAAACTGCTGAGGTTGCCATCATCATGGGCAGCCAGTCCGATTGGGCGACGATGCGCAATGCCGCAGACACGCTCGACCAGTTCGGGGTTTCCTATGAAAGCCTCATCATTTCCGCCCATCGCACGCCCAAGCGGCTGTATGATTTTGCCACCAGCGCCAAGGCGGCCGGCTACAAGGTGATCGTTGCCGGTGCCGGCGGGGCTGCGCATCTGCCGGGCATGGCGGCGTCGCTGACGCCGCTGCCGGTGTTTGGCGTGCCGGTCGAATCGAAGGCGTTGTCGGGGCAAGATTCGTTGCTGTCGATCGTGCAAATGCCAGCTGGCGTTCCCGTCGGCACGATGGCCATCGGCCGGGCCGGCGCGGTCAACGCCGCGTTGCTGGCGGTTGCCGTGCTGGCGCTGTCGGATGACGCGCTCGCCGACCGGCTCGACGCTTTCCGTGCCGCACAAACCGGAAAAGTGGCCGAACGGCCGACTGACGACGCATGAGCGCGCCGCTGTCTCCGGGAGCCACCATCGGCATCATTGGCGGCGGCCAGCTCGGCCGCATGCTGGCGATGGCGGCGGCACGGCTGGGCTATCAGACGGTGATTCTCGAGCCGCAGGCGGATTGCCCGGCAGCGCAGGTCGCCAGCCGGCAAATCATTGCCGCTTACGACGACGCAGAGGCGCTGGCACAGCTGGCGCGCGACTGCGCGGTGGTGACCTACGAATTCGAGAACGTGCCCGTCAGCGCCGCTGTAGCGCTTGCTGGCGACGTCGCGGTGTTTCCGCCGCCGCGCGCGCTTGAAGTGGCGCAGGACCGGCTGGTCGAAAAAACCACGCTCAACGCAATGGGCATCGCCACGGCGCAGTTTGTCGTCGTGGACAGCGATTCCGATCTTGCCGCCGGACTGGTCGCCTTCGGCGGCAATGGCGTGCTGAAGACCCGGCGGCTGGGCTATGACGGCAAGGGCCAGCGTGTGTTCCGCAATGCTGCCCCGACTGATGCTACCGGCGTCTACGCCGCCATGGGCAACGTGCCGCTGATCCTTGAGGCGTTCGTGCCGTTTGAGCGCGAAGTGTCGGTGATCGCCGCGCGTGGCATCGACGGTACCGTCGTTGCCTACGACCCGGCCGAGAACGTACATCGCGACGGCATCCTTCACACCTCCACCGTGCCGGCAACCGCGTCGGAGCAGACGCTGGCGGCAGCGCGCAAGGCTGCGTCGGCCATCGTCGAGGGCCTCGGCTATGTCGGCGTCATCGGGGTCGAGTTCTTCGTGCTGCCGGATGGATCGGTGGTGACCAACGAAATCGCGCCACGGGTGCACAATTCCGGCCACTGGACCGAGGCTGCGTGCGCGGTGTCGCAGTTCGAGCAGCATATCCGCGCGGTCGCTGGCCTGCCGCTGGGTGACCCGCGCCGGCATTCCGACTGCGTGATGGAGAACCTGATCGGCGACGATGTCGAGCGCGTCCCGGCCCTGCTGGGCGAGGCCGACGTGGTGGTGCATCTTTATGGCAAGGCGCAGGCGCGGCCGGGGAGAAAAATGGGACACTTTACGCGGCTGAAACGCTGACTCTGCGTCGAGTGAGGTTGACAGCCTCCCGGAGTCTCGTTTATGAGCCACCGCAGTTTCCGGCGTGCCGCGAGCGCGCCTTTCTGTTGGCCCAGCATGGGCATTCAAGAACGGGCTGGACCGATGAAGATCAAGAACTCTCTCAAGGCGCTCAAGGGCCGTCACCGCGACAACCGCATGGTTCGCCGCAAGGGCCGCGTCTACATCATCAACAAGACTGCACCGCGCTTCAAGGCACGCCAGGGCTAACGCCCTCGCGCCTATCACGCGAAATTCAGTTTGACGCTCCGCGATGCGAGGATAAGTATCTTCGCATGCGGAACGTTGTTGTTATTTCCCTGGTACTCCTTGCTGGCGGTGCGACTGCTGCTCTGGCGCAGTCGAACGAACGATCGTCCACCGGACTGATCGTCGACGCGCCGGCAAAGCGCATCGAACAGCTATTCAGCGACCTCAAGCGGGCCGGCAACGAGCAGGCCGCCGCACGCGTTTCCGCGCGCATTCTTCAGGAATGGTCGCATTCGGGCAGCGCCTCGGTCGACCTGCTGATGCAGTGGTCGCAAAAGGCGATCGACGACAAGAAGAACGATGTCGCGCTTGATCTGCTCGATCAGGTGGTGACGCTCGCGCCCGACTATGCCGAAGGCTGGAACCGGCGCGCGACGGTTCATTTCATCATGGACGACTACGGCAAGGCGATGGCCGACCTGGAGCGCGTGCTGCGCCTCGAGCCACGCCACTTTGGCGCGCTTGCGGGCCTGGCCACCATCCTCAAGGAAACCGAGCGCAAGGACGCGGCGATGCACGCCTATGAGCGCCTGCTCGACGTCTACCCGATGTTGCGGGACGCGCAGACCGAACTGGGGCGTCTGGCCGACGAAACGACCGGGCAGGGGATCTGATGCTGCATGGCGCCCGCATCCGGGTGCCGGGTCCGGGATAACGACATGCGTAAAGTTCCTGCTTTCCACGTCCTGCGTGCGCCATCGTAATGGCTATTGTCACCACCACAATTTCCTTTCTCCTTGGACTGATTGTCGTGCTCGTCGCCACGGCCCGCGTCGGGGCGTGGGTGATCGAGAAGAATCACCCGCCGGCGGGTGTCTTCGCCAGCGTCAACGGCGCGCGCGTCCACCATGTGCATGTGCCGGCGGGACCGGATGCCGACCTGCCGCCGCTGGTCTTCATTCATGGCGCCAGCGGCAATCTCCTCGACCAGATGGTGCCGCTGCGTCCCTTGCTGGAGGGGCGGGGCGAGCTGTTGTTCGTCGACAGGCCGGGGCATGGCTGGTCCGAACGCGGGGCGGTCAATGGCAACCCATCGGCGCAGGCGCGCACGCTCGTCGCTCTAATGGACCATTACGGCATCAAGGATGCGGTGATTGTCGGCCACTCGTTCGGCGGCGCGGTTGCGGCGACGCTTGCCGTCGAGCATCCGCAACGAATCCGCGGGCTGGTGTTTCTGTCGCCCGCAACCCACCCATGGCCCGGCGCCAACACCTCCTGGTATTATGAACTGGCTGCCAAGCCGCTGGTCGGGCGGTTGTTTGTCGAGACGCTGGCCTGGCTCGGCGGGTCGGCGCGGATCGAAAGCGCTTCGCGAGGGGTGTTCTCGCCGAATCGCAAACCGGACGGCTATGTCGACGACGCGGCGATTCGGCTGGTGCTGCGGCCGGGTTCGTTTTTCTGGAACGCGCTGGATGTCGCCGGGCTCTATGCCCATGTCGAGCGACTGTCGAAGCGCTATGCGGAGATCGCGGTGCCGACCGTCATCATCTCCGGCAATCGCGACACGGTGGTCTACGAGGAAATCCATTCCTGGGGGCTGGCGCGCGACATCCCCGGTGCGCAATTGGTGTGGGTCGACAATCTTGGCCACAAGCCCGACTGGGTTGCGCCCGATCTGGTGGTGGCGGCGATCGAAAAGGTCGCCGGCTTGCCTGTCGATCTGCGGGCCGCTGCCCGCGCGGTCGAAGCGCGAATCGCAAGCGATGCCTTCGGTCCGATCGAGCCGCGTGCAGACGATCCGGAATTCACGCCCGCGACATAAAAAACGCGGCGGCTCTCTGAAGAAAACCGCCGCGCTCAAACTGTCTCAGGCTCTGTCTGTGTGGCTGTCAGCGCCCGCCTTGCCCATCGGGGCCGATATAGGCGATGCGCAGCATGTTGGTGGCGCCCGGCGTCCCCAGCGGCACCCCGGCGGTGACGATGATGCGATCACCGGCGTTGCCGAATTTTTCCTCATAGACGATGCGGCAGGCGCGATCGACCATGTCGTCGAGGTCGTGCGCATCTTCGGAGACGACACAGTGCGTTCCCCAGACCAGCGACAGACGGCGTGCCGTCTCGACCACCGGCGACAGCGCGATGATCGGCAAATGCGGACGTTCGCGTGCGGCACGCAACCCGGTCGTTCCCGACGAGGTGTAGGTGACGATGGCCGACAGCTTCAGCGTTTCGGCGATCTGGCGTGCAGCCAGCGAGATCGCGTCGGCGCCGGTGGCTTCCGGCTCGGAGCGCTGGGCGTTGATGATGCCGGGATACAGCGGGTCGGTTTCCACTTTCTCGGCAATCGAGTTCATCATCGCCACCGATTCGACGGGATACTGGCCCGCCGCCGATTCGGCCGACAGCATCACGGCATCCGCGCCTTCGAAGACGGCGATCGACACGTCGGAGACCTCGGCGCGCGTCGGCACGGGGGCGGAAATCATCGATTCCAGCATCTGGGTGGCTACCACCACCGGCTTGCCGGCTTTGCGCGCCAGACGGGTGATCTGCTTCTGGATGCCGGGGACGGCCTCCAGCGGCATCTCGACGCCGAGATCGCCCCGCGCGACCATCAGCGCGTCGGACAGCTCGATGATCTCGGCGAGACGGATCACCGCCTGCGGCTTTTCGATCTTCGACATGATGCCGGCGCGGCCGCGGGCGATCTTGCGCACCTCGGCGATATCTTCCGGACGCTGGATGAAGGAGAGGGCGATCCAGTCGACGCCCGTGGCAAGCACCGCGTCGAGGTCCTTGCGGTCCTTCTCCGTCAGCGCGCCCACAGGCAAATCGGTATCCGGCAGGCTGACGCCCTTGCGGTCGGAGATTTTCGTGCCGGTCACGACCTCGCAGACAATCGTCTTGCCGTCGGTTGCGGTGGCCTTGAGCTGCAGGCGGCCATCGTCGATCAGCAGGCGGTCGCCGACCTTGACCGAGCGGATGATCTCGGGGTGAGGCAGGTAGACGCGCGTGCCGTCACCGGGCGCGGGGTTTTCGTCGAGCGTGAAGGTCTGGCCGGGCGCAAGATCTTCGGCACCGTTCTCGAATTTGCCGACGCGCAGTTTCGGCCCTTGCAGGTCGGCGAGGATGCCGATGGGGCGGCCAACGGCCGCCTCGACGTTGCGAATGCGTTCCACCAGGGTACGCATCAGCTCGTGGCTGGTGTGGCTCATATTGATGCGGAACACGTCCGCTCCGGCCTCGAAAAGCCGTTTGATCATGGCTTCTTCAGAAGAAGCCGGACCGAGCGTTGCGAGTATCTTGACCTTGCGGCTGCGTCTCATTGATTGCCTGTTCCCGTAATAGCGGCTGCGCCGCCATTTGCTGGCTCATCGGTGAGCTGGACCATCCAGCTCGATTGTTCCCGTGTGTCATATTCTTCGAAGCCCGCGCGCTGGAAACCGCGGGCGAAACAATCGCCGGCTCCGGCGATCTTGAACTCACGCTCGGCGACGCACATGTTGACCGGGCCGTCCCAGCGACCGCCACGTTCCGCGTCCTCG
Organism: Aerobium aerolatum; assembly: GCA_040391705.1. Taxonomy (GTDB): domain Bacteria; phylum Pseudomonadota; class Alphaproteobacteria; order Rhizobiales; family Rhizobiaceae; genus Aerobium; species Aerobium aerolatum_A. Next base: position 15,894 of record JBEBXE010000028.1, read on the forward strand.
GCATAAAGGTAGTAGTAGCGCGACGAGAGCGAGCCCTCGATCAGCGTCTTGCAGGTCGAGCCTTCAATATGCCACCAGCCCTCGGTGACCCATCCGGTCTGGGCGCGATAGCCGATGGCGACGCCGACAAGGCTCTGGGTTGCGTTGCACACCCGGAAATCCGCCAGCGCGGGGCTTGCCGAGATCGCGCTGCCGACGACCGCCAGGCCAAGCACGGCTATGCTTGCCGCCAGGCGGGGTCGCATTGCCTTCACCGATGCCGTTTTCATGATCCTCGCCAGTGAAATCACTCTCTGTAACCCCTTTTCGGAGAAGTAGGTTCGCATGTCAACGCGTCGGGGCGGTCGAAACGAACCGATTTAGATCGTCTTTTGACCCAGACTTCGATTGTCAGGCCTGTGTCGCGCGCAAGCTTGGCCAAACGGCGGCATTGCGCGTTTTCACCGTTCGTGAAAGAGAAAACAAGTATCGGATGAAACGGACGGACTTCCATGACCCGCGACGCTCTTTTCGCGCCCTTCGAGATAATTGACGGCGACCGCACCAAAGGGATCGTCCTGGTGGCCGATCATGCCGGGCGCGAATTGCCCGAGGAGTACCGCGATCTCGGTCTGCCGGCTGCGGAATTCGACCGCCACATCGCCTACGACATCGGCGTGGAGGCGCTGACCCGTGCGCTGGCCCACGAACTGGGCGTGCCGGCGGTGATGGCGCGGTTCTCGCGGCTGCTGATCGATGCCAATCGCGGCGAAGACGATCCGACGCTCATTCGCCAACTCTATGACGGCACGGTGATCCCCGCCAACTACCCGTTGAGCCAGGCCGAACGCGACCGTCGTCTCGAGCGCTACTATCGTCCCTATCATGATGCCGTCGGCTCGGCGGTTGCATCGGTGGCTGCGGCAACCGGGGCGGCACCGTTCATCGTCTCGCTGCATTCCTTCACCCCGGCGCTGCAGGGCAAGGGGCTGCGGCCCTGGCATGTCGGCATCCTCTGGGATTCGGATGACCGCGCCGTGCGGCCGCTGCTGGAGATGCTGAGCGCGGACCCGGAACTCGTGGTCGGTGATAACGAGCCCTATGATGGGGCGCTGCGCGGCGACACGATGTTTCGCCATGCCATCGTCAACGGCTATGCCCATGGGCTGATCGAGGTGCGGCAGGACCTGATTGCGCATCCGCATGGCGTCGCTGCCTGGGCAGCGCGCCTGGCGCCGGTCCTTGAAGCGATCAACGCGATGGCCGATATCCATGTGGTCCGGCAATATGGATCCAGAACCGGTCCCGTATAAGGAGAAACGCCATGACCACTTTGAGCGACGACCAGAAGCGCGATTTCGAGGCGGCAGCATTCCGGCGCCTGGTCGGGCATCTGCGCGAACGCACCGACGTACAGAACATCGACATGATGAATCTGGCGGGCTTCTGCCGCAACTGCCTGTCGAACTGGTATCGCGATGCCGCCAACGAGGCGGGCGTGCCGCTCGACAAGGACGAGTCGCGCGAAATCATCTACGGCATGCCCTATGAAGTGTGGCGCGCAAAACACCAGACCGAGGCATCGGCCGAAAAGCAGACGGCCTTCGTCGAAAACCAGCCAAAAGAGCATTGATTCTTCGATCGGGGTCGGGCAACCAAGCGCCATCCCCTCCGCCGCCGACTCGCGCGGCCGCCTGAACCCGGAGAACCGACATGGCTGACGACATCACCAGCGAATCCGCAAACACCGTTGCAGCTGGCCAGCTGCGCGCTTTCATCGAACGCATCGAGCGCCTCGAGGAAGAAAAGCAGACCATCGCTGACGACATCAAGGAAGTGTTTGCCGAAGCCAAGGGCACCGGCTTCGACACCAAGGCGATGCGCACCATCATCCGCCTGCGCAAGAAGGACCGCGCCGAGCTCGAGGAAGAAGAAGCGATGCTCGATCTCTACAAAGCCGCACTCGGCATGGTGTGATCTTAGAAAACGAAGCTGGGTCGACGCGCCATGCGCCGATCCGGCAATCCTGCCACCCAGGCAGCACGACCCGCTGAGCTTGCTCACGCACCCAGGCCCTGATTGCCGATCGACACCGATTGCGATGACTGCGCCTGACTCCCGGACCGAACCCATGCTGTGGTGGTCCAGATAAAAGCCCTCGACGCTTCTCTCTTATATAACGTCCGCCAGTACGGTCCGAGCCTCGGTCTGACCGGCCTTTATGCTCCTTCTCTATAAGGGGCGTGATAGAGGGGGGCAGAGACGCCGGTTTTCGTCCGCAGACCCATTTATGCGCGGGGTCAACGCCCTGCGATGGAGGGCTGATAGGCGCAAATACACTTCCAGGATGGCGGAGCCTTCGAAAACGGCGTATCCTGCCCTCAGGTAAGCGTCTTGGGCGGCCTTATTTGGCAGTTTTGTGAAAATAGCGCTTGACCGTTTGGGGAGTGCCGCCTATAAACCGCTCAACAACG
>JBEBXE010000029.1:0-18168 GCA_040391705.1 Aerobium aerolatum
ACAGGATCATGCCCTGAATGTGCCTGCGCGCAACATCCGACTTGGTCAGGAAAATAGGTGGCTGAGTCATGGTTCTTGTTCCCCGGCTGCCGTGTGTGAATCCAGCCTTGCTATCAGCCTTTGGTCGCCCCGTCGGCCATGCCCTGTACAAGCCATTTCTGCACCAGAAGCGCAAATATGACGACGGGAAGGACGGTAATGGTGCCGACGGCCGTCAGGGCCGACCAGTTCGCGCCGTTGATGGTGTCGCCGGCGATGCCCTGGATCGCCACCGGAATGGTCGAGGCATTGCGGTTGGTCAGCACCAGTGCAAACAGCAGCTCTTCCCACGCCAGGATCATGCTGAAGATCAGTGTCGACAGCAGGCCGGGCAGCGAGATCGGCACGATGATCTTGAAGAACGCGCCGAACCGCGTGCAGCCGTCGATCATCGCCGATTCCTCAAGCTCCTTGGGAAGCGACATGAAGAAACCGCGCATCAGCCACATCACGTAGGGGATGAGGAAGGTGCAATAGGCCAGGATCAGCGTGATGTGCTGGTCGGTGATGCCGAGCGAGCGCGCCACCAGAAACATCGGCACGGCCAGTGCGATCGGCGGCACGCCGCGCGACAGGATGATCAGCACGCCGATCATGCCGGCGCCGCGCAGCTTGATGCGCGCCAGCGCATAGCCTGCCATCGAACCGGCGATGATCGAGATGACGCCCGACCCGATCGCGACGATGACGGTATTCAGCAGCCTGCGCCAGATATCCGGGCGCTGCAGATAGGTGATGTAGGATTCCAGCGTCGGCGTGAAGAACAGCGTCGGCGGCGTCGTGAAGATGTCGCGCTGATCCTTGAAAGAGGTCAGCACCATCCAGATCAGCGGGAACAGGAAGATGAAGCAGACAAACACCCCGGCCGCAATCCGCAGCTGGGAACCGAGCTTGCCGCGACGCCGCTTTGGGCCCGCATATTCGGCGATCGCGTTCAATACCGTTCCTCCAGAAACCTGCTGCCGCGCAGGAAAATCCCCGTCAGGATCATGGTTGCCACCAGAATGATGACCGCCATCGCCGCCGATTCTGCAAAGCGCAGCGAGCGGAAGGCTTCTTCATAGATAAAGAGGTTGATGACGTTGGTCGCGCCGCCGGGTCCGCCATAGGTGGCAGCCAGCGCGATGTCGAACATCTTCACCGCGCCGAGCCAACGCACCACGAACGTCGCGGCGATGATCGGCACCAGCAGCGGCAGCGTGATCGACCACAGCTTCGACCACCAGTTGGCGCCATCGATTTCGGCGGCCTCGAACACGTCCTTCGGCAGCGACAGCAACGCGGCGGTTGCGGTCAGCACCACGAACGGAGTCCAGCGCCAGGTGTCGATGATGACAATCGCCGCCATCGCCAGCGTCGCGTCGCCGAACCAGTCGAGCGGTCCGAAGCCGAACAGGCCGATGAGATAATTGACGATGCCCCACAGCGGGTCGAGGATCATCCGCCAGATGCCACCGGCAACGACGGGCGCGACCACCATGGGGATGATGAACAGCGCGCGCACGACGGAGCGTCCGCGCCATTCGGCGTTGATGAGGAAAGCGATGCTGAAGCCGAGCACGATCTGGATCGGCAGGGCAAACACCAGATAGACCATCGTCACCTTCATGGAATCCCAGAAGCGATAGTCATCGAGAACGTGGGCGTAGTTTTCCCAGCCCACCCACTCGACCGCGCTGAACGAAGCGAGGTCGAAACGGGAGAAGCTGATCTCGATCGTATACAGGATCGGATAGGCAAGAACGGCAAGGAGGAGCACCGCCGCGGGCATCATGAAGGCCCAGCGCGACATCAGATCCGCCAGTTTTCGGGCGGTGCGCGACTGGCCCCTTCGCGCACCTGCGATACCTTGTTGAGCCACGATGATGCTCCTCCTGTCCGACTTATTTCAGGATCTTTTCGATCTTGTCGGCAGCTGTGGTGAGCGCCTCTTCCGAGGTGACACGACCAGCCATTGCCCGTCCGATCTCATCAGCAAGGATCTGCTGCGCCGCATCCGAACGCGGATGACGGATGCGCCACATCTCGCCCTTGGCAGCCACGTCATAGGCCAGCTGCAAGGCGGTGTAGATCGGGGTCAGCCACTGGCTGTCTTCTGCCGGTGTGCTGGCAAGCGTCGACTTGCGAGCCGGGAACGTGCCGAGATTGTTGGCGCGCCACGTCTCACCTTCCTTCGAGCTCAGCCACTGCAGGAACGTCCAGGCGGCTTCCTTCTGCTGGCTCTTGGCGCTCATCGCACCACTCCAGATGCCGCGATGCGCACCAGCGGTGACCGATCCGGCCGGCATCACCTGGATGCCAACTTCTTCCGGGGTCAGCGTCGTCGACTTCGGATCGACAGCCGAACTGCGATAGACCGAGCCCCACTGGAACATCGTCGCAACGGTGCCCTGACGGAACGCCTGCAGCGATTCAGTGAAGCCATGGCCGAGCGCACCGGGAGGTGCGAAGTCCAGCAGCTTCTTGTGGGTGTCGAGCGCGGCAATGCCGACTTCGCTGTTGAAGGCCGGCTTGCCGTCGGCGTCGAGCAGCTTGCCACCATTCGAGTTCATGATGGTCTGCCAGATCGTCGGCGTCAGCGGCTCACGCACGAAGTAGGTGTCGACAGCCCACGAGTCGATCTTGCCGTCACCATCGGTGTCCTGAACCAGCTTTTCAGCCTGCGCCAGATACTCGTCCCACGTCAGCGCCGGGGTCGGCGCCGGAACGCCGGCCTTGTCGTAGAGGGTGCGGTTGTAGAACATCATCAGCATGTTGGAGCGCAGCGGCACACCATACTGGACGCCCTTCCACTCACCGGCGGCCAGCGGCGCGGCGTTGAAGTCGCTCCAGTCATAGTCCGGATCGGTAAAGGCCGCGATCTCGTCGCTCTTGAGATCCTGCAGCACGCCGATCTCGGCCAGCTGCGGCGCCCATGGATCGTCGATGATCATCACGTCATAGACAGGGGTCGGGCTGGTTGAATCGAGCATCATCTTGGCCAGCAGTTCGACGTAAGGCACGCCGTCAACCACGACCTTGATGTTTGGATAGTGCTTGTTGAATTCGACGACTTCCGTCGTCTCGATGCTGTTTGCGAAAGCCTCGTTCGCCATCACGCGAATTTCAACTTCCTGAGCCAGCGCGGCTGGCACGGTCGCCACAACGGCAGCTGCCACGAGCAACGCGCGGCGCGATATCGAGTTCATCAGATTAAGGGACTGCTTCACCGATTCCTCCCAAACAAGCCGCACAGCGCGTCACGAAAGGTGCCGCTGCCGACAATCAAACAGATTCTATAGAATGTGGAATACACAATATAGAATGCAAAATCTCTATGCCCGCTCCCGAACGGAGTCAACAATGGAATCCGGAATCCGCCGCCGCCGGTCCCGATTTTGCGCACAAAAGACCAGGAATTCATCGAATTTGACCAGGAAAACGCGCTAAAAGCCAAAAAGCCGGCCCACTTTCGTGAGCCGGCCAAGGTTTCAGAGCTGTTTTACGGCTAGCGCAGGGCAGCTGCGATGTTGCCGCCATCGACGGTGGTGACGTCGGCGGTGGTGCGTTCGGCCAGCGCATGATGCAGGAACGCCTGCGCCACATGCTCCGCTGTCACCTCCAATCCCAACAGGTTTCCGGACATGTAGTCCTTCTCCGAAAGTCCCCGCGCCTGCGACCGATTGGCGATCATCTCGCTGGTCAGCAGACCCGACCGGATGCGGTCGGCATTGACCGCGTTCGACCGTACGCCGATGCCGCCATACTCCAGCGCATACTGGCGCGACAGGAACAGTGTTGCCGCCTTCGGCAAGCCGTAAGCGCCGAATTTCGGCCCCGGATTCACCGCCTGCTTGGAGGTGTTGAACAGCAGCACACCCCCGGTTTCCTGCGCCTTGAACACAGCGACGGCAGCCTGCGCGATCGTCTGGTGCGAGAAGAAATTCAGCTCGAAACTCTTGCGCAGCAAGGCGTCGTCGAGTTCGCCGATGCCACCTTCAAACGCAGCCCCCGCATTGGAGACGACAATATCGACACCGCCATACGTCCGCACCGCACCATCGAACGCCGCCTTGACCTCGTCCGGTTTGGTCACGTCAGCGCCAACCCCGATCGAGCCGTTGCCGGCAGCTTTCGCTACCTCCGCAGCCTTGTCCGCGTCGAGATCGACAACCACGACATGCGCGCCCTGGCTGGCAAACAGTTTTGCCGTTGCCGCCCCGATCGCGCCCGCACCGCCGGTCACCAGCACGATCTGTCCGGTCAGCGGCTTGGGCTTGTTACCCGCCAGCTTCGCTTGTTCCAGCGACCAATATTCCAGCTCGAACAGGTCGGATTTTGCCAGCGGACGGAAGTCGCCAATCGCCTCCGCGCCGCGCACCGCCTCGATCCACATCTCGCCGACATCCGACGCGATCCGCGCATCCTTGAGGGTCCGGCCATGGCCGAACATGCCCAGCCCCGGCACCAGCGTCAGGCGCGGCATCGGGTCCAGCATGGTGCGCTTGATATCGTCGCGCGCGTCGTTGTCGTTGAAATATCGTGTATATTCATCGACATAGGCGGCGACATGCGTCTTCACCGTCTGTGTATAGGCGTCGAGGTTGTCCGCATTCGGGGCCGGCAGAACCAGCGGCCCGGTCTTGATACGGATCGACAGATCGGGGGTCGAGACGCCCCGCGCGGCGCGGCGCTCCAACCCTTGCGCATTGAGGAATTCGAGAATTTTCGGCGAGGTACGGAAGTCGCTCACCATGCGGTCGAACCGGCCTTCGCCATGGCGCACCGCAACCGCGCCGCGCAGCATCGGTGCAATCGCCGCCGGGTCGGGCAACCGTGCCGGCAACGTGATCGGCACCAGCGGATTGACCGTATTGTTGGCAACATATTCCTCCGCCACGGTGACGTAGCGGATCATCAGATCGTAGGCGTCTCTGGCGGTTTCGGCGAAGGTGAAAATGCCATGCTTATCAAGGATCAGGCCCTCGACTGACGGGTCACGATCGTAGATTTCGGCTGCCGCCTTGGCGAGGTCAAAACCCGGCTTGATGTAGGGCACATAGCCCATCTTCGGCCCGAACACCTTGGCGATCAGCGCTGTGCTGTCCTTGCCCTGATCGACAATCGCCAGCACGGCGGTCGAGTGGGTGTGGTCGACGAATTTGTGCGGCAGGAACGCGTGCAGCAGCGTTTCGACCGACGGGTTCGGCGACGACGGATCGAGAAGATTGGAGCGCTGCAGCGCCACCATGTCCTCGTCGGAAAGCTTTGAAAGCCCGCGAGCCTTCAGCAGCGGCGCCAGCTTCACCGCCGGCAGCCCCTGAGGTTCGATCACGCCCATGTCCCAGCCGCTGCCTTTGACGTGCAGCACCGGCCAGCGATCGCCCAACAAGTCGACCGCCTCCAGTTTCACCGACGTATTGCCGCCGCCATGCAGGACAAGCCGCGGATCGCCGCCAAGAAGACGCGTGGTGTAGACGCGCAGTGCAAGGTCGCGCTCGACGCCCTTGGCCGCGTAGCTTGCGACCATTGCGTCTGCGTCAGCATCGTTCCAAAGGTTTTTCATGTCCGTTCCATCAGTCGTGAGTGTGAAGGGTTAGAGGGACGTCGCCCCGGCCGACGCGCTGTCGGCAATCAACTGCTCTGCCATGGAATGCGTCAGCACCAGGTGGGTGGCAAAGCGGCCCGCCAGCGCTGCTTTCAAAGGTCCGAGTTTGGCGCTTTCCTGAACCACGACCAGACGCGTCGGAATTTTACAGATCGAGCCGAAATCGGCTGAAATGACGCGGCGGTTGTAGTCGCAATCGAGCAGCGCGCCGGAGGCGTCGATCATCTGCCCGGCGATCACCCCGGCCGCCCCTTGGCTGCGCAACGTCTCGACTTCCGCCGCCGTCATCGCACCGCATTTGACGACATGGGCGTCCTCATCGACCATGCCGACGGAAAACAACGCCAGGTCGCATTCCTCGACGCCGGCCAGCTGCTCGCGGATCACCGGCTCGTCGCGCAGGTCGCGCGCCAACCGCTCGCTGGTCAGCACCAGCGGCGCGTAGAAATTGAGACCCTTCGCGTTCAGCCGGCGGGCAATTTCCATGGTGCATTGATCGGGACGGTACGAATACGGCGCGCCGAGATTGCCGCAGAGCTGCACAACGGTGACGTCCTGCAAATCGGCATACGCCATCGCATCGGCAATGGCGTAGACGGTGCGCCCCCAGGCGATGCCGATCTTCTGGCCGCTTCTGGCCAACGACAGAAACACGCTGGCCGCCAGCAAGGGGATGTCGCCGCCCTCGTTGTCGGCATCCGGCACGATCCAGACCGTTTCCAGCCCATAGACATCCTCGACCCGCCGCGCCAGGACGTCGCTGGCAAACAGCCGGGTCGACGTGGCAATGGTGACGATGCCGCTTTCGCGCGCCTTGCGCAGGTAAAGCGCAACCGAGGCGCGGGAAATCTCCAGCCGGCGCGCCACCTCGTCCTGCCGCAGGCCATGGGTGTAGTAGAGCCAGGCGGCCTTGTGAACGATCTGGTCACCTGGACGGATGGGCATGCGGTACTCCTCTGAAGCGAGATTAGACATTATCTAATCTCGATGACAAAAGTCAAACATCCGCATAAGCCAACAGGGCGGCCCACAAGCCGGACCGCCCCGTCGCACGTCAATCAAAGGTTTAGTCGTTGGGGTTCGGCATCCATGCCGGCATCGCCACGTCGGCATGGTTGAACTGCGGCATCTTTACCGAAAGCTCTTCCATGTTCTTGATGTCGCCGGCGTTGAGGTCGGCCTGCGTGATCAGCGTCGGCGGCACGATCACCGCGCGGCCGGGCTCCTCGCCTGCCAGCATCTGCGCCAGCGCCCGCACCGACACCTGCCCGACCACGGCCGGGTTGGTTGCAGCCGTCGCCACCCATGAACTGTCCGGCTCGCGCATCGCGGCAATGTCTGCCGTGGAAATGTCGGCCGAATAGATCTTGATGTCGCCGGACAGGCCGGCTTCATCGACGGCGATCTTCACGCCCTTGGCGAACTCGTCATAGGGCGCGAACATCACCTGGATGTCCGGGTTCGCTGTCAGCACCGAGCGCGCCTGGTTGGCGACCGAGTTGGCGATCGGGTTGTCGAGCGTGCCGAACATTGCCACTTCCTCGATGCCCGGATAGCGCGTCTTGAACTCGCGCCAGGTCTCGTCGCGACGGTCGAGCGGCGCGATGCCGGCGACATAGACATAGGCCGCCTTCCACGATTCACCGTTGTCCTTGATCGCCTGCTCGAGCGCGAGGCGGGCAAGGTCGCGGTCCGACTGCTCGATCTGCGGGATCTTCTCGTTCTCGACATTGACGTCGAACGCCACGACCTTGATGCCGGCTTCCACGGCACGCTGGGCAGCTTCCTTCATCGACTCGGTCAGACCGTGCTGGATGATGATGCCGTCGACGCCGAGTGCGATCGCCTGATCGACCATGTCGGCCTGCAGGGCGGCATCCTGACGGCTGTCGAACACGCGCAGGTCGACGCCGAGCGCCTTGGCCTGCGATTCCACGCCCGACAGATAGGCCTGGAAGAAATCGCCGGTCGACAGATAGCGCACCAGTGCGATGCGCACTTCGCCCGGATTGTCGAACGGCGCGGGCTTGTCCTGCGCCAGCGCCGGCAGCGCGAACAGGCCGGTTGCAGCCGCCAGGCCGAGTTTGCTGAGAGTTCTGCGTGTCATGCTCATGCGATAGTCCTCCACTCTCCGGCCTCAAAAGAGGCCTGCGTTGAAACAGTCACTTCGTCCTGCCGGACAGCGCGAAGGTGAACACCAGCGCCAGCACCAGCACCACGCCCTTCACGAAATCCTGCGTGTAATAGGGCGCATTCATCATCGTCAGGCCCTGCAGCAGCACGCCGACGAAAATCGCGCCGACGGCGGTGCCGAACGCGGTCGGCGTGGCGGCGCCGAGAACCGCGAAACCGATCAGCGCCGCAGCCACGGCGTCCAGCAACAGATTGTTACCCGAGGCGATGTCGCCGCGTCCAAGGCGCGCGGCCAGAAGAATGCCACCGATAGAGGCAAAAACGCCTGAAATGACGTAGGCCCAGATTTTATATGCCTTGACCGGCGCGCCGGCGAGTTCAGCCGCCTTCTCGTTGCTGCCCACGGCGTACATCATGCGCCCGAACCGGGTGAATTCGAGGAAGAACCAAATCAACGCCGCCAGTACCAGCAGGATGACCACCGACACCGGGATCAGATTGGGCAGCACGAAATCGAACCGATGCCGCCCCAGCGCCAGGAACGACGAGCTGAACGTGCCGGCGGCGGTCGAGCCGTCCGGCATCGTCATCCCCGCCGCAATCGAGCGCCCTTCGGTCGGGATGCGCTGCAGGCCGACGAGCAGGAACATCATGCCCAGCGTGGCCAAAAGGTCGGGCACCCGCATGTAGACGATGATGATGCCGTTCACGAGCCCGACCAGCGCGCCGATCGAGAGACAGATGAGCACGGTCACCAGCGCGTTCTGCTCCAGCACCACCATCGCATAGGCAGCCGCCATCATCGACGTGGTGGCGACGGAGCCGATCGACAGGTCGAAACCGCCGACGACCAGCGTCGCGGTAACGCCCAGCGCCAGAATGCCGGTGATCGCCACCGACTGGAAGATGAACACCGCGCTTTGCGGCGACGAGAAGCCGGGCGCTGCGATGGCGAAGAAAACGATCAGCCCCGCAAGAAGGGTGAGAAAGCCGTAGCGGATGACGTTGTCTGCCATCAGGCAGCACCCCTTTTGTCCTCGCCGGCGACCTGCGCCAGCAGTCTGTCCAGATCGAGATCGGCGTTGCGATGTTCGCCGACGAGCGTGTGTTCCGACATCACCAGAATGCGGTCGGCGGTTTCCAGCGCCTCATCCAGCTCGGTCAGGAACAGCAGCGTCGCGCGCCCACCCGCACTGGCGCGCATCTTGGTGGCGATGTCGCGGCGCGCGGCGATGTCAACGCCCTGGAACGGCTCATCAAGGATGAGCAGTGAGGACGGCTGCGACAACCAGCGCGCCACCATCACCTTCTGCTGGTTGCCGCCCGACAGCGTCTGCATCTTGTCGCGTTCGCCGCGGCAGACGATGCCGAGATTGGCGATCTGCTCGCGCGCCAGCCGCCGCTCCTCGCGGTTGCGCGAAATGCCGAACCACGACAGCTTCTCGACGAACGGCAGCGTCATGTTCTTGTAGATGTTGAAATCGGTGACGATGCCGTTTTCGGCGCGATCCTTGGCAACGAGGAACACCCCGGCGTTGATCGCGTCGGCAGTCGTCTGTGGCGCGTAGGCCTTGCCGTGGAGATGCATAGTACCGCCATGCGGACGGCGCACGCCAAACAGCGTTTCCGCCAGCGCCGTCTTGCCGACGCCGACCAGTCCGGTGATCGCCACGACTTCGCCATCAGCCAGCGACAGCGAAAACGGCCGGGCCTGCGACGCAAGCGTCAGGTCGGAGGCCTCGAAGATGGCGCGGCGTCCGTCGACAACGGAGACCGTGGCGCGATCGACGGCACGCCCCAGCATCGCGTTGACCGCGCCCTCGTAGTCCAGCGGCTTGTCGGCAAACACCCCGGAAATGACGCCATCGCGCAGCGCGATGATGCGGTCGGCCACCCGGCGAATGTCCGACATGCGGTGGGTAATGTAGAGGATCGCGACGCCCTGCGCGCGCAGCCGGTCAATCACCGCAAACAGCCGGTTGGCTTCGACGCTCGACAGCGACGATGTCGGCTCGTCGAGGATCATCACCTTGGGCTCGTGGGCCATGGCGCGCGCGATGCTGACCATCTGGCGGTCGGCCAGCGTCAGGTCGGCGATGTTGGCCGACAGATCGATCTGCAGGCCGAGCCGGTCGGCAACCACCCGCGCCTCGCGCCGCACGCGCCGTGGATTGAAGAAGAACGGCGCGCCTTTGCCGCTCAGGCGATCCAGCGTCAGGTTGGAGGCAACATCGAGCGCGGCGACCACGCCGTCATTGATGGTCTGGTGCACGGTGACGACACCGGCGCGAATGGCTTCGGCAGGCGTGGTCGGCAGGTAGGCGCTGCCCGCCATCTCCATGGTGCCGGCGCTGCTTTTGTGGACGCCGCTGATGATCTTGACGAGCGTCGACTTGCCAGCGCCGTTCGCGCCCATGAGGACGGTCACTTCGCCCGCGTGAAGCTCGAGACTGACGTCCCTGAGCACGCGAATGGGGCCGAATGATTTCTCAAGACCCTCAATGCGGAACATGGCTGGCATGGCCGCTTTCTCCTCCCTGAACCTCGACGCTACGGCACCAGATCGGCAATTGTCAACACGATTGACAATTGCCAGCACCGACACTAGCGTTTTCGTCAGACAGGTGCCGCCGACAGCCTCAACGACATGCTGACGCTGGCGGCAGCGGGAGGAGTTTGGTGCATGGATGCGGTATCCTTCGAGGCGCTGAGCGTCGAAACGCTCGCAAGTCGGCTCGGCAATCTTGAAGCCTTGCGCACGCGTCTGGGCGGCGATCCGTCCGGGTGGACCACGCGCGAGGTCGGCGACGGCAATCTCAATCTGGTGTTCATCGTCGACGGGCCCAGCGGCACCGTCATCGTCAAGCAGGCTTTGCCCTATGTGCGCCTCGTCGGCGAAAGCTGGCCGCTGCCGCTGAAACGGTCCTTCTTCGAATATCACGCACTGACGCGCCAACAGCAACGCGCCCCCGGCAGCGTGCCGCAGATCCTCCATTTCGATGAAGGCCAGGCGCTGATCATCATGGAGTTCCTGTCGCCGCATGTGATCTTGCGTCACGCGCTGATCGAAGGCCGGCAGCTGCCGCGCATCGCCGACGACCTCGCCCTCTTCATGGCGCGCACGCTGTTTCGTGGCTCCGATCTGGCGATGGAAACCCGCAAGCGCAAGGCCGATCTGGCGCTGTTCGCCGACAATGCCGACCTGTGCGACATCACCGAGAACCTCGTCTTTTCCGATCCCTATTTTGACGCCGCGATGAACCGCCACACCTCGCCGCAACTCGACGGCATCGTCGCCCAGCTGCGCGCCGACCGCGACCTCAAGGTGACGGCGCAGCGGATGAAGCATCTGTTTGCGTCGAAGGCCGAGACGCTGGTGCATGGCGACCTGCACACCGGCTCGATCATGGTGACGGAGGACGACACCCGCGTCATCGACCCGGAATTCGCATTCTACGGTCCGATGGCGTTCGATGTCGGCATGCTGTTTGCAAATTTCTGGATGGCCTATTTCTCCCAGTCCGGCCACGAACAGGACGGCAGCCGCGATGACATGCGCGCCTATCTGCTCGGCGCGCTCGACCGCTGCTGGACCAGCTTCCGCACCGAATTCTCCAACCTCTGGCATACGGAGCGCGGCGGCATTCTCTATCAGAGCAGCCTGTTCGAAAAGCAGGGCGACAAACTCGCCTCGGAACAGGCGCTGGACATGGTGTTGCAGGACATGTGGAGCGACCTGCTCGGCTTTGCCGGCATCGAAATCCACCGCCGCATCCTCGGCCTCGCCCACAATGCCGAGTTCGAGACCATCGCCGACGAGGATGTGCGGGCGCGGTGCGAAACCCGGGCGCTGCGGTTCGGACGCCAGATCGCGGTTACCCGCAACCATATTCACAGCATGATTGAGGCCAACAATCTGGCGAAGCTTATCGAGACGGAGACTGCAGCGTGAAGGTTGGTGAGAAACATTTCCGGACAATCTGGCTGAACGACGACGGCGCTTCGGTCGACATCATCGACCAGCGCTGGCTGCCGCACGAGTTTCGCATCGTCACGCTGGCGACCGTCGCCGACGTGGCCACCGCCATTCGCGACATGTGGGTGCGCGGCGCACCATTGATCGGCGTCACCGCGGCCTATGGCGTGGCGCTGGCAATGCGCGCCGACCCGTCCGATGAGGCGCTGGAAGCGGTCTGGCACGAACTGCACGAAACCCGCCCGACCGCGATCAATTTGCGCTGGGCGCTCGATGAGATGACGCGGGTGCTGAAGCCGCTCGCCCCGGCGCAGCGCGCGCAGGCCGCCTATCAGCGTGCGGCGGAAATTGCCGACGAGGATGTCGAGCTCAACCGTGCCATCGGCAGGAACGGGCTGGAGGTGATCCGCAAGATCGCCGCGACCAAGAAGCCCGGCGAGCCGGTCAACATCCTCACCCATTGCAACGCCGGCTGGCTGGCAACCGTCGACTACGGCACCGCGACCGCGCCGATCTATCTGGCGGTGGAGGCCGGCATTCCGGTTCACGTCTATGTCGACGAGACCCGCCCGCGCAACCAAGGCGCGTTCCTGACCGCGTGGGAGATGGCGGGGCACGGCGTCCCGCACACGCTGATCGTCGACAATGCCGGCGGCCATTTGATGCAGCGTGGCGACGTCGACATGGTGATCGTCGGCACCGATCGCACCACCGCCAATGGCGACGTCTGCAACAAGATCGGCACCTATCTCAAGGCGCTGGCCGCCAGGGATAACGGCATTCCGTTCTATGTGGGCCTGCCCTCGCCGACCATCGACTGGACCGTGCACGACGGATTGACCGAAATCCCGATCGAGGAACGCTCGCCGGACGAGGTTTCCTATGTACAGGGCAAAACTGTCGAGGGCGTCATGACACAGGTGCGCATTTCGCCGGACGCAACGCCTGCCGCCAACCCGGCCTTCGACGTCACCCCGGCACGCCTGATCACCGGGCTGATCACCGAGCGCGGCATCGCCGAGGCGTCGGAAGACGGGTTGCGCAAGCTGTTTCCACGATAGACGGCGGCTTGGTTTCGACGCGCGACGTGGTAGAGGACACCATGGTCGCGCTTCACACCCTTACCGCCGTCGAAACGGCTCGTCAGGACATCAAGAAAAGCCGTTTCGTTGCGGTTGCGGGCCCTGTCGCCAGTGAGGCGGAGGCCAAGGAATTCATCGCCGCGCACGCCGACGCGTCCGCCAACCACAATTGCTGGGCCTGGCGGATTGGGCAGGCCTATCGCTTCAACGACGATGGTGAGCCGAGCGGAACCGCCGGCAAACCGATCCTGCAGGCCATCGACGGACAAGCGCTCGACGGCGTAGCCGTGGTGGTGACACGCTGGTTCGGCGGCGTGCTTCTGGGCAGCGGCGGGCTGATCCGCGCCTATGGCGGCACCGCCGCGCAGTGTTTGCGCGAAGCGGCCACCGTGCCGCTGATCGACAAAACAGGCGTCGTCATTGCCTGCGGCTTCACCGATCTGGCGCTGGTGCAGGCGCGGCTTGCCGCCTTGCCGGCGGTGGAGATGACAGAGCAAACGTTCACCGCCGACGGCGCGACGCTGTCGCTCTCCGTCCACACGGATGCGCTGACCGAGGTGGATCGGCTGATCACCGACCTCACCAGCGGCAGGGTGCGCATCCCAACGGAAAAGCCGTAGGCGCGTTCAAAAACTCGTTCAGCCAAACGACGCAAGTCGCGCTGTCACCTCGGCTTTCACCTTGTGCACGGCCTCGTCCTTGACCGGCCCATAACCGCGTATCTGCATCGGTGCGGCGGCAAGGGCCATCAACTCCTTCGGTCCGCGCGACGGCAAAGCCGCCAGCATCGTCTCAATCAGATCCTCGTACCAGACGATCAGACCCCGCTCCATGCGCCGCTCGGCGGTGTAGCCGAAGACGTCGAGGAATGTGCCCCGGAGCCGTTTCATGCGCGACAGAAGCCGGAACGGCACCTGTATCCAGCTGCCGAACTCCCGTTTCAACGGCCGTCCGCGCGCATCGAACCCGGCAGGGAGGATCGGGGGAGCCAGATGATAGTGCACGCGGAAATCACCCTCAAAAGTGGCCTTGAGTTCGCTGAGAAAGCCGGTCTCCATATGCAGCCGCGCCACCTCGTATTCGTCCTTGTAGGACATCAGCTTGAACAGCGACCGCGCCACCGCATCGGTCAGAACTTCCGTGCCGTGTGCCGCTTCCGCCTGCCGGACGCGATCTACGACGCGCTGATACCGGGCCGCCCATGCCGTATCCTGATAGTCTGCAAGAAACGCCACGCGTCGCGCGATCATCTGATCCAGCGTTTCCTGAACGCTCACCGGCTTCTCATCTCCCGCCGCAAAATCGGGACGCTCATGCGCCAGACGGCCCGCCGCGAAAGCCGCCTCGTTCTTCTCGATCTCGACCCCGTTGAGCTCGATCGCCTTTGTCATCGCCTCCAGCGACACCGGCACCAACCCTGCCTGCCAGGCAAAGCCAAGCAGGATCATGTTGGAGTACACGGCATCGCCGAAGAGTCGCTCCGACAGCGCGTTGGCCGCCAGCGTTTCCAGATCTGCTTCGCCGACAACACGGGCAATCGCCGCCAGCCGCGCACCGGACGCAAGGTTGGCGTCGCGGTGGCGCACCAGATCGCCGGTCGGCATCTCGGCAGTGTTGACCACGCTGCGCGTGCCTTTCCGATAGGTCGACGAGGCTTTCGGCGACGACGACACCACGAGATCGCAACCGATCAACGCGTCGGCCGCGCCCTCATCAATGCGCACCTGATTGATCGCCTCGGGATTGGCGCCGATCCTGAGATAGCTCAACACCGGGCCGAATTTCTGCGCGAAGCCGGTGAAATCCAGCACCGTTACGCCCTTGCCTTCCAGATGCGCACCCATGGCAATCACCGCGCCAACGGTGATGACGCCGGTGCCACCGACGCCGGTCACCAGCAGATCATAGGGTTTTTCGAGCACATGGCCCGGAACGGTGGGGAGTTGCTGCGCCTGTTGGATCAACTCTGCCGTTGCCGTCAGCTTGCGTCGGCGCGTCGCGCCTTCCACCGTCACGAAGGACGGGCAGAAGCCGTTGAGGCACGAGAAGTCCTTGTTGCAACTCGACAGATTGATCTTGCGCTTACGGCCGAACGGCGTCTCCTTCGGCTCGACCGAAAGGCAGTTCGACTCCACCGAACAATCGCCGCAGCCTTCGCAAACGAGGTCGTTGATGACGGCGAAACGCTTGGGGTCTTCGAGCGTGCCGCGCTTGCGCCGGCGGCGCTTTTCGGTGGCGCAGGCCTGCTCGTAGATCAGCACCGACACGCCGGTGATATCACGCAACTCGCGCTGCACCGCGTCGAGATCGCCGCGCGGGTTGATCGTCACGCCCTGCGGGAAATCGGCGAGCGCGAATTTGTCGGGATCGTCGGAAACCAGCGCGATCCGCTCGACGCCTTCGGCGCGCACCGCCTGCGCGATGGCGTGAACGCTCACCGGCCCGTCCACCGGCTGGCCGCCGGTCATCGCCACGGCGTCGTTGTACAGGATCTTGTAGGTGATGTTGGTTCCGGCCGCGACCGCCTGCCGGATCGCCATCGACCCCGAATGATACCAGGTGCCTTCGCCGAGGTTCTGGAAGATGTGGTTGTGGCCGGTGAATTTCGACGACGCCACCCAGTTGACGCCCTCGCCGCCCATCTGGATCAGCGAACTTGTCTCACGATCCATCCAGCTCGCCATGAAATGGCAGCCAATACCTGCGAGCGCCTTGGATCCTTCCGGCACCTTGGTCGAGCTGTTGTGCGGACAACCCGAGCAGAAATACGGCGTGCGCGTCGCGCCGGGAACCAAGATCAGGCGATCCGCCGCCGGCACCAATGTCTCGGCGCGCGCCAGCAGGTTCAGCTCCGGAAACAGCGGTGCCAATCTTTTGGCGATCAGCGGCGCGAGCAGTCGCGGCGACAGTTCGCCCGTCCATGGCACGAGGCGCTGGCCGGTCTCGTCGTTCTTGCCGACCATCACCCGTGGCTTGTGGCCGGGATAGTCGTAGAAATATTCCTTCAGCTGGCTTTCGACGATGCCGCGCTTCTCCTCGATCACCAGCACTTCGGTCTTCTCGCGCACGAAGTCGAGCGCATCGCGGCGGGCCAGCGGCCAGACCATGCCGACCTTGTAGATGTCGATGCCAAGGCGGCGGCATTCCTGCGCATCCAGCCCCAGCAGCCGCAACGCCTCCATTGCGTCAAGATGCGCCTTGCCGGTGGTGACGATGCCGTAGCTCGCCTCGGGCAGATCGTAGACCCGGCGGTCGATCGGGTTGGCCTCGAGGAACGCCCGCACCGCATGCTTCTTCGCCTCTAGACGCTCCTCGATCTGCGGGCCGGGCAAATCCGGCCAGCGATAGTGCAAGCCGCCGGCAGGCATTTCGAAGTCGGGCGTGACGAATGCGCGGGGCGGCAGCAACTCGACCGAGGCGCCAGATTCCACCGCTTCCGAAATCGCCTTGAAGCCGACCCACATGCCGGAAAACCGCGACAGCGCGTAGCCATATTCGGCAAACGGCAGATACTCCGCCACCGTGGACGGGCTGAGGGTTGGCATCAGCCACGCCATGAACGCAACGTCGGACTGGTGCGACATCGACGACGAGACGCAGCCATGATCGTCGCCGGCCACGACCAGCACGCCGCCATGCGGCGACGATCCATAGGCGTTGCCATGCTTGAGCGCGTCGCCGGCCCGATCGACGCCGGGGCCTTTGCCGTACCAGAGCCCGAACACGCCCTCGACGGTGCGATCCGGATTGGTCTCCACCTGCTGCGAACCGAGAACGGCGGTGGCGGCGAGGTCTTCGTTGACGGCGGGGAGGAACTCGATGCCGTGCTCCGCAAGCAGCTTTGCCGCCCGCCACAGTTCCATATCGACACTGCCGAGCGGCGAGCCGCGATAGCCGGAAACGAAGCCCGCAGTCTTCAGCCCGGCGGCACGGTCGCGGCGGGCCTGGTCGAGGATCGCCCGCGCCAGCGCCTGCGTTCCCGTCAGGAACACCCGTCCGTCCGTCTGCGTATAGCGATCTTCGAGGCGATAGCTGGCCAACGCCGTGCCGTGTGGAACCTGAAGCATGACGGACCTCCCTCGTCTGTTCGATCAGACAAGGATACAGCGATCAGGCCGGTCAAACTCTCCGAACTATCCTGAGGTTTAGAGATATGTGATTAGAATTTCCGGAAATAATGGTATCATCGGCAAAATTTCCCAGACACGAGGCGCGTATGGAACTTTCAGAAGCCGACAAACGTCTCCTTCGCCAGTTGCAGAAGGATTCCCGGCTGTCAAATCAGGAACTGGCCGACATTGCCGGCATGTCGGCATCGGTGTGCTGGCGCCGGATCAAGGCGTTTGAAGAGGCCGGACTGATCGCCGAGTACCCGGCGGTGCTCGATGCTGCAAAGGCCGGATTTCATTTCGAGGCGATCGTCCATGTCAGTCTGGCGCGTCACGAACTGACGCCGGTGTCGCTGTTCATCGAGAAAGTCGCGGCGCGGCCGGAGGTTCTGGAATGTTTTGCCACCACCGGCGAGGCCGATTATCATCTGCGCGTCGTCTGCCGCGACAAGGATGCCTACAACCAGTTTCTCGACGAATTTATGTTCAAGCTGCCGGGCGTCGCCCACGTCCGCACCAACCTCATCCTCAAGGTGATCAAGCTGGACAGTAGGTTGCCGCTGTGACCGTCAGACGCCCAGCGCTCGCAAGACGTCGTCTGTGGTGGTGACGGCGGCGACGTTCTGCATCGCAAAGTCGATCGAGGCGCGGTGCCAGTCGGCGTTCATGCTCGAGCAGGCATCCTCGGGGATGATCATGATATAGCCCTTGTCCGCCCCGGTGCGGGCGGTGTGCTCGATCGACATGTTGGTCCATGCGCCGCTCTCGATCAGGATGTCGCGGCCTTCCGCCTTGAGGATGGTTTCGAGGTTGGTTCCCTCCCAGGCGCTCATCCGGCTTTTCGACACGACATGGTCGCCGCGTTGCGCCTCCAGCCCCGGCACCGGCTGCGCGCCCCAGCTTCCCTTGATCAGCGCGCTGGATTGCATGGTGTTTTCGAACAGCGGCGCGTTGAGCGTCATCCCTCGACCCGCATTGTCGATCTCGAACCAGACATGGATCACCGGCACACCGAGCGCCCGGCAGCGTTCAGCCAAACGACGGGCGTTCTCGATGGCGTTCTGCGCGCGGCAATGCCCGGGCGAGCCGGAGGCAGCGAACGCGCCGCCTTCCATCACCACGTCGTTCTGCATGTCCTGGATGATCAGGGCGCAGCGCGAGGGATCGAGCTGAAATCCGCCATCTGTGACGGTCGGCGATTGTGGCATGGCGGTTCGGCTCCCTCCGGCTTTGACACGCATA
>JBEBXE010000030.1:0-18031 GCA_040391705.1 Aerobium aerolatum
CGATTGGCGTCGATGACGTAGCGGTGAAAGGTAGCGCGCACGGTGGTCGCGTCCGTCAACAGCCCGGCATAAAGCTGGTGGATGTGCCAGTCGGTGTCGGCCAACTGGCGACCATTGTCGTTGAGCCGCTCATAGATGTCGGCGGGAACGTCGGTCCCGGTGTGCGGAAACGCCAGGATGACCGGCGACGACCCACGCGTGATCTCGAAAACCTGGCTCATGGTCACAGCTCCAATGCCGGCAGAAGGTCGCCGGAGACGCTGGCGATCAGAGCGCCGTCGCCGACAAGACGCGCGGCAGCGGCAAGATCGTTGGCCATGTAGCGGTCGTCTTCCAGCGTCGGCACGACGGCGCGCACGCAGGCAATCGCCTTTAGCAGCTGCGGGCTGGTGATCAGCGGTGCCCGCAGTTCCACGCCCTGCGCCCCGGCAAGCGCCTCAATGCCGATGATCCCGAACAGGTTTTCCGTCATCTGCAACAGGCGGCGCGCGCCGTGGCACGCCATCGAGACGTGGTCTTCCTGATTGGCCGAGGTCGGGGTCGAGTCGACCGACGCCGGGTGCGACATCTGCTTGTTTTCGCTCATCAGCGCCGCAGAGGTCACCTCGGCGATCATCATGCCGGAGTTGAGGCCGGGATTGCGCGCCAGAAACGGCGGCAACCCATAAGAAAGCGCAGGGTCGACCAGCAATGCGATGCGTCGCTGCGCAATGGCGCCGATCTCGCACACCGCAAGCGCGATCTGATCAGCGGCAAACGCCACCGGCTCGGCGTGAAAATTGCCGCCGGAAACGACGCTGTCGTCAGACAGCACCAGCGGATTGTCCGTCACCGCATTGGCTTCGATCTCAAGTGTGCGCGCGACCTGCCGCAACAGGTCGAGGCAAGCGCCATCCACCTGCGGCTGGCAGCGGATGCAGTACGGGTCCTGCACACGCTCATCGCCATCGAGATGGCTTTCGCGAATGACCGACCCGGCCAGCAGCCCGCGCAACGAGGCGGCGGCGTCGATCTGGCCACGATGGCCGCGCAGCGTATGGATTTCCTCGGTAAACGGTGCAGACGAACCCATCGCCGCATCCGTGGACAGCGCCCCGGTGATCAGCGCCGCCTGTGCAGCGCGATGCGCGCGAAACAGGCCGGCAAGCGCGAGCGCCGTCGACGCCTGCGTGCCATTGATCAGCGCCAATCCTTCCTTGGCGGCGAGTTCGACCGGCGACAATCCAACCCGCTCCAAAGCAACCGCGCCGGGAAGCCGTTCGTCGCCGAGGAAGGCTTCGCCCTCGCCCATCATCACCGCAGCCAGGTGCGCCAGCGGCGCCAGATCACCGGACGCGCCGACGGAACCCTTCTCGGGGATCACAGGCACGACGTTGCGTTCCATCATACCTTCGAGCAACCGGACAAGCTGGAGCCGCACGCCCGACGCACCACGTCCCAGCGAGACGAGCTTCAACGCCATGATCAGGCGGACGATGTTGGTGGCCAGCGGCGCACCGACGCCGCAGCAATGCGACAGGATCAGATTACGCTGAAGGGTGGCGGTGTCGGCCGCATCGATCTTGATCGACGCCAGCTTTCCAAAGCCGGTGTTGACGCCGTAAACCGCCTCGTTGCCCGCAGCAATCGCAGCAATTCGTGCTGCCGCCTTCTCGATGCGCGCATCGAAACTTCCGTCGAGCACGACATTGGCACCAGCCCAGTAAATCTCAGCCAGTTGCGCCAGCGATACGGAGCCCGGATGGAGGGTAATAGTCATAGTGGTCATGCTCCGGTTTTCTCGGAAAGGCTGCTGCGTCCGGCTCGGACGCGGTCAAAAAGCGGGTTGAACCCGATGCGATACACCAGCTCGGCAGGCTCGGTGATGTCCCAGATCGCGAGATCCGCAGCCTTGCCCGCCTCCAGCGTGCCGATCGTATCGAGCCTGCCAAGCGCGCACGCCGCTTCGCGGGTCACGCCGGCGATGCACTCCTCGACGGTGAGGCCAAACAGCGTTGCGCCCATATTCATGGTCAGAAGCAACGAGGTGAGCGGCGACGTGCCGGGATTGTTGTCGGTTGCCAGCGCCATGTGCGTGCCGCTTTTGCGGAACAGTTCGACCGGCGGTTTGTTGGTTTCTCGAATGAAGTAGAACGCGCCGGGCAGCAGCACGGCAACCGTTCCGGCCTTGGCCATGGCTTCCGCACCAGCTGCATCCGTGTGTTCAAGATGATCCGCCGACAGCGCGCCGTAGCTTGCCGCCAGGGCAGCGCCGTGCAGGTTGGACAGCTGATCGGCATGGAGTTTCACCGGCAGCGCCAGCTTTTGCGCCGCATCGAAGACCAGCCGCATCTCGTCCGGCGAGAACGCGATCCCCTCGCAAAATCCGTCGACCGCATCGACAAGCCCCGCCGCATGCGCCGCCTCCAGACCGGGAAGCACGACCTCGCGCAGGAACGCCTCGTTGCGTCCCTTGTAGTCTACCGGCGTGGCGTGCGCGCCGAGATAGGTGGTGGTGACGCTGACATCGCGCCGCTTGCCAAGCTCGCGGGCGGCGCGCAGCATCTTGAGTTCGTCGACAATGGTCAGGCCGTAGCCGGACTTGATCTC
The DNA here is from genome assembly GCA_040391705.1 of Aerobium aerolatum. Taxonomy (GTDB): domain Bacteria; phylum Pseudomonadota; class Alphaproteobacteria; order Rhizobiales; family Rhizobiaceae; genus Aerobium; species Aerobium aerolatum_A. The sequence goes on from JBEBXE010000030.1 coordinate 2,590, forward strand.
GACCGTCGTCACCCCTTCCGACAGCAGGGTATCAAGGCGCGGCAGGCTCTCTTGCACGAGGTCTTCCTCGGACGCCGCACGCACGTTCTTGACCGACGAAACGATCCCGCCGCCAGCGCGCGCAACCTCTTCATAGGACGCACCGGACAGACGCATCTCAAATTCGCGGGCACGCGTTCCCGAATGGACCAGATGCGTGTGGCAATCGACCAGACCGGGTGTGATCCAGCGTCCGTCGCAATCGATGATCTCGGCTCCGGAAAGCACTGCCGCGGGCAGATCTGCCGATGGACCGGCAAACAGGATATTGCCGTCGCGCACCGCAACAGCGCCGGGCTCGACGACCCCAAGTCCGACAGCAGAAGGACTGAGCGTCATCAGACGCGCATTGCTCCAGATGCGGTCACCATGTGCCATCGATGTTCTCCCCGACAAGCGTTGCGTCAGCTTTGCCTTGCTGATATGTATATACTTAATCAAAATCGCCGCAAGCCGAAAAGTCAAGCCTTGCGATCCGGGAGCTGCACCATGACTGTCATCCATGCCGCAACTGCGCTGCTTCCGGACGGGCTGGCGCGCGACGTGCGCATCAGTTTTTCCAACGTCGGGATCGAACGCGTCGAGACCGGGATTGCGCCACAAGCGGGCGACGAACGCCAGCATTTCGTCATGCCCGCCATCGCCAATCTGCACAGCCACGCCTTTCAGCGCGCCATGGCCGGCCTTGCCGAATTGCGCGGCCCCGGCGCCGACAGCTTCTGGAGCTGGCGCACCGAGATGTACCGTCTGGCGCTGTCGATGACGCCCGACCATGTCGAGGCGGTCGCAGCCCAGCTCTATATGGAGATGCTCGAAGCCGGGTTTGGCCGCGTCGGCGAGTTCCACTATTTGCATCACGACAAGGACGGATCGCATTACGCTGACCCCGCCGAGATGGCCGGACGCATCGCAGCTGCAAGCGCGCAAACCGGAATTTCCCTGACGCTGCTGCCGGTGTTCTATGCCCATTCCGGATTTGGCGGGGCAGATCCGGTCGACGGCCAGCGCCGCTTTATCCATGATCTCGATGGGTTCAGCCGCCTGATCCAACGTTCCGCTTCCATCCTGTCAGACATCCCCGGTTCCGTCCTCGGCGTTGCGCCTCACAGCCTGCGCGCAGTAACCCCGGACGAGTTGCAGGCCGTCACCTCCCTGCTGCCCGCCAGCCCGGTGCATCTGCACATTGCCGAGCAGGTCAAGGAAGTGGAGGACTGCGTGAGCTGGTCAGGGTCGCGCCCGGTGGAGTGGCTGTTCGACCACGCCGACGTCGACCAGCGCTGGTGCCTGATCCACGCAACCCACATGACACAGGCAGAGACCGAACGCATGGCGCGCAGCGGCGCGGTTGCCGGGCTGTGCCCGATCACCGAAGCCAATCTCGGCGACGGCGTCTTCCCCGCTTCCGATTTTCTCGCTGCCGGCGGCGCACTGGGCGTCGGCTCGGACAGCAACGTCCTGATCTCGCTTGCCGAGGAATTGCGCACGCTGGAATACGGCCAGCGCCTGACGCAGCGCCTGCGCAACGTCATCGCCGACAGCGGCCAGTCCACCGGATTGAAGCTTGCCTCTCTCGCGTTGCAGGGCGGCGCACAGGCGCTTGGCGCGCCAGCAGGAATTGACGTGGGGCATCCCGCCGATTTCGTGAGCCTCGACCTTGCGCGCACGCCCTATCTTCCGGCAGACAAGGTTCTCGACAGCTTCATCTTCGCCAACGGAGCCGATATCGATGGCGTCTGGGTGCGCGGCGTCAAGCAGGTCGAAGGCGGCCGGCACCGACACCGCGACGCGATCAGCGCACGGTTTCGCACAGCGATGACGGACCTGATGAAATAGTACGAAATGTACCGCTTTTCGGTCAAAATAGCAGGGAAACAGATGGCAATGGCAACGTGACGATCCCTACGGGCCGCGAAACGATGACACTTCATCAGAAGATCCTCAACGAGATCGAGGGTCGGATCGTGTCCGGTGAATGGCAACCGGGTTTCCGGCTGCCGTTCGAAGTCGACCTCGCTGTCCACTATGGCTGCTCGCGCATGACCGTCAACAAGGTGATGACGCAACTGGCCAAGGCCGGGCTCATCGAGCGTCACCGCAAATCCGGCAGTTTCGTCAGCCAGCCACGGGCACAGTCGGCTATCCTCGAAATCCACGACGTCGAAGCCGAAGTCAGGTCGCTCGGTCTGACCTATGCCTACGAACTGCTATCGCAAAAGCTCCAGCCGGCCAACGCAGAAGATCAGCGCCTGATGGAGATTGCCGCCGACACGTCGATGGTACGGGTGCAGGCGCTGCATCATGCCGGGGGAAAGCCGTTCTGCACCGAGGAACGCCTCATCAATGCCAGCATCGTCACCGAGGCCGCGCAGGAGGATTTCAGCAGCACCCCGCCCGGCCCCTGGCTGATCTCGAAAGTGCCGTGGACGACCGCCGAGCATCGCATCGGCGCGGTCAGTGCCTCGACTACGACGGCACGCCTGCTGCAGAAGCCGAAGGGTGCAAGCTGCCTGGTCATCGAGCGGCGAACATGGAGCCCGGCTGGCGCAATCACCTTCGTCCGCTTCACCTATCCCAGCGAACGCCACACTCTCGTGGCGCGGTTCACACCGGCGCAGGGCGAGAGTTCCAAATAAGTCAAAGCGGCCAGCCGTCCCTCTCGGAACGGCTGGCCGCTTTGTTAAAACGCGAACCTATTTGTCGGCGCACGCACCGGGAAAGCGGACGCAATAGGTCTCGCCCAGTTCCGGATCGGCATTGAGCACCGCGTGCGTGATGGCGCGCGCATAAACGTCTGCTGCCACCGACAGAATGTCGCGGAACTGCGCTGCCTCGACGAAGTTTGCCTGTGCAACCGTCGACGGGTCGTCGCCGAGCGTCACCGCAAACACCGCGTCGCCATCGCTGGTCGAGTGGGCCGGACGGATGGCACGGGCCATGCCGTCATTGGAGATAATGGCGAGGCGTTCGGTCTGGCCGGCGGTCAGCGGCGCAGAGGTGGCGATTACGCCGATGGTGGTGTTTTCGCCGGCACGGATCAGCTCCATGTCCTTGGGCGAGGTCGAGCAGCCCTGCGGCGGCACCTTGATGTCACCGAACTCATCGTCCAGTTCCAGCCACAGCGTGTAGAGCTCGCAATTGGCGTTGACGTTGTAGACACGTCCGGCCGGGTTGACCACGACGAGCGCGCCGACAACGGTGCCATCTGCCATCACCGCGCTGGCGGTGCCGATGCCGCTCTTCATACCGGCCGCACGTGCGCCTGTGCCGGCGCCGACGCTGCCTTGCTCGACGGGACCGTCCTTGGCGTTGGAGGCTGCGATGTAACCGTCTTCGCACGGCTTGTCGCCGCGTCCGGGAGGGGCGTCGACCTCACCGCGTCCGAGATCGAAGATGATCGCGCCCGGGACGTGGGCGCGGCCGCCATAGGTCCAGCCCTTGTCGTCGAGGAACTTGACCACGCCGCAGGCGGTGTCGAGGCCGTAGATGCTGCCGCCGCTCAGCGTCAGCCCGTGCATGACGACGCGCTGGGCGTCCTGATGCTGCGCGGTGAGCAAGGCGCCGAGCCGCGTGCCGGGTGCGCCGCCGCTCGGCGACATGCCCATCAGCGCGCCTTCGGGAAACAGCAGCGCCGTCGTACCAGTCTGCGCGTCCTTGCGGGTGCTGTGGCCGACAAGGATGCCCGGCACGTCGGTGATGGCGTTGTTGGGACCGGTGTGCAGGTCGACCACCGGGATCGGCGCCTGCGCCTGCGCCAGCCCGATGCCTCCCAGCAGCAGCGCGTTGGCGACAAGCGCCGATTTGAGGGTGTTTTTGAACGACATACTTTTCCTCCTGTTGTCGTAGAAACCCAACCGGCACGTCACTGCGCCGGTATTATGCGAAAAGTGCCTCCGCCTCGCGCGCCACCTGCAACAGCGCAAGGTCGCGATACCACGGCGCGGTCAGATGCAGGCCGAGCGGCAGCCCCCCCGCCGTGTTGCCGCAGGGAATAGTGATTGCCGGATGTCCCGACAGGTTCTGCGGGAAGGTGAAGGGATACCAAGCTCCGCGCACCGTGCCGCAATTGACCCCGTCGATCTCGATGTCGCCGGTCGGGTCGACGTCGATCGGCAGCGGCGGCGCGGTCAACGTCGGCGACACCAGAATGTCGAAACGCTCGAACAGCGCCTGGAATTCGCGGAACAGTCGCGTCCGCTCCGAAATGGCATTGGAAAGCTCGACGGCCGAATAACCACGGCCGAGCGCGATGGTGTCGATCAGCGTCTGGCCGACGAGGTTCTCGCGGCCCTCCAGCAACGGGCCGGTGCGCGCGGCAAGGCCGACACGCAGGATGGTCAGGAACACCGGCTCGTAGGATTTGAAGTCGATGAACGCTTCCTCGACCAGCGCGCCGGCGTATTCCAGCTTCTTCACTGCGGCTGCCGTGATCGCGGCGGTCTCGCGGTCGACGCGCGCGCCGCCCTCGGCGATGAAGCCCACGCGCAGCCCTTTAAGCGACGCCCCACCCGCATGCAGCAAGTGTGCCGCCTGACCGTAGGTGTCGCCGAAATCCGCACCGCTGATCGCCTCGAAGACAAGCGCAACGTCATCCACGGTGCGCGCCATCGGGCCGACATAAGAGTTTGCGCCAAACAGGTCCGGCAATTGCAGATGCGGGATGACGCCGAGCGACGGCTTGAAGCCAACAACGCCGCAGCAGGCGGCAGGGATACGGCTCGATCCACCGCCATCGGTGCCAAGCGAGATCGGCCCCATGCCGGCGGCAACCGCAACGGCGGAGCCGGAGCTGGACGCGCCGGGCGTCACCGTCGGATCGATCGGGTTCAGGGTCCTGCCAAACAGCGGCGACGTCGCTGCCTGCAAATGGCCGAATTCCGGCGTCGTGGTCTTGCCGACGAGAATGGCCCCGGCCGCCTTCGAACGCGCGATGGAGACCGCATCGGTGCTCGGCACATTGGTCTCGAACAGCCGTGAGCCCATGGTGGTGCGCACGCCGGCAGTGTTGAGCAGATCCTTGGCCGAATACGGCACGCCATGCAGCAGCGGCAGGTCGTCGCCGCGCATCACACGATCCTCGGCGGCACGCGCCTGCGCAAGCGCTTCCTCGCCGGTGACGGTGATGAAGGCGTTGAGGTCACGGCGGTCATCGATCCGCTTCAGCACCGCCTCGGTCAGCTCGACCGGCGACAGCGTCTTCTGGCGAATGGCGGCAGCCATCGCCACAGCGGTCATATCGGCAAGTTCGGTCACGTCATCTCTCCTAGATCATCCAGCGTCCGCCATCGATCAGCAGGCTCTGACCGGTGATGAAACGCGCCTCGTCGCTGGCGAGGAAGGCGACGGCGGCGGCGACGTCTTCCGGTTCGCCGACGATGCCGGCGGGCGTGTTGGCCTTGATCCGGTCGATCACTTCGACAGGCATGGTGTCATGAGCGCGGGTACGGATCGCACCGGGCGCAACGGCATTGACGGTGACACCGAATGGAGCCAGTTCACGCGCCAGTGCACGGGTGAAGCCGATCACGCCCATCTTGGCCGACGCGTAGTCGACCAGCCCGGCATCGCCGACGAAGGCCGCGTCGCTCGACATGTTGACGATCCGCCCGCCCCGCTCGCGCATGGTGGCAGCAACCAGACGCGACATGCGCATGGTGCTGAACAGCGAGATTTCGAGCACGAAACGCCAGACATCCTCCGACGATTCATGGAATGGCGCGCTGCGGCTGCGCCCGCTCTGGCCGACATTGTTGACCAGCACGTCGACAGGACCCAACTCGCCCGTCACCCGCGCATGAAACGCTTCGAGCACACTGAGATCGGTGCAGTCGCCGTCGACCGCGAGCAGCCGAGCGGCGCTGTCGGGTTCAAGCTGCGCCCGCAGCGGGCCGGCGTCGAGGTCGAGCACGGCAACCCGTGCGCCCTCGCCGAGCAAGCGCGTGGCAATGCCGGCACCAATGCCGCCACCGCCTCCGGTCACAATGGCGACCTTATCCTTGAAGCGGCTCATTTGCGGCATGTTCAAATTCCTCAGTGGAAGGTTCGGCCGCCGTCGACCGCCAGCACAACCCCGGTGACGTAGGAGGCGTCGGCGCTCGTCAGCCAGGCGATGCCGGCGGCGATCTCGTCGGGGTCGGCGATGCGCGCCAGCGCATAGCGGGCACGAACGGCGTCGAGCTGCGCTTCACCGGTGTCGCCGTCGGCGATCGACGAGCGGAACAACGGCGTTTCCACCGCGCCGGGGCTGACGACATTGACGCGGATGCCGCCATCAGCAAGCTCCATCGCCAACGCCTTGGAGAACATCTGCAGCCCGGCCTTCGACGCCGAATAGGCGCTGCGGAATTTCAGCGGCTGCAAGCCTGCGCCCGACGACACGTTGACGATGGTGCCACCGCCAGCCGCCTTGAGGAAAGGTGATGCAGCGCGGCACACCTTCATCGGCCCGGTCAGGTTGACCGCCATCACCAATTCCCAGGCGGCATCAGTGGTGTCTTCGAGGCTGGACTGGAGATCGACGCCGGCCGAATTCACGACACCGTCAAGCCCGCCCATCTGTGCTGCGGCTTCCGCCACGGCGCGGTCGGTGGCTTGCGTGTCGGTGACATCCGCCTTGAGCGCGACGACACCCAGCGCGGCGATTTCGGCGAGCGCTGTCTCGTCCATGTCGAGGCAGGCGACTTTCGCGCCACCTTCAAGGAAACGCAGCACACAGGCCTTGCCGATGCCTTTGGCGCCGCCGGTGACCAGGATGCGACGGTCGGCGAAGGCGGCTGTCACGCAGCTGCTCCGGTCAGGCCGGGACGCATGTCCTCGACCATCTCGTCGCAGCGGCCCATCCAGACGTCGCCACGCTCGAGCGCGTGCTTGATCAGGCCTTCCAGCACGCCGATGCGCGACGGCTGGCCGATCATCTCGGGATGCATGCCGACCATCATCATGCGCTTTTCGGCATGAAGCACGTCGAACTCGGCCTTCCACGCCTCCAGCAGCGCCGACGGCGCCTGCATGGTGCGACCCGGCAACACGATCGAATACTGGAAGAACGGCGCGTCATCGAGCACCCAGCGGAACGGCAGTTCCACGATCTTGCTCTGCTTGCCCTCCACCGTGTGGATGTAGGGCGAGTCGTCGTCGAAGAAATTGGACGAGTAGTCGAAACCGTATTCGACCAGCATCGGCATGGTGATGGGGCTGATCTCGGCAGCCGGCGAGCGCCAGCCGCGCGGCGCGCGGCCAGAAGCGCGCTTGATCGACTCGAAACCCTTCTCCATCTCCTCACGCTCCTGCTCGGGCGTCAGGCTGAGGATCCAGGCATGCGAATAGCTGTGATGCGCGAGCTCATGCCCGCCTTCAAGGATGCGCTCGATCAGTTCCGGGCGCTGGTCGATGATCAGGCCGGGAATGAAGAACGTCGTCTTGATGCCGTAGCGCGCCAACAGGTTGAGCACACGATCGGTGCCAACCTTCCAGCCATACGCGCCCTGCGACATCAGGATCGGACGATTGGCATAGTCCGGGTCGCGACCCGTCCACATCGTCTCGGCATCGAGGTCGAAGGTGAAGAAAAGGGGAAAACCCTTGCTGGTCAGGTGCATGTCAGTCTCCGTCAAACGAAGCGGTGGAAGCCGGTCCAGCGCTCGGCGACGAGCAGGACGACAGCCGTCACAATGATGAGGAGCGTCGACACGGCGGCCACGCTCGGGTTCACGCCCATCTCCACCGAGGTGAAGATGAGAATGGGCAACGTGGTGTCTCTCGGCCCGGCGAGGAAGATCGTCACCGGCACGTTCTCCATCGAGGTGACGAAGGAGAACAGCCCACCGGCGACCAGACCGGGCTTGATAAGGGGCAGCGTCACCAGCCTGAAGGTGGTGACGCCGCCGGCGCCCAGCACGCGTGCCGCCTCTTCGACCGCAAGGTCGAGGCCCGAGAGGCTCGCAAGTGCCGAACGCACAACGTATGGAACGGTGATGATGACGTGCGCGACCAGCAGCACGAGGAAGCTGCCCCGCATGCCGATCAGCGTGAAATACTGCAGCAGCGCCACACCGATCACCACCGACGGGATGATCAGCGGCGCCATCAGCAACGACGTCAGCGCTTCCGAGCCCGGCACCATCTTGCGGAAGATCGCGTAGGAGGCGGCGACGCCCAGAACCAGCGAAATCGCCGTCGACCCGACTGCCAGGATCACACTGTTCCAGATTGCGTTGAGGTAGGTGCGGTCGGTCAGCACCGCCTCGAACCATTTCAACGTCCAGCCCTGCGGCGGGATCGTCAGATAGGAGGTCTCGCTGAACGACGCCAGCATCACCACGATGACCGGGATCTGCAGGAAGAGAACAACCAGCAGCGCGAGCGAGGAAACGGCCAGTCCGGGTTGTTGTTCGTTCATGCCAGCCCTGCCCAGCGTTTCGTCATCCGGCTCGAAATCCAGATGATCAGGATGGTGGAAATCGCCAGCGCGAACGACAGCGCCGAGCCGCTCGGCCAGTCGAGAAGCTGCATGTATTCGTCGTAGATCAGCGTCGCCATCACCTGATAGGTCGGCCCGCCGAGCATGCGCGGCGTCACCAGCGCGCTGATGGTCAGCACGAAGACGAGGATCGAACCGGCAATGATGCCCGGCGCGGTCAGCGGCAGCGTCACCGAACGGAAGATGTGCAGACGGCTCGACCCCAGCGTCGCAGCGGCCGACTCAACGTCGCGCGGAACGTTCTGCAGCGCTGCGACCAGCATCAGCACCATGAACGGCAGGTAGATGTGGGTCAGGCCGATCATCATCCCGGTCAGGTTGAACATCAGCTTCAGCGGCTTCTCGATCAGCCCAAGGTCGATCAGCAGATTGTTGACGACGCCGCGATTGGTCAGCAGCACGATCCAGCCGAACGAGCGCACCACGAGGTTGAGCATCAGCGGGAAGATCACCAGCAGCGTCAGCGCCAGACGCCAGCGCGGATTGCCGCGCACGATCAGATAGGCGACGGGATAGCCGAACAGCAGGCAGCTCAAGGTCACCGCAGTGCCGAGCCCGATCGTCCGCAGCACCACCTCAAGATAGAAGTCGTCAGTGACGATGCGCGCGTAATTGGCGATCGTCCATGAATCCTTGGCGATGCCGAAGCCCGGCCGATACTCCTGAAAGCTCGTGGGAACGAGCAGCAGCAGCGGCACCACAAAGGCCGCCACCAGCACGAAGAGCAGCGGAGAAAGCAGCAACGCTCCGGTGCGCAGCGATGTCATGACGTTTGTCCTGCCTGCAGGGTGATGATGTCCTCTGGTCTGATGTTGACGAACACCGCGTCGCCCTGCGCCAGATTGGAGATTTCGCCCGAAGACGGGACTTCGACCACAAGCTCGGACGATGCGCCGATCCGCACCACATACTGCACCTGCGCGCCCGAAAACGACCGCAGCGCGATGGTGCCGGGAATGGCGTTGCCGTCCATGCCAGCGGCGTGCGACAGCGTCACGGCTTCCTGACGGATGAAGACGTCGACGGTATCGCCATCCCTGGCCGTCAGACTGGTCGGGCGCAGCACCAGCCCGCCCGCGAGTTCGACCGCAGCGCCGCTGACAGTTCCGCGCAACCGGTTCGGCTTGCCGATGAAGCTGGCGACGAAGGCGGTGGCCGGGCGGTGATAGATCTCCTCGGGCGAGGCAAATTGCTGGATCACGCCGTCATTCATGACGCAGACGCGATCCGACAGCGACAGCGCTTCGGCCTGGTCGTGGGTGACAAACAGCGTGGTGATCTTGAGATCGCGCTGCAACCGCTTCAGCTCGATCTGCATCTCGTCGCGCAGCTTGGCGTCAAGATTGGACAGTGGTTCGTCGAACAGCAGCACGCTCGGACGTGGCGCAATCGCGCGCGCCATGGCGACACGCTGCTGCTGGCCGCCGGAAAGCTGGCGCGGATAGCGTTCGCCGTAGCCTTCAAGTCGCACCATCGCGAGCGCTTCTTCGACGCGCGCCGTCAAGGAAGGGCCGCTGTCGCCTTTGCGACGCAGGCCGAACGCGACGTTCTCGAATACGGTCATATGCGGGAACAGCGCATAGGACTGGAACACCAGCCCGATATTGCGCTTGTTGGGCGGCAGGCGGGTGATGTCGCGCTCGCCGATGGTGATCTTGCCGTCGCTGGGCTCTATCAGCCCGGCAACCATACGCAGAATCGTGGTCTTGCCGCAGCCCGACGGGCCGAGCAGCGACACGAACTCACCTTCCGCAATCTCCAGCGACACATCCTTGACCACGGAAGTCTTGCCGTAGCGCTTCACCAGATGTCGCAGGGAAACGTTGCTCATACGATCTCACTCATTGTTTGCAACTGCCGGCTCGCAACTGCCGGATATCGCGCACGCAGGCTTGGGAGGATTGCGATATCCGGCGAGGCCCGGGCCGCCACGGCGTCGTCATGACGCTCTGCGGCCCGAAACCGGTTGTCAGGTCAGGCTTTTAGCGCAGTACTTCGCGCTGCCAGCGACGCGTCCAGTCAGGAAGACGTGTCGCCATGTCGTTCGGGTCAAGGAAAAGCATTTGCTCGAGCGCGGCACCCGTCGGAACAATGGCGGAGACCTCGTCGGACAGCGTCACGTTCTTGTTGACCGAACCGATGAACTGGCGCTCGGAAAAGCACTTCTGGTTCTCGGCATCCAGAACGGTGTCGATGAACTTGTGTGCCAGCTCTTCCTGCTTGGTGCCCTTGGCGATGGAGATGGTCGGACGGATGCCGACTGCGCCTTCCTTGGGATAGGCAGCCGCGAGCGGCAGGCCGCTTGCAGCGGCAACCCCGGCACGATCCGGATACCAGACGGCCATGTCGATCTCGCCGCGCTCAAACAGCGCCACCACCTGGTCAGCCTGGGCGTAAAGCAGCACCGCCGACTTGGCGAGCGGCTTGATCTTTTCGATGCCCGGCGTGATGTCGTCGAGCGTGCCGCCTTCCATCTTGTTGATGGCGGCGAGGAACTGCCAGCCGCTGGTGCCGGAGACGTCGCCGATGGTGACGCGGCCTTCATATTTCGGGTCGAACAGATCGTTCCACGACGTTGGCGGCGTGGTGATCTTGTCCTTGTTGTAGATGATCGTCGTCGCGCCCAGCATCGCCGCGACATAGGAATCGTCGGCAGCCCATGCGCCGTCGATGATTTCCGGCGCGTTGCTCAGCTTGGCGCGGTCGAGTTGCACCAGCAGGCCTTCATTGGCCATCTGCACGGCAAATGCGTCGTCGGCAAACACCACATCCATGTCGGACTGGCCAGCGGTGGCGCGCACGGATGCGGCATGCTGCGCCGAGCTGCCAAGCTTGGTGATGACGGTTGCGCCTGTCGCAGCCTCGAACGGCTCGATGTAGCAGGCCTGAACGTTGTCGGCGAACGATCCGCCGAAGCTGCCGAGGACCAGATCGTCGGCCTTTGCAACATGCGTCGAAGCGGCGATGCCGGCAATCGCGGTCGCGGCGGCAAGCAAGGAATAGAATTTCATGTGCGCTCTCCCATTGTCGATGTGCCCCGGGGTCGATGTGAATCGGCCTCTTCCCCCGTGCATCTGGTCAAAAAGCTAACATCGTTGTTATTATCTTTCAAGAAAGATATTTTAAAGGTAATTTATCTTGCCTGGCTGATTGCCGCGCCATTGTTACGCCGGTAGCAAGGGTTTGGGACATCTCACGCCTTGGATTTCTGCCGGAAGGTAGGGGAGCAGACGCTTGAACAAAGCTGAACTACGATATTGGGAGCTCGATCGCGTCGGTCGCGGCATGACCAGGTGGCAGAACGAGCGGCCGGACATTGATTGCAATGGCAAGGCCGTCGTCGGGCGCATCCTGCATCTTCACGATATCGTGCTGCGCGCGGTCGATCGCGCGCTGGCACCGCACGGGCTGAAATATCCGACCTATGCCGTGCTCGCGACGATTCGGGTGTCGGGAGCGCCCTACCGGATGTCGCCCAGCGAACTTCTCTCCAGCATGCTTCTGTCCTCCGGCGGCCTGTCCAACCTTTTGCGCCGGATGGAAAAGGACGGCTTTATCCAGCGCATGGCTGACAAACGCGACGGCCGTGGCGTCATCGTCGAGCTGACCGAAAAAGGCATTGCTGCCGCCGACGCAAGCATGGCCGACCATGCTGCCGTCGAGCGCGAACTGAGCCAATGCCTGTCACCGGAGCTGCACGAAACCGTTGCGCGCGGTTTGGGGCTGATGATCGCCGTAGCGGAACGCTAGCCGTCGAGCGAAGGAACATTGCCATGGGCAGGACAGCCAATGCCGTAAACGTCGATGACGTGCGAGAGGCAGCGCGGCGCTATCTGCCCGGCTTTCTCTTCGATTTCATCGAAGGCGGCGTCGACGGCGAGGAAGGACTCTCCCGCAATCTGGCCGCCTTCTCCCAACATACGCTGACGCCGCGCTATCTGGTCGATGTCAGCAAGCGAAGCTTGAAGACGCAGCTGTTCGGACAGAGTTACGCTTTTCCCTACGGCATATCGCCGACCGGCCCTGCACCATTGTTCCGGCCCGACGCCGACATCCTGCTGGCACGCGCCGCGCGCTATGCTGGCGTTCCGTTTATCCTGTCCGGAGCCGCAGGCGCGACGCTGGAAGACATCCACGCCATCGCGCCGGGCCGCAACTGGTTCCAGCTCTACACCGCACGCGAGCGGGCCATTTCGCACGATCAGATCAGGCGCGCGTCCGATGTCGGCATGGATGTGCTGGTCGTCACCGTCGATACGCCGGTCACCCCCAAGCGCGAGCGCCATTTGCGCAATCGCATCAGTGTCCCGTTCAAGCTGACACCCACCACCGCCTTGAGAATGGCCGGCGAAGTGATCCAGCACCCCGCCTGGTTCCTGCGCTTTCTGGCGAGTGGCGGCATGCCGAAAATGGCCAATTGGTCGGCTTACATGGAGCCCGATGCGCCAGCGGCAGAGACGGCCGGGTTCTTCTTCGATCAGGCCTTCGTGCCGGGAGAAATTGGAACGCCAAGCTGGCACGACCTTGAAACCTACCGCCGCCTCTGGAAGGGCAAGCTGGTGGTCAAAGGCTTTCTCCATCCAGAAGATGCGATCCGCGCCGCCGAGATTGGCTGCGACGGCATTATCGTTTCCAACCATGGCGGCAAGGCACTGGATCGCGCGCCGGCGTCGCTGGACGCCCTGCCCGCGATCAAGGCCGCCGTTGGCGACCGTATGACGGTCATGCTCGATAGTGGCGTGCGCCGTGGGTCGGATGTCGTGATCGCGATGTGCCTGGGCGCCGACTTCGTCTTCGCCGGGCGACCAACGCTTTACGGCGTCGCCGCCGACGGTCAGGCCGGCGCGAAGAAGGTCCTCGATCTCATCGCGCAGGAGATTGATCTCGTCATGGCGATGATCGGCTGCACCGCCACCACGGTCCTGACCGCTGACCGGCTCGCTTAACCAGACATCAGATAACGCAATGCAGCTGACGGGCAAAAGTGGAATTCTACTTGCAGCCCAATGGCCTATGCGCTGCTCCGAATCCGATACCGCAACACCACAACAATAGCCGCCGCGCTGACCCCGCACCGTCACGACGGAACCGTTTGCAAAAATGGCTCTCTATGCTAACCCTGAGCCCTGACTGACCGTTCAGTCTGAGTTTTTGTCTAAGGGAAGAGAACAGATGAAGCGTCGTGTATTCTTGGCTGCAATGATGATGGCTGCAGGGTTGACGGGACCGGCTCGCGCCGAGACGGACTGGCCAACGCGCCCTGTGACCTGGGTGGTTCCCTTTGCGGCCGGCGGCGTGACCGACACGACATCGCGCAAGATCGCCGCTCTGCTCTCGCAGAAGCTGGGCCAGACAGTGATCGTGGAAAACAAGCCGGGCGCAGGCGGAGTCGTCGGCACCGAGTCGGTGGCGAATGCAAAGCCGGATGGCTACACGGTCCTCTACGCCTCGAGCGGACCGTTCTCGATCCTGCCCCACCTCCAGAAGGGCAAGCTCTCCTTCGACCCGATCGCCGACTTCGAGCAGGTTCGCGGCGTCTCGGCGTCCGGACAGTTGTTCACCGCCAATCCGAACGTTCCCTACAACTCGATCGAGGAACTGGTCGCCTACGCCAAGGCAAATCCGGGCCAGATCAATTACGGCTCGCCCGGCATCGGCACGGCCCAGCATCTTGCCGGCGAACTGTTCCAGGCAGCCGCGGGCATCGAGATGATGCACGTGCCTTACAAGGCCGGCACCAACCAGATGGTCGACCTGATGTCCGGCGTGCTGGACCTGTCGTTCGAATACACCGCCGTGATCAAGCCGTATGTCGATGATAACAAGTTGAAGGTGATCGGTGCCACGGCGCCTGACCGCATTCCATCCTATCCGGACGCCGAGACAGTCGTCGAAGCCGGATATCCGGATGCCGTCAATCTTGGCTGGACCTCGGCTGCGCTGCCAAAGGGCGTCGATCCGGAAATCAAGGCGAAGCTGTCGAAGGCGCTTGAAGAAGTATTGACCGAGCCTGCCATGCTCGAGTTCTTCGAGTTCAACGCCCAGTTGTCGCTCGCCAGCTATGATTCCGAGACGATGACAAAATTCCTCGAGGACGCGAGCGCGCGCTTCGAGAAGGTCATCACCAGCTCAGGACTGGCTGGCCAGTAACCTGCCGCACCGACCGACAGGCCCACGGGCGCGCGCAAACCAAGCGCGCGCCTCAAGCCTTTCTGGATAGAGCCAAGAAGACGCCGCCGAGCCGGATTTGTCAGGCGTCGATTTCTGAAGGAGGAACGGGATGGAGATTCGCAATCAGCGCGCGCTTGTTTCAGGCGCATTGTTCTTCATTTTTGCCGTGGTTTATCTCTTCATTTCCAGAGATTACGACGCTGGCACTGCGGCCCGCATGGGCCCCGGTTATTTTCCCCGCATGCTTGGCTACTGTCTCGCCGGGCTCGGCGTCCTGATCATGATCGGCGCGGTCAGGCCGCATGCCGTACGAGAGAAGCTCGACGGTTGGGACTTGAAGGCGCTGCTCTGGATCGCGGGCTCCGTCGTCCTGTTCGCGTTTCTTCTGCCGCGGGCCGGCCTGGTGATTTCGCTGGCTGTCCTGCTGACGGTTTCCGGCCGTGCAAGCCCGGAGTTCACATGGCGCGGGTCGATCATCTCCACGGTCTGCCTGATCGTTCTGGCTGTGGGCGCTTTCTACTACGGCATCGGGCTGCAGTTCCCGCTGTGGCCAACCGGACTGTAAGGCGGATCTGATCTCATGGACCTCTTTTCCAATCTCTATCTCGGCTTCCAGAACGCGCTGACCTTCACCAATCTCAGCTACGCGTTCATCGGCTGCTTTCTCGGAACGCTGATCGGCGTGTTGCCGGGTCTGGGGCCGTTGGCCACCATTTCGATGCTGCTGCCGCTGACCTATGCGCTGCCGCCGGATGC
>JBEBXE010000031.1:0-17869 GCA_040391705.1 Aerobium aerolatum
CCGGATTTGATCCCGTTTTAGTCCTGTTTTCGGACGAATTGACTCCCGGGAGACCCTGTTTGGACAGTTTTTCTCGATCTTGATCGTCAGAAACGCCGGTTTTCTTAAAAGCCGGCGTTTCTGAACTGTTTGGCGATTTCGTCCGCGGCCGTCCTCAGCTCCCCCAGATAGCGCTCCTGGGCCTCCTCCTGCGTCACCGCACTGCGCAGGTAGATGATGTTCAGCGCGCCGTAGACTTTCGTTCCATCGATCACCGGAACAGCCATCCCGACGAAATTGCCGCGGTATTCGCGATAGCTGTAGCTGTCTTCGGTTACCGCAAAGCCTGTCTTGCGGACGCGTTTGAGCGAGGTATCGATCCTTGCAAGAGCGGTCTGCACGCTGCGATCCTCATTCTCGCGCAGCCGACCCAAAATAGCTTCGCGTTCAGCGTCCGGGCAAAAGGCGAGATACACTTTGCCAACCGAAACCTGAAGCATCGGCAAACGGTAGCCAGGGTTTCGATTGAAGGAAATAGGGCCGACATCACGCGACGTCTGGACGACGATCATGGCATCGTCATCGAGCATGGTGAAGCCGGACGGCCAGCCGATGCGGTCACGCAGCGTTGACAGAACCGGCGCGCAGAGTTCGCCTGCCTTGTCATACAAGATGAAGCCCGAACTCAGCTGCAGCACGCGGCCGGTCACACTATAGGACGCCGTTTCCGGATCTCGGCTCAGATAGCCGGCATGGATGAGCGTCTCAAGCATGCGCACGATGGTCGCTTTGTCGAGCCCCGTTTCGTAGTGGATCTCCTTCACCGTCGAGATGCCGGATCGATTGACGGTACGCAGAACCTCAAGTCCGCGCAGAACGGCAGTCACAGGGGTATAGGATGCCATGGCTCTTCCTCTTGTACTCGGATGGCAGCTGCTCGGGCAGGTGCTGAGGGATCGCGCTGTTGTGAAATGTTGGTCTTGCAGATGAAGCGCGGCTTAAGCATGTGTCATTTGGGCCTGTCAAACGTCAGTGGCCAGTGAATTCAATGGGCTGAACCCATCCTCTAAGCGTGGCGGGCAATGTACCTGATGCATACACGCAGGCGCGTAGCGATCGCATGATTATCATTTCACTGTATGAAATACTATTTCGTTTACAGGCCTCCGGGCCAGCGATAGCCTTTTCGTGAGCTGGGACGGCGATGTACCGCAAGAGATAAAACAATGCGTTCTCTCGCCTGACAAATGGGTTGTGCAGCAGACTTGAATTTTTGCTCGACATGAACGTCGCAAGGACGCGTGCTTTGAATAGGCACGGGGTGCCGTGGTGCTGTGCCGACCGGCAACCGACGGAGATCGGTCTGGGAGAAGAGGACGTTGCTGCTGTGAAAAACATCGATCGAGAGTGCAGGCACGTCGATGCTGCGAAGATTGGCGCGACTGCCGTTTCAGAACTTCTTTAAAGCGCTGGGTAGAGCCGAGCGTTTGGCGGCGTCTTGGCGCCACATCAATCAATAGCCAATCAACAGAGGGTCAGAATGATGTTTTCCATTGTGCGTAAAGCAGTTGCGGCAGGATCGGTGTCCTGCATGATAAGCGCCCTGCTGTTGTCGGCTTCTTGGGCTCAAGATGCGACGCGGGGTGTGAGTGAAGACAAGGTCATCACTTTGGGCACCTGGGCGCCACGCAGCGGCCCACTTGCGGGCCTCGGCTCCTCCGGTATCGATGGCGCGTATCTGGCGTTCGATCAGGTCAATGAGGCTGGCGGCGTCAACGGCTACAAGATCAAGGTTGTCGAGGTCGACGACGGTTACGAACCAGGCCGCACGGTTGCCGCCGCGCGCAAGCTGTGGGAACAGGATAACGCCTTCCTGATCTTCTTCCCGTATGGAAGCGTGACGACCAAGGCGGCCTCGCGCTACGTTCTGGACAACAACATACCGCTGCTGTTCACGTTTGGTGGTGCCGACGTCTTCCACCACGATCCGGCAAACCAGCCGGCGAATGTCTACAGTTCCTATCCGTTTTTCGAGCAACTTGTTTACAGCGTTGCCCAGTACGCGGTCAGCGAACTGGACGACAAGAAGATCGGCGTCGTCTACAATCATGGCGAGTTCGGCGAGTCTGCGCACCGGGCGCTCAAGGGCAGCGCCGACCGGTTTGGCTATGAACTCGGCCTCGAGATCGGTTACGCGTTGAACGAGACCAACTTCGTGTCGATTGGTCGCAAGATCGCTGCGGAAGCAAACGACGCGACGTTGATCTGGACCGTGGTTGGTGGCTTGCAGGTCATGGCCGCTGCGGAGCAGGCGGGCTACAAGGGCGACTGGCTGATCCCGACGACGTTGCTTGGCAGAAGCGCAGAGGCGCAATACCGCAAGATCACGTCGCTCGCCAATCGCATCTATCTTCCCTACTTCCAGAAACTGCAGAATGACGAGTCGCCCGAGATCCAGGAGTTCGTCCAGCAGATCGGTCAGAAATTCCCGGATGCCGACGTGAACATTGCCCTCATAGGCAATACCGACGCCAAGGTGTTCATCGAGGCCCTGGACCGGGCGACCCGGGACGGGACGCCGCTGACATGGCCCAGCTTCCAGGCCGCGCTCGAGACCATCGACCAGGAAGACATCGGCGCTTCGGTGAAGCTGTCCTATGCAAACGGCAACCACATCGGCAACACCAACGGTCGCATCTACAAGTGGGACGGCGACAACTGGGCTCCTGTGACCGAGTTCGCGCCGCTGCCGGAACATAAATAAGCGTAATCCTCCCCACTCTTGCTGTTCATT
Source organism: Aerobium aerolatum (assembly GCA_040391705.1). GTDB lineage: Bacteria > Pseudomonadota > Alphaproteobacteria > Rhizobiales > Rhizobiaceae > Aerobium > Aerobium aerolatum_A. The sequence goes on from JBEBXE010000031.1 coordinate 2,774, forward strand.
GGTTTCGATCAATGAACAGCGTTCTCTTAGTGACGGTTTTCTTCCATGACACAGGCACTCTATGATGGCGCCGTCTTCGGGGTGCTGTATGCCCTCGTGGCGATCGGCATCGTGCTCATCTACCGCGCCACCGGCGTTCTCAATCTTGCGCAGGGTTCGATCGCGACCACCGCCGGCTATATGGGCTGGTACCTGGCAACGTCGCTCGGAATGCCGTTTCCGATTGCACTCATCCTTGCCACGGTCACGGGCGGTGTCGTTGGTGTGGTTCTGGGCGCGCTCATCAGCTTTCTGATGCCGGGCAAATCGGCGCTGGTGCGGTCGGTGGCCACTTTCGGCTTCGGCATGATCCTGCAATGGGGCAACCGCCTGGTTTTCGGAACGCGCACGCAGCACATCGATGCGCCGTTCGCCGCGCAGTGGGAGTTCGGCGGACTGGCGATGAGCGGCCGCGATCTCACGGTAGTCGTGATCGGCGCCCTCGTGGTGTTTGGGGTTCATCTTCTCGTCAACAAGACGTCTCTCGGCCTGCAGATGCGCGCGCTGGCGCAGGACAAGGAAACGGCGCGGCTGTATGGCATTTCGGAGTGGCGGGTCGTCGCCAGCTCCTGGTTCATCGGATCGGCGCTGGCTTCCGTCTCCGGTGTGCTGATTGCGATCTTCATCCAGATCGATCACCAGATCGCCGTTACCTTGATGATCCAGTCCTTTGGCGCGATGGTTCTCGGTGGCTTCGGCAGCATTGGCGGTGCGATGCTCGGCGGCGTCGTTATGGGCCTGGTGTCCAGCCTGATCACCGTGTTTCTCTCCTCGGATCTCAAGAACACGATCATCCTGTTCTTTGTGCTGGTCGTGCTGATTGTCCGCCCGTCCGGCCTGATGGGCGGCGCGACCTTCAAGCTTGCGGAGGGACGTGAATCCGCACAGGGACCCGGTGTTCCCGGCCGCCGCAATGTCTATCTCGACATCGCGCTGGCCTTGCTGATCATCGCGGCATTGCCGCTGCTCGCAGCAGCAGGATTGGCCATTCCGCCGATCACGCTGGCCCTGCTCGTCTCGACTGCGATTGCAGTGATGGGAGTGAGCTTCATCTACTACTTCCAGCACCGCATTACGCTCGGCCAAGGGATGTTTGCGACGTTCTGCATCTATATGCTTCATTCGCTGACGACCGGACTGGGGGTCGAACCGACAATCACGTGGCTCCTCGTCGCGTTGATCGCGACTGCGGTTCTGGCTGCCGGAATCGGCTGGATCACGCTGCGGCTCGACGGGTTCTATTTCGCTGTGACGACCATGTTCCTGCCGTTCGGCGTCGCCGAGATGATCGGCCAGATGGGCTCGTTGACCAATGGCCAGTCCGGCATCTTCACGCCGGAGATCGCCGGGCTGCCATCACCGTCGTCGTCGGCAATGGCGCTCTATATCCAGGCGAGCCTTGTGTTCGCGGCGATCGGCGTCGGTATGCTGGTACTGCTGCGCAGCCGGGTCGGGCGCCTGTGGGTGGCGATCCGCGATACGTCTGAAGCCGTCGAAGCGACCGGCATCAATCCGGTGCCGTACCGGATGCTGGCCTTCGCGCTGAGCGGGGTGATCGTGGCGGTGGGCGGCTACCTCGTCGCCATTCCCTTGTCGTTCATCTCGCCGGACCAACTCGGCATGCACTGGTCGATCCTGCTGTTGCTGGCGACTTTCGCCGGTGGTCAGCACCTGCTGTTGAGCGGCTCGCTCATCGGCGCGGCGCTGATCGTCCTGGTGCCGCAGTTTGTTGCGGGGCAGGGCGGCATCAGCGACGTGGTGCTGGGTACCGTTCTCCTGCTGATCCTGATGCTGCCAGAAAAAGGCTTCTTCAGCGCGATGCGGCGCAAACGAACTGAAATCGGCATGCACAGCCGCGTACAAAGTCAGGAGCGCTAGATGCTCGAAGTCGATCGACTGACAGTCAAATATTCCGGGCTTATCGCTCTGGATTCCTTCAGCATCAAGGTTAAGCCCGGCGATGCCATCGGGCTGATCGGGGCTAACGGTGCCGGCAAGTCTTCGGCCATCAACGCCATGACCGGTGCCATCCCCAGTCATGGCGGCAACGTCAGGCTGAACGGCCACGACGTGCGCGGCAAGCCGCTGCATGCGATCGCGCGTGCCGGGCTGGGGCGGACGTTCCAGCAGGCGCGGCTGTGGCCGGTCCTCACCATTCGTGAGAACCTTCTTCTGGCCCGTCCGCAGATGTCCGGCAAAGGCGCGCAGCGTGACCGGTTTGAAGAAATGGCCGCCGAGTTGGGCCTGACCGATTTGCTCGACGTGCCTGCGTCGAATGTGGCGTATGGCTCGCGGCGTTTGGTCGAGGCCTTTCGCGCTGCGGTACTCGAGCCGAAGATCATGCTGCTGGATGAGCCCGCAGCGGGTCTGAGTCCGCGCGACAAGACGTTGCTGGCGAGTTTCCTGGCGCGGATGCGCGAGCGTGGCGTCGGCACGTTGGTCGTCGATCACGACATGGCCTTCGTCCGCGAAACCTGCCGCTACCTGCATGTGCTGGAAAGCGGCCGGTTCCTGGCCAAGGGCACGGTCGACGAAGTGTTCGCCATGCCCGCAGTTCGCGAGTCGTATCTGGGAAGTGAGGTGCCCCATGCCTGAGTTGCTCAAGGTCACGGACATGCGTGTCGACATCGGCGAAGTCTGCGTCGTCCACAATGCGACGATCGACGTCTCCGAAGGCGAAGGCGTGGCGTTGCTGGGCGCAAACGGTGCCGGCAAGACCACCTTCATCTCGGCGCTGACCGGCACACGCAAGGCAGCCGGCGGGCAAGTCGTCTTCGGCGGCGAGGACATCACCGCCTGGACGCCGGAACGGCGGGTCAGGGCCGGTCTGGTGCTGGTGCCGCAGGGGCGGATGCTGTTTTCCGACCTGACGGTTGAGGAAAATTTGCGGGTCGGAGCGGGTGTCAAGAAGAGCACCACGACCAAGGGCGACTGGGACAGGGTTTATGCGATGTTCCCGCCCCTGAAAGAGCTTGGCAGTCGCAAGGCGGGAAGCCTGAGTGGCGGCGAGCAGCAGATGGCGGCCGTCGGGCGGGCGCTGCTGGCGCAACCACGTCTGCTGGTGCTGGACGAACCGTCGCTGGGGCTCTCTCCCAAGATGGTCGAGCGTCTCTACAACGCGCTGCGCGAAATCCGTAGCGCCGGCGTTGCGGTGCTGGTGGTCGAACAACTGGTCGGGCAGGCGCTGAGATTGACGGACCGGGCGCATGTCCTGCAGCGCGGCCAGCTCTCCTATGCCGGACGCTCCAGCGATCTGATCAGCTCGGACAGGTTCGTCGCCGACTATTTCGGCAGCTAGCGCATCCACCGACAAGGCAATCCGGCTAACTGCCGGTTGCCCGTTCTTCACACGATATGATGGAAGTATGACTCATGACACGTTGGGGTGTTCGTAGTTCCCGTTCGGCTGCCGATATCGCAGCTGACATTGCAGCCGGTAAATCGTCAGCTGCCGAAGAGACCGTGGCGGCGATTGCGCGCGCCCGGGAGATCCAACCGAAAACGCACGCCTATATCACGATCGATGAGGAAGCCGCGCTGGAGATGGCGCGCGCCGCCGATCAGGCGATCGCCGCAGGCAATCTGCGAGGGTCGATGGCCGGCGTACCGATCTCCATCAAGGACACGGAGTCGACCAAGGGCATCCGCACCACCTTCGGCAGCCTTCAATATGCCGATCACGTGCCGATCGCGGACGGGCTGCTGGCTGCCCGCTTGCGCAAGGCTGGCGCGGTGTTCTTTGCCAAGAACAACACGCCGTCGTTTGCCCACAAGGATATGACCGACAACCTGCTCGGGCCCGCCTGCTGCCACCCGATGGACCCGGCGTTAACGCCCGGCGGCTCCAGCGGCGGCGCTGCGGTTTCCGTCGCCTTGGGCGTCGAGCCGGTCTCGCAGGGCAGCGATGGCGCGGGCTCCGTGCGCATTCCGGCTGCACTGTGCGGGATCATCGGCTTCAAGCCGTCCAGCGGCGTCATTCCGGTGCCGGAGCTCGAGGATATCTGGGAAACCAAGGTCCACAACGGATTGTTGTCCCAGCGCATTGAAGACATCGCCGTCGGCATGAGTGCGCTCGCCGGGCCTGATCCGCGCGATCCCGTCTCCGCCGGCGATGTCGGCGACTGGATGGACTTTCGCGATGAGGACCATTTCCGCGGCAAGCGGGTGCTTTACGCCCCGCTGCTATTCAAGGGCAATCTCGACGCTGACGTGAAGTTGGCACTGGATGAAGCAGTGCGGAAGCTGGAAGCGCGTGGCGCGATCGTCGACATCATCGAGCCTCCTTATGAAGACCCCGGATTATGGTTCGACCATGCGATTATTTTCCGGCGCAGGAAGAGCATCGCGCACATGTCGGAACACCCGGATCTGTACGACCCGTCGCTCCGGCGACTGGTCGCGAAAAGTGCCGCGATGTCGCTCGACGATTTCCTCCGGGGAAGCGACCAGCGCACAGCGCTCTATCGCAACCTTCTTGATCTGACCGCTGGCTACGACTTGCTGGTGACGTCCAGCATTCCGACGCGCCCGTGGAAAATCGACGGGACGCCTCCGGGCTACCCCGGAAGCGGTCTTGCCGATCCCGCCTTCCGCTGGCCGGAACTCTACGCGTTCAACATGACCGGTTGGCCGGCGATCTCGGTGCCGTGCGGCTTCACCGCCGATGGCTTTCCGGTTGGCATCCAGTTCGTTGGAAAATGGCGCAGCGACATGACGGTGCTGCGCGCCGCCTGGGCCTATCTGGAAGGGCAGTCGAGCTACGACCACCTGCTTCGTCTCGAACAGGCGCGTTAGGAGAGCAAAATGGCCAACTCGTCGCAAACCGAAAAGCTGACGGTCGAGGGCCTGCGCGATCAGGTCGACATCTTCCTCGATCAATGGGGCGTCCCGCATATCTACGCCCAGAACACGCCGGACCTGTTCTTCGCACAGGGCTATCAGGCAGCGCGGATGCGCCTTTGGCAGATGGATACCTGGCGTCGGCGCGGCCTTGGCCTCGTCTCCGAAGTGATGGGGGAGCGCTATGTCGCCCAGGACAGAATGGCCAGGTTGTTGCTTTATCGCGGTGATCTGACCGACGAAGCCAAGCAGTATGGTCCGCAGGCTGGAGTGATCATTGACGGGTTCGTCGCGGGCGTGAACGCCTATGTCGCCGCCGTTCGTGCCGGCGAAGCGGAGCTTCCGGTCGAGTTTTCCGCTCTTGGCTATCAACCCGATTTCTGGGCGGTGGAAGACATTCACCGCATCCGGGCTGGCGGACGCCACGACAACGCCCGCGAAGAAGTGCTGCGCAGCGTCATGATCAGGGAGTTTGGCGCTGAGGCGGAACGGCTGAGGAAGCCGCTTTCCAACGATTGGACGCCGACTATTCCTGACGGGCTCGATCTTGATGACATCGATGCCGGCCTGCTGGAAGATTTCAACCAGTTCATGGTGTTCATGTCGGCCGCGGATCAAAACCTGATCGACGGCAGTAACCATTGGGCTGTTGCCGGCGCGAAAACCAGAAGCGGGCGGCCGCTGCTGGCAAGCGATCCGCATCGTGACATGTCGCTGCCGCCGCTGCGCTATGTCTGCCATCTCAGTGCGCCCGGCATAGATGTTATCGGCGCTGCCGAGCCCTATCGGCCGGGCGTGACCATGGGACACAACCGCGACGTCGCCTACGCGCTGACGATTTTCCCCTGCGATCAGGAAGACATCTACGTCTACGAGACGAACGAAGACGGGACCCAGTATCGCTACAACGGCGAGTGGGTCGATTTCGAGTTCGTCGATGAGGAGATCAGCGCGCGCGGCGGGGCTGCCACCACACACCGGCTTCAGTTCAGCCGCCATGGTCCGATCGTCGCGGTGCGTCCCGAGCGCCGCCGCGCCTATGGCTTGCGGGCGGTTTGGCTCGAGCCGGGGGCTGTACCCTATTTCAAGGCCGGTTTGGGCTGTATCTTTGCAAAATGCGCCGATGATGTGCGCCGGATCGCGGCTGTCTCCGTTACCCCCGGCACCAATTTTGTTTTTGCCGATACCAACGGCGATATCGGGCTTCGGCCCGGCGGCATGCTGCCGAAGAGACCCAACTGGGATGGCTTGATGCCGGTTCCCGGGGACGGCCGTTATGAGTGGGACGGTTTGCTGTCTGTCAGCACGTTGCTGGACGTCGTTAATCCTGACGAAGGATGGGCCGGGAATGCAAACCAGTACAATATCCCGCCGACCTTTGCCGACCTCGCTGTCTGTCTCGAAGCCGAGCCGGACCATCGCTACAAGCGGATCGAGCAGGTTCTGCGCGATGTGAGCGCTCACGATGTCGAGGAGGCGCAGGCGCTGCAGATGGATGTGGTCAGCCTGCCGGCGCAGCGGCTGTGCCGGCTGCTGGCGAACCTGACCTTCGCTGATTCAGATACCGACGCAGCGCGCAGCACGCTGGTCGACTGGGACGGCACGCTGTCGAAGGACAGCTATGCGGCGGCGCTGTTCCAGGTGTGGTGGCGCGTGCATTTGCTGCCAGCCGCGATGCGCCACCATCTGGCGCGCCATGGGGCGGAAAGGCGCGACGAGGCGGTCGCTCATATCCTCAAGTCGACCGACATGAGCAAGACGCCGGACCTCTGGCTTCGGCTTGTCGAGGACGAGGCGCAAAGCGAACCGATGATCGCGCTGCTGGGGCAGACGCTGGCGGCCGCAGCCAGACAGCTTGCGCAGGCAAATCTCCGCAACTGGGGCGATCTGCATAAACTGGCGCTGCATCATCCGCTCGCCGAGAGACTGGCGCGCGCCACCTCCAAGCCGGTCGCGGACTTCTCTGCCGGCGCGCCGGCGCCGGTGGATGGCGATGGCGATACGGTCAACAATACCGGCTTCCGACCCGACTGGATCCAGAAGCTTGGGGCCAGCGTTCGTTTCGTCTTTGATGTCGGCGACTGGGACTCGTCTCAGGCGATGGTGGTGCCGGGGCAGACAGGCAAGCCTGAAGACCCGCATTTCCGGGATCAGTATCAGCCGTGGCTGGCCGGGCAGGCGTTTCCGTTGCTCTATTCACGAACCGCTGTGGAGGAGAAAGCGGTGCTTCACTCCGTTCTCGCCACGACCACGCAGCAAGCCTGAGGCGACGCCCGCATTTTCATCTGCCCCAGGCTGCACGTCCGGGGTTCGATGCAGCATGCGGTCGTTTGAGAGCACATTTCATCATCAGAAATGAAAGATGATTTCACCAGATGAAACGAATTACCGTTCCAATGCATTGCGGAGGGGAGGGCTCAGAGTTACGATAATTGAAATAAAGCTTCAAAGACTGAAGCAGTGACATGGCTTTATCTGATTGAGGTCTGAAGAGAACCGAGAAGACTAAGGCAGCCTAGGCTGACTTGCCTAAGCTGAAGGTTTATTCGCAGTAATTTCTGCTGAAATCCGCTGATCAAACATTCGAAAGCAAGGCATTCGTCGAGTGAAGTCGACGCGTGGGGCGAAAGTCTATTGTCAAATTTTGGAGGCTTCGGCCCTGAGGGCGAGTTTCCGCAGATTTTCGAAGGAGCAGGCAAATGAAGATAGTTGGAGTGGCCGGGTCGCTTCGGACGGGATCGTCAACCGGGGTTTTGGTGTCTCGGGTGTTGAGCGAATGCCGCAAGCGTGGCGCGACCGTGCAGTTGCTTGCCGGCGAAGCGCTCGACCTGCCGCAATACGATCCGTCCCGAACCGTGTCTCCTGAAGCACGGCGGCTTTTGGAAGCAGTGCGAGGTGCGGATGCGCTCGTGCTGGGAAGCCCTGCCTACCATGGCGGGATCTCGGGCACGATGAAGATGGCGCTCGACTACCTCGAGGAGCTTCGCGCCGACCCGCGCGTCTACCTCGCCGGCATGCCGGTCGCCAGCGTGGTCACCGGTGCCGGATGGCAAGGCGTGTCCAGCACGCTCGGCCATCTTCGCGATGTCGTTCATGCGTTGCGCGGATGGAACGTTCCGCTCGGCATCACCGTGAACGTGCTGGAAACCAAGATTTCGCCCGACGCTGACCTGCCAGCCCAGATCGACCAGCGGGTTTCGATGATGGTCGACGAATTGACGTCGTTTCTGGACGTGCGCGCACGCTGTGCGTTCCAGCCGGCTGTCTGACTTCTGGTGGCCGGCGGTGTCCGGTCACAACCTGTCCAGAAAGGGAATACAATGAAATTCACGCTCTTTACGGAATGCCGCACGTCTCATGGTACGACGCATTACCAGCGTTGGTGGGATGCGGTTCGCGAAGCCGAACTCGCTGAAGAAATGGGCTTTGATACCTGGGGTTCGTCGGAACACCACTTCTACACCGACCTTGCGACGGTCTCGACGCCGGAGGTGCTTTACACTGCGGTTGCCATGCGCACCAGTCGCATCCGCATCCGCCCGATGAGCTTCCTGACGTCGTTCCACCATCCGATCGTCATCGCCGAGAAGCTCGCGGCGCTGGACATCATGTCCCATGGTCGCATGGAGCTGTGCACGGCGCGTGGCAACACGCTGCTCCAGCTCGACGCGTTCGGCATCTCGCTGGACGAGAGCAAGGGCCGACAGGAAGAAGCCCTCGGGGTCATCGTCAAGGCGCTGTCGCAGGATTCGTTCAGCCATGATGGCAAGAACTGGAAGATCCCGGAGCGCTGCCTGGTGCCCAAGGCGCTGCAGTATCCACATATGCCGATGTACAAGATCACCAAGACATACGACTCCGCCTTTGAGGCTGGGCGAGATGGCCTCGGTCTGGTGTCGAGCTGCGGCTTCCTCGGCTATGAATATTTCGCGAACCTGATCGAAGGCTATCGCGCCGGTCAGAAAGAGCCCAATCATGTCGTCAAGCGCCCAACCTCCGGTGTCGCGCTGACGCTTCTGGCGTCCGCCTGCGATGACGACAAGGACCGGGCGTTCGCCCTTGGCGGCATTGCGGCTGTCCACTTCGCCAAGCGCATCACTGCCGATTTTGGCTCTCTGGCGCAGCGTTCCGACCAGTACCAGTGGGCGCAGGCGGTCTCTGACGCGCAGCGTTATGCCGGCGACGCCAACTACCTCAACGACAACACCACAGCGGTTCTGCTGGGCAGGCCCGACGAGTGGGTCGAGCGCCTGAAGCGCTACCAGGCGATGGGTGTCGAGGAAATCGTCATCGGTCTGGATGGCATGTCGCATGACGACATCATGCGCAACATCACCATGATTGGTCGCCACGTGATCCCGCACTTCAAGTATCCGCATGCCGTCGTCACGCACGGTCCGGTCACCGGCAAGAATGAGTTCCAGATGAACACCGCCGAGGGAGCGACGTTCTGATGGCGGCCGATCAGACGGCACTCGCCGATCCCGTCATTGTGGTGGTTTCGGAACAGCCGCTGCTGGCTGCCTCCGAGGTGCCCGCTGGCGTCAGCCTCAAGCGCTTCGTGACACGCCGCGATCATGGCTCGCTCTTGAATGCCGGCATGTATGTGATGGCAGAAGGCGAGGCCAGCCGGTGGTGGTCGACCGAGGAGACGCCGTGGGAGGAGGACGACGTGATGAATGTCGGCCCCGTTCACGAGTTCCTCTACGTGCTGGAGGGCACCTGCACCGTCGAAACGCCGGGTATGGCCTATGATTGCGGCGAAGGAACCGCCGTCTTCATCCCGCCCGAGGGACGGTTCCGGATGATCAACCGGGCAAGCACAGTTGCCAAGGTGATCTACGGTTTGACGCCGACCTTGTTCTAGTCGGACCTCTCATGGAGCCGGCTCCCGCGCGGGGGCCGGCTCTTTTCCTGTCATGTCGCCTTGGCGAAACGAAAGCAGCGTGGATTGCGATGAATAGACACTTGCCCGACGGCCTCATCAGCGGACCTCTCGCGCCCTGGTTGGGCAAGGCCAGCGGATTGAATTTGAGCGGAACGCCGATGGCGTTCGACGTTCTCGATCCCGCGACGGCGAAGCCAATCGCCACGGTGAACGGCGCAACCGTGCAGGACGCTGACCGTGCGCTTGATCTTGCAAGCAAAGCGTTCGCGAGCTGGTCGATGACCTCGCCGGCAACACGCGCGGCTTTGCTCCGTCGTATCGCGGCGTTGCTGAAAGAGCGCGAAGAGGCATTTGCAAGGCTGATCACGCTGGAAATGGGCAAGATCCTTGCCAATTCCCGGCGCGAAGTGGAGCTTGCGCTCGACTATCTGAACTGGTTTGCGGAAGAAGCGCTGCGCATCGACGGCGCCTGCGGAATCTCGCCGGATGGCGCGGTAACGATGCTGACCCTGAAGAAGCCGGTGGGCGTGGCGCTGCTCGTCACGCCTTGGAACTTCCCGCTGGTCACGATCATCCGCAAGTTGGCTCCGGCGCTGGCAGCCGGCTGCGCCGCCATTCTGAAGCCGTCCGAGGAGACGCCGCTGACGGCGTTGGCACTGGCCGAACTGGTCGCCGAGGCCGGTGCGCCGGAAGGCATTTTCTGCGTCCTGCCCACCATCGAACCCGCAGCCGTCATCAGCCATCTGATGGCGGATATCCGTACCCGCAAGGTGTCGTTCACCGGGTCGTACGGTGTCGGCCGTCTGCTGCAACAGCAGGCCGCGCAGAACATGATGCGCAGCTCAATGGAGCTCGGCGGCAATGCGCCCTTCATCGTCTTCGACGACGCCGACCTTTCGCTGGCGATTCAGGATGCGGTTGCGGCCAAGCTGTCCGCGACAGGGCAGGTCTGCACCGCGCCAAACCGTTTCCTCGTCCATGAATCGCGCTACAAGGCATTTTGCGACGGGCTGGCGGATCATTTTTCGAGCAAGCGCGTCGGTCCCGGTCTCGATCCGCAGTCCGATGTCGGCCCGCTGGTGTCTGCGCGCGCACGGCAGCGCATCACCGACATGGTGGATGACGCGGCCCGTCGTGGCGGCAAAATTCTGGCCGGCGGTGTTGCACCAGTGTCAGACGGCTTTTTCCTCAACCCAACCGTCATTTGTGACGTGCCGGAGGACTCGATCCTGTGGCAGAGCGAGATATTCGGGCCGGTGGCGCAGGTCGCGTCGTTCAAGACCGAGGAACAGGCGATCGCGCTGGCCAATCAGTCCGATGCCGGCCTTGCCAGCTACGCCTATACGCAGGATGTTGGGCGCATCTTGCGCTTGGGACGCCAATTGCGTGTCGGCATGCTGGGGGTGAACCGTGTCGGCATCGTCAATGCCAAAGCTCCGTTCGGCGGCGTGCATCTGGCCGGTCAAGGGCGTGAAGGTGGCCCGTCAGGCATCGAGGAATATCTCGACCTGACCTATGTCGGGGTCGGTGGCACCGGGTTATGAGGGAGGATCTGCGGTGAGCGCATTTGATTTCAGAAACGTGACCCTGCCGGAAGAAGCCATCGCCGCGCGCAGCGAAATTCGCGCCTTCCTTGCCACGGAACTGGATGCAGGAACGTTCGAACCCCACCGCGCCTCCTGGAGCACGTTCAATCGTGGCTTCAGTCAACGTCTCGGCGCAGCGGGTTTCATTGGCGTCACCTGGCCGACTGAATATGGCGGCAAGAACGCTTCCAGCCTGACCCGTTTCGTCATCACCGAGGAGCTGCTGGCAGCCGGGTCGCCCTGCGGCGCGCACTGGATTGCGGACCGCCAGTCAGGTCCGCAAATCCTGCGTCACGGCTCCGACCGGGCGCGGCGAGAGATCCTTCCCCGCATTGCCAGCGGTGCGTGCTATTTCGGCATCGGTATGAGCGAGCCAAATTCCGGCTCCGATCTAGCCGCGACGCGAACCCGGGCGACAAAGGTCGATGGCGGTTGGGTCATCGACGGTCAGAAGATCTGGACGACCAACGGTCATCTCGCCGACTACATTATCGTGTTGGCGCGTACCGGCGATGCCGGCCCGGACCGGCATGGCGGCCTGACCCAGTTCATCGTGGCGATGGACAGTGCCGGCATCGAGATCCGACCGATCCGCGATCTGGGCGGTCATCACGAGTTCAACGAGATTTTCTTCGACGCCTGTTTCGTCCCCGATGACATGATGGTCGGTGCGGAGGGGCAGGGCTGGGCGATGGTCACCGGCGAACTCGCCTTCGAGCGCTCCGGACCTGACCGGTTCCTGTCGGACTATCAGTTGCTGGTCAGCCTCGTCGATCGGGTCGGACCCAACCCGGATCGCGGCGCAGCCGTCGAGATTGGACGGTTAGTCAGCAATCTGGCGACGCTGCGGCGGATGTCGGTGTCGGTTGCGGGCCTGCTCGACAAGGGGGAGAACCCAGCGCTCCAGGCTGCGCTGGTCAAGGAATTGGGGACCACCTTTGAGCAGAACCTGCCGAACGTCGCGCGGCAGCTTGCGCCCGTCGAACCCTCGATGGCTTCAGCAGACCCCTACGTCGCCGGGATGGCGGAGACCATCTTGCGCGCGCCGTCATTTTCGTTGCGGGGCGGCACGCGCGAAATTCTCAAGAGCATGATTGCTCGCGGCCTCGGCCTGCGGTGAGGAGACTATCCGATGACCGAACATGAAGGCGATTTCGCCGGCATTATCAACGATCAGGCCCGTCGTCTGTTTGAACGCTGCACAAGCCGGGAGGCACTCGCCGCCGCCGATGGAGGCGCTTTCGCGTTCGACATCTGGACGGAAATCGAGGCGGCAGGGTTGCCGCTCGCTTTGCTTGCTGAAGAGGCAGGCGGCATCGGCCTGTCGCCGGAGGCCGCGTTCGGCATTGTGCGCCTCGCAGCCTATTTCGGCCTGCCGGTGCCACTGGGCGAAACCATGGTGGTGGCCGCCCTGACGGGAGAAGCGCCAGTAGGACCCGCGAGCTTTGCCGTCGCGGATGGTGCAGGAATTGCCGCGCGCGTCGCCTATGGCCAGGTGTCTGCTGCGATCCTTGTCGAGGCACCGACCGGATGGGTTCTGTGTTCGCCCAGCGGCGACGCGGTTGCGGTGGAGCGCAACCTTGCCGGTGAACCGCGCGACACTATTGAGCTGGCTTTGGCGGCCGGCAAGGCGGTTCAATGTCCGGACTGGCTCGCCGGTGCGGGCCTTCTCCATATCGGCGCAGCCTTGCGCGCGCTGCAGATGAGCGGCGCAATGCGGCGCGTGCTTGATCTGGCGATTGAGCATGTCACCATGCGCCAGCAGTTCGGGCGACCGCTCGCCAAATTTCAGGCGATCCAGCATCTGCTGGCCGACGCCGCCGCACAGGTGGCAGCAGCAACCGCCATTGCCGACAGCGCCGTCGAAGCCTGGGGCCGACCCGACTTTGCACTTCGCGCCGCGCTGGCGAAGGCGCGGGTCGGTGAAGCCGCCACGTTGGTCGCCGCCATCGGCCATCAGGTTCACGGCGCGATGGGCTTCACCCAGGAACACGTCCTGCACGTCTTCACCCGCCGCCTGTGGGCATGGCGCGATGAATTCGGCGGCGAGGCGATATGGAATGAGCAAATCGGCCGCGCCATCTGCGCCGGCGGCGGCGCGGCGCTGTGGCAGAGCCTTGTCGAGATGACCAGCGAGACTACGGCATAAGCCACCACAGGCCGTTCCGCACACAAATCTTAGAAATCGTTCGTTCCGCCGCGCCACCCCGGCGTCAATTCGTAAGGAGAAGAAGCATGTCGTCCAATCTGACCTACAGCGTTGAAGAGGGCATCGGTCGGATCGTTCTCGACCGCGTCGAGAGAATGAACGCCTTCACCTTCGAGATGATCGATGCGTGGCGCGATGCGCTGGTCTCGGCCCGGACAGACGATGCGGTCAAGGTCGTCGTCGTTACCGGCAAGGGCAAGGCCTTTTGTTCCGGCGGCGACGTCATCGAAATGGCGGACCGCCTCGACCAGGAGCCGGCGCGTCGTAAGGCGGAACTGTTCGAGCGGATCCAGCGAATTGCGCTGGCGCTTGAGGATCTCGACAAGCCGGTGATTGCAGCGCTGAACGGCGTTGCGACCGGCGCAGGCCTCGACCTTGCGCTGGCCTGCGATCTGCGGATCGCCGCACGCTCGGCGCGCTTCGCCGAGACCTACGTCAATGTCGGTCTGGTGCCGGGTGCAGGTGGTACGCATTTTCTGCCGCGCCTGGTCGGCACGGCAAAAGCCCTCGAAATGTTCTGGACCGGCGACTTCGTCGATGCCGAAGAAGCGCTGCGCATTGGCCTGGTCAATCGCGTCGTTGACGACGAGGCCCTTGAGGAAGAGGTGCAGAAGCTGGCTTTGCGGATCGCCAAGGCCCCGGCCCAGTCTGTGCGGATGATCAAACGGGCGGTGCTTGGCGGCATGCGCAACGATCTGCGCACCAACCTCGACCTCATCTCATCACATTATGCGGTGGTGACGGCCGGCGAAGACCATAAAGCCGCTGTCCGTCGCTTTGTCGCCGCGCGGGGGTGATGTCGCGCGGGGCGGGTACCTGTCCGATCGTTAGCGCCCCACTGAGGGGCGATGCTGATGCGAGGTCATTGACAGTGCCTCCGATACGGTTGAGCTTTTCGTGAGCAGATATCGCGGCCGGCTGGCCGCCCCCTGGCTCGGAAGAGGAACCGCCTTGCCTTACAGCCCGCTCGACGCGCCGGAAAGCATCGCGACTGTCTTCGTGGAGGCATGGGCGCGCCGGGACGCGGGCAAGTTGGCATCGCTCTTTGATGAAGACGCTGAATTCGTCAACGTCACCGGGCTGTGGTGGCATGATCGCGAGGCGATCAGGAAGGCGCATGCTTACGGCTTCGAACACATCTTCGCTACATCGACGCTCAGTCTGGTACAGGTGAAGGTCAAGTCGCTGTCGAAGGATATCGCCATCGTTCACGCCAAGGTTCGCCTCGAGGGCCAAACAGCCATGCCGGTGGGTACGCAGCCTGCGACGCGCAACACCATCCTGTCGTTCGTCGTCCATCGACGGGCGGAGGTCTGGAGCTGCGCTTCGGCTCAAAATACCGATATTGTGCCCAATATGGAAACCAACCTGGTGGAGCCGGACGGCACGTTCCGATCTGTCAGCTATCGTCGCTGATCTGGCGGGACGGGGTACGGTCAGACTTTCGATCGCTTTCTGACGACCTCACACGTCATTCCGGGCTTTTGTCCAGATAACCGTGTGCAAAGATGGCGTTCAGCCCTTCGGGGCTGGTG
>JBEBXE010000032.1:0-17378 GCA_040391705.1 Aerobium aerolatum
TCACCAGCGGCGTGCCGCGCGACAGTTCGCGCCCGACGACCAGCTTCTGCTTGTTGCCGCCGGACATGGTGGAGACGGCCGCCTGCGGGCCGCGCACCTTGATGCGATAGCGCTCGATCAGATCGCGCGCGAAGGCGGCCATGGCGGCGCGGTTGAGGAACGGACCCCGGGTGAAATCGCGGGGATCGTCATGCCCGGCGCTGGCGTTCTCGGCCACGGTTGCCGCCAGCGCCAGACCGACGCGCTGTCGGTCTTCGGGAATGTAGCTTTGGCCGGCCAGGCGGCGCTGGCGTACATCCAGCCTGTCGATGCGCGTGCCCTTGAGCGTGATGGTGCCGGCGTTCGCCCGGCGCAGACCGGTCAGCGCCTGGATCAGTTCCGCCTGGCCGTTGCCGCTGACGCCGGCAATGCCGACGATCTCGCCGGCGCGCACGTCGAACGAGACCGGGCCGACATCGTGCGAGCGCGCGGCCACCTTCAACTGCTGGACGTTGAGCACCACGTCACCGGGCGCGCGCGCCGCAGCGTTGAGCGGCGGCGGCAATTCACCGCCGACGATCTCGCGGGCGATGCGCTGTTTCGAGGTCTCGCCGATCGGCAACGACGACACCAGCCTGCCGCCGCGCATCACCGCGACATGGTCGGCGATCTCCATCACCTCATCGAGTTTGTGGGTGATGATGACGATGGATTTCCCGTCGCGGGCAAAACTGCGCAGGATGGCAAAAAGCTGGTCCTTCTCGAGCGGCGTCAGCACCGCCGTCGGCTCGTCGAGGATCAACAGCGAGGCGTCGCGGTAGAGCATCTTGAGAATTTCGACGACCTGCTTCTGGCCGACCGACAGCGCCCCGACCCGCGCGTCGAGATCAATGACGATGCCGTGCTGGCGAAAGCCGTCCTGCAGCTTGCGGCGCGCGGCTGCGAAATCGACGATGCCGAGAAAGTTCACCGGCTCGGCGCAGAGCACGATGTTTTCCAGCACCGACATTTCCTCCTGCACCATGAAATGCTGGTGGACCA
Organism: Aerobium aerolatum; assembly: GCA_040391705.1. Classification (GTDB taxonomy): domain Bacteria; phylum Pseudomonadota; class Alphaproteobacteria; order Rhizobiales; family Rhizobiaceae; genus Aerobium; species Aerobium aerolatum_A. The sequence continues at coordinate 1,021 of JBEBXE010000032.1, forward strand.
TGCCCAGCCCGGCACGGATCGCGTCCTGCGGCGACGTCCATCGGCACGGCTTGCCGTCGATGAGGATCTGTCCCGCCTCGGGCTGGTAGAGCCCGAACAGCGCGTTCATCAGCGTCGATTTGCCGGCACCGTTTTCGCCGACGACGGCGAGCACCTTGCCCGCTTCAATCTCGACGGAGACGTCATCGACCGCGACGAGGCGACCGAAACTGACCCGTATGCCGTGTAAAGCTGCATGCATCGCTTGCGTTCTTTCACGCGCGCGGGCCGCCTGATGAAGGAAGGGCGGCCCGCGTCATCTGCAACCAGAACTACTTGGCAAACATCGGGTCTTGCAGCTTGATGGTGCCGTCGGCAATGTTGGCGGCCACTTCGCGCATCTTGGCGGCGACCTCCGGATAGTCGACGATCAGGCACGTGCTGGCGGCAATGCCGGCCTCGTCCAGCGCAATCGCGCCAACGCCGCCTTCCTTGATGCCGAGCGCCATGAAGGTCTTCTTCTCGCCGGCGAGGATCGCGTCAACCGCAGTGCCGAGCGCGACGTCGACGCGCTTGAGGCTCTGGTCGATGATCACACCGGGCACGGCCGGGCAATGATTGACGTCGACGGCAAAGGTCTTGAAACCCTTTTCCTTGGCGGCTTCGAACACCCCGAAGTCGCCACCGGACGTCGCCGTATAGATGAGGTCGGCACCCGCCGCGTTCAGCGCGATCGCCTGCTCCTTTGCCCGCACCGGATCGGAGAACGGATTCTCGCCGCCGACCCAGCGCACTTCGACCTTGACGTCCGGCTTGACCGACTTGACGCCTTCCGCGTAGCCATCGGTGTAGCGATGCAGGAACGGAATATCGAGCGCGCTGACGACGCCGACGGTGTCGCTCTTGGTAATCATGCCCGCCGCCACGCCCATCAGATAGCTGGCTTCATATTCGCGGAACACGGCGCAGTGGACGTTGTCGGGCTGGTCTTCGATGCACTGGTCGACGATCAGAAACTGCGTGTCGGGCGCGGTCGGCGCGAGGTCCTTGATGATATCGCTGAATTCGAAGCCGAGGACGACGACGATATCGGCCCCTTCGTTGACCGCCGCATTGACGTTGTCGAGGCGTTCGGCAGCCGTCTTGCTCTCATATGTCTTGACGTCCATGCCGTGCTTGGCCCCGACGGCCTCGATGCCGGTCTGGCCCATCTTGAGGAACGCGTTGACGCCGATCGGATCGGGCGACACATAGACCAGCAGGCCATCGGCCAAAGCCTGCCCGGAAACACTCATCATTGCCGCCAGCGACAGGGCGGCGACCCCGTTCTTCCATGCACTCATGTCACGTCCTCCGTCTGGCACCGCTGCTCAAGCGCAGCTTTCTCCCTGATTGGTCAAAGCAGGCCACACGAGATCATGGTCGCCTCATCTCCCGCTTTGACAGCGTCGGACCTTTGACACGCATCGGATGATATTTTAGCATTTGTCAGTGTCAATCGACATTGTCTAATCCGGAGGTGCCAGGTGGTCAGTTTCTTTGTTCCGGCATCTGCGCAGGGCGAATTCTGGACCGACGAGCGCTGCTTCATCACCGAGCTGCACAACCACGAGGCCTCACCCGAAACCTCGCTGGCGATGGCCCGTGTCGAACCGGGCGTCACCACCCAGCTGCACCGCCTCGACGGTGTCTGCGAGCGCTACATCGTCAGGCAAGGCACCGGGATGCTGGAAGTCGACGGGGTCAGGCAGATGCTGGGCGTTGGCGATCAGGCGGTGATCCCGGCGGGCGCGGCGCAGCGCATCGAAAACACCGGCATCACCGACCTGCTGTTCTACTGCCTGTGCACGCCGCGCTTTGTTCCGGGCAGCTACGTCAATCTGGAAACGTGAACGCCACGCGGCTGGCAGCGGCGGAACTGTTTGCCGCCACTGCCCGTTTGCGGTGCATTCGTCGGTGTGAAATAACCGACACGGGGCATGCCGTGGAGACCACCCGTTGAAGCCAAACAACAATCTCGTGACGGCTCCGATCGCCACAACGCTGCTTTTCTTTGCCCTTCCGACGCTGGCTTCCTCCGTTCTGCAATCGGCCAATGGCTCGATCAACGCGATCTGGGTCGGACGCCTGATCGGCGAGGCCGCACTGGCAGCAACGACGAACGGCAATCTGGTGATGTTCCTGCTCACCGCGTTCGTCTTCGGCTTCGGCATGGCCGCCACCATCCTGGTCGGACAATCGATCGGGCGTGGCGATCTCGACGCTGCCCGCCGGGTGGTCGGAACCACGCTGGGGACGTTCGTCCCGTTCTCCTTCGTCCTCGCCGTGGTCGGCTGGTTTCTGGCGCCTTACGTCCTGACCATTCTCGGCACCGACGCGGCGATCGAACCTCTGGCACAGGCATTCCTGCGGGTGACCTTCCTGGCCCTGCCCGCCGTCCTGATCATGACGATGTTGATGATGGCGCTGCGCGGCAGCGGCGATGCGGTGACACCGCTGATCTTCATGGCGATCGCCGCCGTGCTGGATGTGGGGCTCAATCCGGTGTTCATTCTTGGCCTTGGACCCGTGCCGGCCCTGGGCATCGGCGGTTCGGCGATGGCAACCGCAATCGCCAGCTACACCAGCCTGATCGCCATGCTCGTCTACATCTACGCCCGCGACCTGCCGCTGCGGTTGCGCGGCCACGAGCTGTCCTATCTTCGGCCGGTTCCGCAAACCCTGCGCCTGCTGCTGATCAAGGGGCTGCCGATGGGGGTGCAGATGATCGTCGTCTCCGGCTCGATGCTGGCGATGATGACGATGGTCAACCGGCAGGGCGTCGACACCACCGCCGCCTTTGGCGCGACCCAGCAATTGTGGACCTATGTGCAGATGCCGGCGATGGCGCTGGGCGCAGCGGTCAGCGCCATGGCCGCCCAGAACATCGGCGCGGGGCGCTGGGATCGTGTCAGCCGCGTCACGCAGACCGGCATCCTGTTCAACCTGCTGCTCACCGGCGGGCTGGTCGTGCTGCTGCTGTGGGCCGATCAAGCGGCCCTGGAAGTGTTCCTCGGCAAGGGCAGCGCCGCCGTGGCAATCGGGATGAATATCGCCACGCTGGCGACATGGGGCTTCATTCCGTTTGGCGTCACCATGGTTCTGTTTGCAACGGTGCGCGCCAACGGGCAGGTGCTGCTGCCGCTCGCCATCCTGTTCATCTCGATGTTCCCGGTCCGGCTGGGATTTGCCTACGGGCTGCAGCCCTGGCTCGGCGTCGACGCGCTGTGGTGGAGTTTTCCCGCCGGCATGGTCACAACCATGGTGCTGGGAATTCTGGTCTACCGCTACAGCGGCTGGCGGACCAAGCGGGACATGCTGGTTCCGGACGCGGACACGCCTGAGGCGCTGTCGCCGGCAGCGTCGCTCTATTCCGAAGCCGCACCTCCCGGCAGTCCGACCTCGGCGAACGCCCCGCCCTTGCAGGCCAGAACCGCGCTGCAGGAAGACTGATCAGCTGCCCCAGCGGTTGAGGCGGCGTTCGACGACGACGAGCGCGTCATGGATCAGCACCGCCATCACCGCGACCACCACCCCGCCCTGCAGCACGAAGGCGATGTTGTTGGACAGCAGCCCGGCGACGATCACCTCGCCCAGCGTGCTGGCCGCGACCGTCGAGCCGATCGTCGCGGTGGCAAGGCTGATCACCACCGCGATCCGAACACCGGCCAGGATCAGCGGCACGCTCAACGGCAGCTCCACCCGCAGCAGCCGTTGCAGGCCGGTCATGCCGGATCCGCGCGCCGCCTCGGTGACGTCACGCGGCAACGTAGTCAGCGCGGTCAGGGTGTTTTCGAAGATCGGCAGCAGCGCATAGAGAAACAGCGCGATCAGCGTCGGTTTGGTGCCAAACCCCAGCACCGGAACCGCCAGCGCCAGCACCGCCACCGGCGGAAAGGTCTGGCCGATATTGACCACGCTGCGCGCGAACGGCAACAGCTCGGCCCCGGCGTCGCGCGTCACCAGCACCGCCATGCCGACGGCGATGATGGTCGCCGCCAACGTTGCCACGGCAACGATGGCGAGGTGTTGGCCTGCCAGCACCAGCAGGCTCTGTCGTGTGTAGATCGCCGGCGCATTGTGCTGCGTCAGCGGCGTAAGCAGCGGTTCGAACCATTCCGGCCAGATCAGAAACACCATCAGCACGACGAAAATCACCGTGCGGATGGCTGTCGGCACCCAGCTCATGACGGCCGGGCCGCATGGCCCAGCAGCGTCGCCATGGTGACCCTGCCGATGGTCCTGCCATCCCCGTTGTGGACGGGAAGCGCGTCCTTGCCCGACCACAACAATTCGGCCAGCGCATCGCGCAACGATGCCTGATCCGAGATCGCCTCGCCGTCCAACAGGCCGGGCTCGACCACATCCGCCACACGCGCAAACGACAGCAGCCGGAACGGCTTCTCCGCCTTGCCCACCAGCGAGTCGACGAGTGGGGTTGCCGGACGCGCCAGAATCTCGGCCGGCGTCGCGTATTGCAGCAGCTTGCCGGCGTCGAGCACGGCGATCTTGTCGCCCAGCGCCACCGCTTCGTCCATGTCGTGCGTCACCATGACGATGGTGGTTCCGAACCGTCGATGGATCGCCAGCAGATCGTCACGCGCCTTGCTGCGAATGATCGGGTCGAGCGCGCCGAACGGTTCGTCCATCAGCAGCACATTCGGCTCGGCCGCAAGCGCCCGCGCCACGCCGACCCGCTGGCGCTGGCCGCCCGAAAGCTGGTGCGGAAAGCGTTCGGCATAAAGCGCCGGGTCGAGCTGGAACAGGTTGAGCAATTCGTCGACGCGCGCTGCGATACGCTGGCTGTCCCAACCCAGCAAACGCGGCACCGTGGCGATATTGTCGGCGACCGAGCGATGCGGAAACAGCCCGTCGCCCTGGATCGCATAGCCGATCGAGCGGCGCAAAAGATAGCCGGGAATCATCTCGTTGTCGGTGCCGTCGAGACGGATCGCACCGCTGTCGCGCTGCACCAGCCGGTTGATCATCCGCAGCAGCGTCGTCTTGCCCGAGCCCGACATGCCAACGATGGTGACGATCTGGCGCGGCTCGATGACCATCGAGATGTCGTCGACGATGATCCGGTCGCCGTAGCGTTTGCTGACGTTCTCGATCTCGATCACGACTCGTCTTCCTGTGCTGTCGGCACCCATGCCGCCTCGATCAGCGCGTCAAGGACAATGGCGGCGCAGAACGCCAGAACGACGGTCGGAATCGCGCCCAGCAACACCAGATCCATCGCCATCTGGCCGATCCCCTGAAACACGAACACGCCATAGCCACCGCCGCCGATCAGCGCCGCGATGGTGACGAGGCCGATATTTTGCACCAGCACGATGCGGATGCCGGTGAGCATCACCGGAAAGGCCAGCGGCAGTTCAACCCGCACTAGCTTCTGTACCCAGGTCATGCCCATGCCGCGCGCCGCATCGCGCACGACCAGCGACACGCCAGCGAGCCCCGCCACCGTGTTGGCGACAACCGGCAAAAGCGAATAGAGAAACAGCGCGATGAAGGCGGGGGCTGCGCCGATGCCGCGAATGCCCAGCGCCGACGCGCCCGGAACGTTGACCGCGATCCAGCCGAGCGGCGCGATCATCAAGCCGAACATCGCCATCGACGGAATCGTCTGGATGGTGTTGAGCGCGGTGAGGATGGCGTTGCGGGCGGGCTGGACGCGATGACACAACAGCCCCAGCGGCACGCCGACGACCACCGCAGCCGCCATCGAGCCGAAGGCGAGCTTGAGATGCATCGCCCCTTCGGCCCAAAAGCTGTCGGCACGGTTGCGGTACTCGCTCATGATCGACAGCTTGTCCCACGCGCCCAGCGCCAGCGCCCCGACGACCACCGCCAGCACCAACGCCAAAAGCGTCACCCGCAGCAGCGGGCGCAGCGCCAGTCGCGACAACCCGTCGGTAGCAAGCAGCGCGAACGCGAGAACGAACAGCCAGAAGCCGGAGGCCGGTGAGATGCGCGCCAGCTTGTCGCCCTCGGGGATCAGCGTGCCGCCCGCCATCCCGGCGAGCAGGAAAACGCAGACCAGCACGACGAACCCGGCCGTCAGGCGCAGATGCGGCGGCGTACGGATGAGGGCGACGAGCGCCCCCGCAATGATGACGATGGCACCGATGACTGCCCAGCCAAGCGGCAGGGCGTCCCACAGGCTCACCCCATCTCCGGGCACGATCCGATTGGCGCGAAAGGTGACGAACGGTGCGGCGGCCAGTGCATAGGCCGCAAGCATGGCAAGCAACACCCCGAGCTTGTCGACGCGCAAGCGGGGCATTGCGTCCCGCCGCTGCATCAAACCTGCCAGGGCAGCCACGTACCGACTCCTACTTCAGAAAACCATTCTGACTCAGAAAGTCTTTCGCCACCACGGTTGATTGCTCACCGCCGACCTGCACCCGGCCGTTGAGGTCCTGCAGCGTCACCAGGTCGAGTTTTTCAAACACCGGCTTCAGCAGCGCCTCGATCTGCGGATGCTCCTTCAGCACCGCCTCGCGGATCACCGGAGCCGGCTGGTAGACCGGCTGCACATGCTTGTCGTCTTCCAGAACCACCAGGCCGGACGCAGCGATGCCGCCATCGGTGCCGTAGACCATCGCCGCGTTGGCGCCGCTGGTCTGGTTGGCCGCCGCGGCAATCGTTGCCGCCGTATCGCCACCGGACAGCGTGATCAGCTGCTCCGGCTTCAGCACGAAGCCATAGGTGGTCTGGAATGCCGGCAAGGCGGCAGCGGAATTGACGAACTCAGCCGAGGCCGCCAGTACGATCTCGCCACCCCCGGCGGCGTAAGCGCCGAAGTCCGACAGCGTCACGAGCTTATGGCTGTCGGCAACGTCCTTGCGCACCGCCAGCCCCCAGGTGTTGTTGGCCGGCGACGGCGCGAGCCACACCAGCTTGTTGGCGTCATAGTCGAGCGTCTTGGCTTCCTGATAGGCCTTGGCGGCATCGCGCCACAGCGGATCGTCGGCCTTCTCGAAGAAGAACGCGGCGTTGCCGGTGTATTCCGGGTAGATGTCGATCTCGCCGGCCAGGATCGCGTTGCGCACCACCGGGGTGCCGCCGAGCTGAATCCGATCAGTGGTGGCGATGCCGTCCTGTTCAAGCACAAGTTGGATAATGTGTCCCAACACCCCACCCTCGGTGTCGATCTTGGACGACACAACGACCTGCGCATTGGCCGAAAAAGCAGACAGCGCGACAGACAGGAATGCGGCGGAAAACAGGTGTGATGACCTCATGGCCCCCTCCGGGTTTACACATAGTTGGGGGGGTAACGTCGCAAAGTCAGCAGAAGTTGCGTCGATCTGTGTTTTTTTGACTCGACGGCTTCCGCGACCGGTCACAAATCGTCGGTGAAACGGTAGCCGACGCCCGGCTCGGTGCGCAGGATTGCCGGCTTAGCCGGGTCGCGCTCGATCTTCTGGCGCAGCTGACCGATGAAGACACGCAGATAGTGCAGGTCGTCGCCATGTGCCGGCCCCCACACCGCGGTGAGCAGGGTGCGGTGCGTCACCACGCGGCCGGAATGGCGCGAGAGCAGGACGAGCAGATCGTATTCCTTCGGCGTCAGCTTGACCGGCTCACCGTCGCGCCGCACCAGCCGGCGCAGCGTGTCGATCTCCAGCCCGTCGACGCTGACCTGCCCCGTCTCCGCCTCGACCCGCATCCGGTGCCGCAACGCGGTGCGGATACGCGCCGTCAGTTCGCCGATGCCGAACGGCTTTTCGATGTAGTCGTCGGCGCCGAGGTCGAGCGCGGCGATCTTCTCGCTCTCGCGGTCGCGCGCCGACAGGATGATGATCGGCACCGCGCTCCAGCCGCGCAGCTGGGCGACGACGTCCTTGCCGTCCATGTCCGGCAGGCCGAGGTCGAGAATGATGATGTCGGGCGCAGCCGTCGCTGCTGCCTTCAGTGCGGCGGCTCCCGTCATCGCCTCGATCACGTCGTAGCCGGCGGCCGTCAATGCAGGACGCAGGAAGCGCTGAATCTGGGGTTCGTCATCGACGACGAGGATGCGGTCGGCGCTCATTCCGGTCGTGCCTCCTTGCCGGCGTCGGGGATCGGAAACCGCAGTATCATCCGGGTGCCCTTGCGGCGATAGGCCGGGCTTTCGGCCCGGATGGTTCCGCCCATCCCCTCGACAAACCCCTTGGCGATCGACAGGCCAAGCCCGGTGCCCGGCGCGCGGCCGTCCGGTTTGCCGCGCCGGTAGAATTTCTCGAACACCGTGACGAGATCCTTGGCCGGAATGCCGCGCCCGGCATCGGTGACGGAGATGATGATCTCCTTGGCATCGGCGCGCGCAAAGATCTTCACCGGCTCGCCGGCGGCATATTTGGCGGCGTTGTCGAGCAGGTTGAACAGCACCTGCCCCAACAGCACGCTGTCGCCGCGCATCAGCGGCAAATCGGGCGCGATGCTGGTCTCAACCGTGAGGTCGGGGAAATAGCGAGCACAGCGTTCGACGGCGGCGCGCACCACGTCGCCGACATCGATCCAGTCCCTGCGCGCCTCCAGCGTCCCGGCCTCGATCCGCGTCATGTCGAGCAGGTTGGCGACGAAGCGGCTGAGACGTTCGCTCTCTTCCTCGATCGTCACCAGCAGATCGGTGCGGCTTTCCGGGCGCATCCGGTCGCCGAGCTGGCGCAGGCTGGTGACCGCGCCGGTGATCGTCGCCAGCGGCGTGCGCAGATCGTGCGAAATCGACGACAGCAACGCGGCGCGCAACGTTTCGCCTTGTAGCTTTGCGCCTTGCGCGATGCTCTCCTCGGCCAGCCGGGCGCGATCGAGCGCCACCGCCGTCTGGTCCATGATGGCGTGGAGGATCCGTTCCGACACCCCGTCGATAGGCTGGCCGTCCCAGCGCAATCCGCAGACGCCGACCACCCCTTGCGGGCTTGTCATCGGCCGGAACTGGTAGCCGCTCGACGGCAACGTGCCGGTGTCGCTGCCGGCAGCCTCCCTGCGATCGAACGCCCAGCGCGCCGCCGTCATGTCGGTGACGTCGAGGTCGGCGTCCGGCGGCCACGCAGCGGCGAGAGCGAGTTCGTCATCGCGCGGGATCAGGATGACGGCGGTCTTGTTGAAGGTTTCATGCAGCTGCGACACCGCCGCCCAGACGACGTTTTCGCCGTTGGCGGTGCCCGACAGCTTGCGGGCGAAGTCGTAGAGCGACTGCACCGACACCGTGCGGGCGCGGGCCGCCTGCGCCTGTTCGCGCACCCGCGAGGCAAGCCCGCCGGCCAGCAGCGCTGCGCCGATGAAGACGAAGAAGGCGAACACTTCGTGCGGCGAGGCAATGGTGAAGGTTGCCAGCGGCTCGATGAAGAAGAAATTGTACGCCAGCCCCGACAGGATCGAGGCCACGAAGGCGGCGACATAGCCGGCGCGGATCGCCGAAAACACCACCGCCATCAAAAACACCAGCGAGACGTTCGGCAGGTGGATCACCTGATCGATGCCGAGTGCCAGCGCCGTCGCAGCGATCACGCTGGCCAGCGCGATAGCGAGCGAGCGCAGCGTCTCGCGCGGCTTGAACCGTCTGGGCTGGCGGATCGGCACCGGCGGCGTCTCGCGGTCGCCCGTCACCAGATGCACGCTCAGCCCCGCGCCGCGCGCGGCCACCTCGTCGGCCAGCGACGCACGCATCCACGACGCCCAGCGCGACCGCGCCTGCACGCCGATGACGATCTGGGTCGCATGCTCGCGCCGCGCCAGCTTCAGAAGCTCGGTGACAAAATCGGTTGCGGTGATGCGGCGCGTCTCGGCCCCCAGCCCTTCGGCGAGTTTGAACAGCGCGTCGATGCGCGCCGTCGCCGCCAGGCCGGCAGGCTCGCGGTCGGCGCGCTCCAGCGACACCACGGTCCACGGTGCGTTGAGGCCGGAGGCCAGCCGGCTGGCGGTGCGCACGACCTTTTCCGACAGGGCATCCGGCCCGACGCAGACGAGAAGCCGCTCGGACGAGGCCCACGCGCCCTCGATCGCATGCTGCTTGAGATAATCCAGCATGTCGTCGTCGACACGGTCAGCGGTGCGGCGCAGCGCCATCTCGCGCAAGGCGGTGAGGTTGCCGGGCCGGAAGAAGCGTTCCGTCGCCCGTTTGGCGCTGTCGGGCAGGTAGACCTTGCCTTCCTTCAGCCGCTCGATCAGCTCGGCGGGCGGCAGGTCGACCAGCACCACCTCGTCGGCCTTCTGCAAAATGATGTCGGGGATGCGTTCGCGCACCCGGACCCCGGTGATATCGGTGACGACATCCGACAGGCTTTCCAGATGCTGGATGTTGAGCGCGGTCCAGACATCGATCCCGGCATCGATCAGTTCCTCGATGTCCTGAAACCGTTTCGGATGGCGCCCGCCCTCGGGGTTGCTCGACGCCAGTTCGTCAACGACGATGATGCGCGGCCGCCGGGCCAGCGCCGCATCGAGATCGAACACTTCAACGTTGCGGCCCTTATAGTCGAGCTGCTTGCGCGGCAGCACCTCGAGCCCTTCGAGCAGTTGCGCGGTTTCGGTGCGGCCGTGCGTTTCGGCCAGCCCGATGACGATGTCGGCACCATCCGCCTTCAGCTTTCGCGCCCGCGACAGCATGGCGTAGGTCTTGCCCACGCCCGGTGCTGCGCCGAGGAAAATCGTCAGGTGCCCCCGGCTGCCCCGCCACGCTTCAAGCAAGGCGTCGGGGTCGGGTCTGTTGTCCTGTCTGGCGTCGGTGGAACCCATGGCCGTCAAGTGTTCAGTTCATCAAGGGCAATGTTGATATTTAGCACGTTCACGCGCGGCTCGCCGATGAAACCGAACAGCCGGCCCTCATCAAAACGACTGATGAGCGCGTTGACCGTGGCGACATCAAGGCCGCGCGCCCGTGCCACCCGCGCGACCTGCGCACGGGCGAATTCGGGCGAGATATGCGGGTCGAGGCCGGAGCCGGACGCGGTCGCCGCGTCGGCGGGAAGGCTTCCGGTGATGCCTGCAGCCCGCAGCCGTTCGACATCGCCGGCGACGCGGTCGCGCAGCGTGGCCGAGGTCGGGCCGAGATTGGAGCCGCTCGACGCCGCCGCGTTGTAAGGCTCGGGCGCAGTCGCCGACGGGCGCGGCCAGAAATAGCGCTCCGAGGTGAAGTTCTGGCCGATCAGGGCGGAGCCGACAACGGTGCCGTCGCGGACGATGGCGCTGCCCCCGGCCTGCACCGGAAACAGCAGGCCTGCTATGCCGGTAACGGCGAGCGGATAGCCGAGCCCGAGCAGCAGAGTGAACAGCACGGTGAGAACGAGAGCGGGACGCAGATGTCTGAGCATGATCACACCAGATGAAGGGCCGTGACGGCCAGATCGACAAGCTTGATGCCGGCAAAGGGCAGCAGCAGGCCACCGAGGCCGTAAACGAACAGGTTGCGGCGCAGCAGCGCGGCGGCACCCACCGCGCGATAGGCGACGCCCTTGAGCGCCAGCGGGATCAGCGCCACGATGATCAGCGCGTTGAAGATCACCGCCGACAGGATCGCCGATTGCGGCGACGCCAGTCCCATGACGTTGAGCACGTTCAGGCTCGGATAGGTCGCCACGAACAGCGCCGGGATGATCGCGAAATACTTCGCCACATCGTTGGCAATTGAAAACGTGGTGAGCGAACCGCGCGTCATCAAGAGCTGTTTGCCGATTTCGACGATCTCGATCAGCTTGGTCGGGCTTGAGTCGAGATCGACCATGTTGGCGGCTTCGCGCGCCGCCTGCGTGCCGCTCTGCATCGCCACGCCGACATCGGCCTGCGCCAGTGCTGGCGCGTCGTTGGTGCCGTCGCCGCACATGGCGATCAGACGACCGCCTTCCTGCTCGCGGCGGATATAGCTGAGCTTGTCTTCCGGCGTCGCCTGCGCAAGAAAATCGTCAACGCCGGCCTCCGAGGCGATGGCTGCTGCCGTCACCGGATTGTCGCCTGTCACCATGACGGTACGGATGCCCATGGCGCGCATGCGGGCAAACCGTTCCTTGATGCCGGGCTTCACCACGTCCTTGAGATGCACCACGCCAAGCAATTGCGTGCCATCAGCCACCGCCAGCGGCGTGCCGCCGGTGCGCGCGATGCGTTCGACGGCGGCGCGAAATTCGGCCGGTGCGTCGACCTCGGCAATGCCGGCAAAGCGCAGCACTGCATCGACCGCGCCCTTGCGCAACCGGCGCTTGCCGAGGTCGATGCCGGACAGGCGGGTTTCCGCTGCAAACGGGATCGTCGCATCAGGTGCCACCGTCGGCGCGGACACGCCAAACTCGCCGGTGGCCAACGCGACAATGGAGCGGCCCTCCGGCGTGCCGTCGGTCAGGCTTGCCAACAGCGCCGCCTCGGCCAGCATCGCGTCGCTGACGCCCGGCACCGGCAGGAAGTCGGTCGCCATGCGGTTGCCGAAGGTGATCGTGCCGGTCTTGTCGAGCAGCAGCGTGTCAACGTCGCCCGCAGCCTCGACGGCGCGGCCCGACGTGGCGATGACGTTGAAGCGCACCAGCCGGTCCATGCCAGCAATGCCGATCGCCGACAGCAGCCCGCCGATCGTCGTCGGGATCAACGTCACCAGCAACGCCGCAAGCACGGTGACGGACAGCACGGTACCGGAATAACCGGCCAGCCCCCACAGCGTCGTGACCGCAATCAGGAAGATCAACGTCAGCCCCGACAGCAGGATCGACAGTGCGATCTCGTTGGGCGTTTTCTGGCGCTTGGCTCCCTCGATCAGCGCGATCATGCGATCGACGAAGCTCGAGCCCGGCGCGACCGTGATCCGGATCCTGAGACGGTCGGACAGAACCTGCGTGCCGCCGGTCACCGCCGAGCGGTCGCCACCGGATTCGCGGATCACCGGCGCGGATTCACCGGTGACAGCGCTTTCGTTGACCGAGGCGATGCCGTCGATCACCTCGCCGTCACCGGGGATCAGCTCACCCGCCTCGACCACCACGATGTCACCAATCCGCAGATCGGACGCGGAGACGATCTGCGGGATATCGCCATCGCCGCTGACCCGGCGCGCCGACAGGTCCGAGCGGGTGCGCTTGAGGCTGTCGGCCTGTGCCTTGCCGCGCCCTTCGGCGACGGCTTCGGCAAAGGTTGCAAACAGCACCGTGAACCACAGCCACGCGGCAATCTGGCCCGAGAAGCCGGCATCGCCGCCAGTCGCGAGATCGCGCAGGAACAGCGCCGTGACCAGCGCTGCAACCACCTCGGTGACGAACATCACCGGGTTGCGCATCAGTTGGCGCGGGTCGAGCTTGATGAAGGCTGACACGATCGCCGGAGCCAGAACGGCCGGGTCGAGCAGGTTCGGCGCCTTGACCTGATGGCGCGACGGAACTTCAGCGTGAGACGTCATCGAACCGTTCTCCTTCAGAACGTCTGGCCGGCGAGCATGGCGAAGTGCTCGACGATGGGGCCGAGCGCCAGCGCCGGGAAGAACTGCAGGCCGCCAAGAATGAGGATGATGCCGATCAGCAGGCCGACAAACAGCGGCGTATGCGTCGGGAAGGTGCCGCCCGACGCTGGTGTCTTCACCTTGGCAGCAATCGAGCCGGCAATCGCCAGCACCGGGATCGCATAGGCGAAACGGCCGAGCAGCATGGCGAGCCCGAGCGTCGTGTTGTACCACGGCGTATTGGCCGACAGCCCGCCAAAGGCCGAGCCGTTGTTGGCGGCCGCCGACGTATAGGCGTAGAGAATTTCCGACAGCCCGTGCGGACCCGGCGTGCCGATGCTGGCGACGGCCACCGGCAGCAGCACCGACACCGCGGTGAAGCCGAGGATCGCCACCGGCAGGATCAGCACCGCCAGCATGGCGTATTTCATCTCGCGTCCGTCGATCTTCTTGCCGAGAAATTCCGGCGTGCGCCCGACCATCAGCCCGGCGACGAAGACGGCGAGGATGGCAAACACCACCAGGCCGTAGAGCCCGGAGCCGACACCACCCGGCAACACTTCGCCAAGCTGCATCAGGAACAGTGGCACCAGCCCCCCTAGCCCGGTCAACGAGCCGTGCATGGCGTTGACGCCGCCGTTCGACAGTCCGGTCGTCACCGCCGCATAGAGCGCGCTGCCGGCCTGGCCGAAGCGCACCTCCTTGCCCTCCATGTTGCCGCCGCCGGCATCGAGGCCAAGCGCGGTCAGGATCGGGTTGCCCTGCGTTTCGGCCCAGTAGACGACACCGACGCCGGCAATCAGCAACACGGCGATGGCAGCGAGAAAGGCCCAGCCCTGACGGCGGTCGCCGACCATCTGGCCGAACGTATAGACCAGAGCCGACGACACGCAGAGCATGGCAAAAATGTTGAGCAGGCTGGAGAGCGCGGTCGGGTTCTCGAACGGATGCGCCGCGTTGACGTTGAAGAAACCGCCGCCATTGGTGCCAAGCTGCTTGATCGCCTCCTGGCTGGCGACCGGCCCGAGCGCGATCACCTGCTGGCCGCCGTCAAGCGTAGTGGCCGTCATCGACGGCGCCAGCGTCTGCGGCAGGCCCATGGCGACGAACACCAGCGCGACAACCAGCGCCAGCGGCAGCAGCACGTAGAGCGTCGCGCGCGTCAGGTCGACCCAGAAATTGCCGACCGTCGCAGCCTTGGAGCGGGCAAAAGCGCGGGTCAGCGCCATCGCAATCGCGATGCCCGTCGCTGCCGAAACGAAATTCTGCACCGTCAGCCCGGCCATCTGGCTGAAATGGCTCATCGTCGTCTCGCCGCCATAGCTCTGCCAGTTGGTGTTGGTCAGAAAGCTGATGGCAGTGTTAAAAGCGAGGTCGGGCGGGACATTGGCAAAGCCCTGCGGGTTGAGCGGCAGAACCGACTGCAGCCGCAGGATGGTATAGAGCACGACGAAGCCTGCGAGCGAAAACGCCAGCATGGCGAAGGTGTAGGAGAGCCAGCCGTCCTCCTTGCGCGCGTCAACGCCGGCAAGGCGATAGAACCCGGCCTCGACCGGACCGACCACCGGCGACAGGAACGTCCGCTCGCCGGAAAACACCCGCGCCATATACAGCCCGAGCGGTTTGACCACGACGAGAACCGCCAGAAACAACGCGGCGATCTCAAGCCATCCGAGAAGGGTCATGATCCGCCCCCCCGCTCAGAAACGCTCGGGACGCAGCAGCGTCACCAGCAGATAGACGGCGAGCAGCACCGCGACGATGAGACCAATGAGGGGCTCAATCATGTCAGCACCTCACGACAGCCGCGCCAGCAGGCGCGCATAGACGCCCAGCGCGACGACGCCACCGATGCCAACGAGAAGAAAGACTAGATCCGCCATGAATTCTCTCCGAAGCTGATGCTTCTGGAGAAACATAGGGCGCACCGCCTCAGGGTTCGATTGCGGATGCGCCCCGCGCCCATAAGGAAAACATAAAGGCCCGGCGGGAGATCGTTACGCTGCGGGCTGCCAATCGGTCATTTGCAGGATGTTGCCGCCGAGTTTCTGGAACGCGCGCTGGCGGCAGGAAAACACGATGATCTGCTGATCCCTTGATTGCCGGTGCAGCGCGTCGAACATCTTCTCGATGCGGTCGTCGTCGGAATAGACCAGCGCGTCGTCGAGAACGACCGGAGCCGGACGCCCGTCGCGGGCAAGCAACCGGGCAAAGGCCAGCCGCGTCAGCACCGACAATTGCTCGCGCATGCCGCCGCTCAGCCGATCGACGTCTTCCTCCTGCCCGCCGCGAATGATCTTCTCCGGCAGCAGCGACTTGTCGTCGAAGCTGATCGTCACGTCGTCAAACAGCAGCGACAGCAGCGGCTTGAGTTCGTTTACCACCGGCTTCAGGTAAAGCTCGCGGGCTTGCGACCGGGCGGTTTCGAGCGCGGCTGCCAGCTTCTGCAGAACCGCAACTTCCTTCTCGAAGCCGGCGACCCGCGCCTGTGCAACCGCCAGCGCCTCGCGGGTTTCCTGCCACTTTTCCTCGACCGCCTCGTCGGAGCCGGCGCGGATTTCGGCGTTGAGGCCGGCCGCCGTCTCGCGCAGCGACGCAATCTCTTTTTCAGCCGCTTCCTCGACCGAGCGCGCGCGCTGCCATGACGCGGCCGCCGTCTCGAGATCGACAGCAGCGGCGCGCAAATGCACCGCGCGTGCCTCCGCGTCCGCCAGCTTGCCATCCAGATCGGCCAGCACCCGGATCAGCGTTCCCTCGCGCTGGCTGCGATCAGCCTGCGCACCCAGGATCGCGTCGACCTGGACCCGGTCGGCCTGCAGCGACGCCAACGCCATCTGCGCAGCAACGAACGCTTCGTCGGCACTCGTGCGCCGCGGCTCTGCGTCACGCTGCGCCTGCCGGGCCAGCGTGCGCCGCTGCTCGGCGCTGGCAAGCG
>JBEBXE010000033.1:0-17092 GCA_040391705.1 Aerobium aerolatum
AGGGCGTAAGGGAGTGCCGCACGGATCTGCCGCTCGATGCGTCCGTCGCCTTCCAGCGCCCGGCCCGCGTTGCGGCGCACGCGGGCGCGCACCAGCGCAAGGGCCAGCTGGCCGGCCAGAAGCTCGTCATAGGCCAGCCTGCGCCAGGCGGCGCTGTCCGGGTTGATGTCGAGCGGGTTGTCGGGGGTGTTGACCCGATGCAGCGCCATGCGCACCGACGGGAACGAATGCCGTTGCATCAGCGTCTCGTCGAGCCATTCCGGCAGTTCGGGCAGGCGGGTAACGGACGCCGCGACCGCCTTGCGCAACACTTTTGCCGACAGGCCGGCGGTGAGCGAATAGACCGGCTCGACGGCAGGAAGCTCGTCGGCCTTGTCGGCGGGCACCATGTGGTCGGGATGCACCATCGACGCACGGCCGTTGAACCATTCGAGCCGGCCCGACACGAGCATCTGCGCGCCTTCCGGCAGCGCCTTGGTCAGCCAGTCTCCGCGGGCGCGAAAAAAGGTCAGCGCGATCTCGCCGGAATCGTCATGTGCAAACACCCGGTAGGGCGCCGACCGGTTACCGGATGGAGCGGGCTGGTGATGATCGATGACGAGATCGAGGGTGACGATCGAATTTTCGGGCGCATCGGCAATGCGGTAGCGCTCGCGCCGGTCGATCATCGAGTTCGGCAGGATGAACAGCAGGTCGCCGACGCGGACCTCGCGGCCGGTGGTATCGAACGGCAACACGTTGGCGATCAGACCGGAAACTTTCGGTCCGACTCCATCCAGTGTGGTGGCAGGGGCAAACAGGGGGTCGAGCAGTGAAGGGCGCATGCACCAAGCTTATGTCGGGAGAGTGTGTCCGCAAAGGCTGACATTGCATGTTACACCGGCTATATCGGCTCTTCATCCACAAGGGTTTATCCGAATGACCGGAACAACGCGGTCCAGTGCCGACCTCGACAAACGCCGCCGCATGGCATTCTACCGCTCCTGGCATCGCGGCATGCGCGAAGTCGACCTGATCCTCGGATCGTTCGTCGATGCTGAAATTGATCGCCTCGATGATGACGAACTGACGATCTATGAAGCCTTCATGGCCGAAGCCGATGGTGACATCCTGAAATGGGTGACCGGCGAAAGCCCTGTGCCTGCCCGCCACGACACGCCGATCTTCGTCAAGATCCTGTCCCATCGCAGCAACGTCAACGTCTGATCCCGGATGAAACTGATCCAGCCTATCCGCCTGCCAGCTTCCGGTACGGCGACCATCGACAGCGTCGCAGATGGCTATGAAGCGTTTGCGCTGGCGTCTGTCGCCGCCAATCTCGGCAACGCACCGCTGATTTTTGTCGTTCGCGACGGACAGCGTCTGCCGGCAATCGCTGAAACCCTGGCGTTTGCGTCGCCCGGCCTGCCGGTGCTGGAACTGCCCGCCTGGGACTGCCTGCCTTACGACCGGGTGTCGCCGGGCGCAGATGCGGCCGCGCGCCGGCTGGACGCGATGGCGGCAATGGCGGCGTTGCGCGACGCGCCGCACCGCGCCGTGGTGCTGGTCAGTGCCAACGCGCTGTTGCAGCGCATGCCACCGGCCGACGCAATCGCCGCGCAGGCGATCATTGCCAAGCCGGGCAACCAGTTCGACATGAACGCGATGGCCGCGCGCCTCGACACCGCCGGGTTCGAGCGTGTGCCGACGGTGCGCGACGTCGGTGAATTTGCCGTGCGCGGTGGCATTCTCGACGTTTACGCGCCGGGCGGCGAAGCGCTGCGCCTCGATTTCTTCGGCGATACGCTGGAAACCGTGCGCGCCTTCGACGTTGCAACGCAACGCACGACGGGCCAGCGCCAGGGATTCACGCTGAAGCCGATGAGCGAGGTGTCGCTGACGCCCGAAACGATCAGCCGCTTTCGCCGCGCCTACATCGAAGCATTCGGCGCGCCGCAGCGCGACGATGCACTGTACGCCGCGATCAGCGAAGGGCGTCGGTTCGCCGGCATGGAGCATTGGCTGCCGTTTTTCTACGAGCGGTTGGAAACCATCTTCGACTACCTGCCCAATGCGCCGATCCTGTTCGACCATCTGGCCAAGGAAGCGATTGGCGAACGTCATGCGCTGATCGTCGACCACTATGAGGCGCGCACCAAGCAGCAGGCCGGATCGTTTGCCGATTCCGTACCGTACAAGCCGGTCGGGCCGAACTATCTCTATCTGTCGACGGACGAGGTCGAGACGCGTTCGGCCGAGCGCGTGTCAGCCGAGTTGACGCCGTTCGAGGTGCCGGAAACCAGTGGCCGCGCCTTGCGCCACGCCGGGGCCCATGCTGGACGCAGCTTCGCCGAAGAGCGCGCCGACCCCAACGTCAACGTCTTCGAACATGCAGTCAAGCATATCGCCGACCTGCGCGCCGCTGGGCGCCGCGTCGTCATTGCCGGCTGGAGCGAGGGCTCGCTCGATCGTTTGACGCAGGTGTTGGCCGAGCATCACCTCGAGAACATCAAGCGGGTGACGTCGCTCGACGAGGTCGCCAAGCTGAAGGCCGGCGAGGCGGGTCTGGCGATCCTGCCGCTGGAATCAGGCTTCGACACGCCGGAATTCGTTGTCGTCGCCGAACAGGACATCCTTGGGGATCGCCTGATCCGTCGAGGAAAGAAACGCAAGAAAGCCTCTGATTTCATTGCGGAAGTCTCCGCGCTCTCGGCAGGCGATATCGTCGTCCATGCCGATCACGGCATTGGACGTTTCATCGGCCTGCGCACGATTGAAGCGGCGGGCGCGCCGCATGACTGCCTCGAACTGCGCTATGCCGGCGATGACCGGCTGTTCCTGCCGGTCGAAAATATCGAACTTTTGTCGCGCTTCGGCTCCGACGCGGCCGAAACTGTGCTCGACAAGCTCGGCAGTGTCGCGTGGCAATCGCGCAAGGCCAAGCTGAAGCGCCGGCTGCTGGAAATGGCGGGGCAGTTGATCGCCATCGCCGCCGAGCGGCAGATGCGCCCGGCACCGGTGATGACGCCGCCCGATGGGCTTTATGGCGAATTTTCCGCCCGCTTCCCGTATGACGAGACCGAGGATCAGCAAGCCGCCATCGACGCCGTCGCCGACGATCTGGCCGCCGGCCGCCCGATGGACCGCCTGATCTGCGGCGACGTTGGTTTCGGCAAGACCGAAGTGGCGCTGCGCGCAACGTTTCTTGCCGCAATGGAAGGGTTCCAGGTTGCCGTTGTCGTGCCGACGACGCTACTGGCGCGCCAGCATTTCCGCACCTTCAGCCAGCGTTTTGCCGGCCTGCCGGTCAATGTCCGCCAAGCATCGCGTCTGGTGACCGCCAAGGAGCTGAGCGAAACCAAGAAAGGCATGACCGACGGCACCATCGATATCGTCGTCGGCACCCATGCGCTGCTTGGCTCGGCGGTCAGCTTCAAGAATTTGGGGCTGCTGATCATCGATGAGGAGCAGCATTTCGGCGTCAAGCACAAGGAACGGCTCAAGGAGCTGAAAACCGACGTGCATGTGCTGACGCTGTCGGCAACGCCGATCCCGCGCACGCTGCAACTGGCGCTGACCGGGGTGCGCGAACTGTCGCTGATCACGACGCCGCCGGTCGACCGCATGGCGGTGCGCACCTTCATCTCGCCGTTCGATCCGCTGGTGGTGCGCGAAACGTTGCTGCGCGAGCGCTATCGCGGCGGCCAGAGTTTTTATGTCGTGCCGCGCATCTCCGATCTGGCAGAGATCAAGCAGTTCCTCGCCGAGCAGGTGCCGGAACTGAAGGTTGCGACCGCGCATGGCCAGATGGCCGCGAGCGAGCTCGACGACATCATGAACGCCTTCTACGATGGCCAGTACGACGTGCTGTTGTCGACCACCATCGTCGAGTCGGGACTGGATATTCCAACCGCCAACACGATGATCGTCCATCGCGCCGACATGTTCGGCCTGTCGCAGCTGTACCAGTTGCGCGGGCGGGTCGGGCGCTCGAAGCTGCGCGCCTATGCGCTGTTCACGCTGCCGGCGAAGAAGACGATGACGCAGTTGGCTGAACGGCGGCTCAAAGTGCTGCAGTCCCTCGACACGCTGGGCGCGGGCTTCCAGCTCGCGAGCCACGATCTCGATATTCGCGGCGCGGGCAATCTTCTTGGCGACGAGCAGTCGGGCCACATCAAGGAAGTCGGCTTCGAACTCTATCAGCAGATGCTTGAGGAAGCGGTTGCTGAAATGAAGGGCGACGTGGAAGCGACCGACGGCAACTGGTCGCCGCAAATCACCATCGGCACCGCCGTGATGATCCCGGAATCCTATGTGCCGGACCTGCAGTTGCGGCTGGCGCTGTATCGCCGCCTGGCGGAACTGGAGACGACGGAGGAGATCGATGGCTTCGGTGCCGAGATGATCGACCGGTTCGGCTCGCTGCCCGAGGAAGTCGATCACCTGCTCAAGATCGTCTACATCAAGGCGCTGTGCCGCAAGGCGCAGGTCGAGAAGCTTGACGCGGGGCCAAAGGGCATCGTGCTGCATTTCCGCAACAAGACGTTCCCGGAACCGGCAGGTCTGGTCAAGTTCATCAGCGAGCAGGGGTCGATGGCCAAGATCCGGCCAGATCACAGCATCGTGCTGATGCGCGACTGGCCGAGCGCCCAGAAACGTCTGGCGGGCTCGGCCGTGGTGATGACCCAATTGGCGCGGATCGCGGAAAAGGGTTAATTTGCCGGCGCTTCATCCAGTTCGCCGCGGGCCTTGGCTGCGGCGATCTGCTGGATCGCGTCTGCCAGCACCTCGGCATCCTGTGCGCCCATCACGGCGTATTTGCCTTCGAGCAGGAAGCACGGCACGCCGGTGACGCCCATCTGCCCGGCAGAGGCGATTTCGTTGCGCAGCGAGTCTTCGTCGGCGTGCGACGACAACAGCGCTTCGACCAGATTGACGTCCATGCCGACATCAGCGGCAACTTCTGTCAGCACGTCGCGCGCGCCGATGTCGCGGCCTTCCTCGAAGTTCATCTCGAACAACCGCTTCACCACCTGCGCCTGTGCGCCAGCCGGCGATTTTGGCGATCCGGCCCAGCGGATGAGACGATGGGCGTCGAGCGTGTTGGCGGCGATCTCCATCGCGTCGAAATTGAAACGGATGCCGTCGACCTCGCCAAGCGTCACAAGCCGGTCGTGGGCCGCGCGCAGCTTGGCTTCGTCGCCGAACTTGCTCAGCATGTACTGGCGGCGCGGTACACCTTCCTTCGGGATCGTCGGGTCGAGCTGATAGGGCCGCCACCGAACCTGAACGTCGACGTCTCCGGCCAGTTCGATGGCGCGGTCGAGACGTTTCATGCCGACAAAACACCAGGGGCAGGCGACGTCGGAAATCACGTCGACCGTAATGCTGTGGCGCTCACTCATAGGTTTTCTCCTGCGGAAGACTCAGTTGGCCTCAAACCACCAAGTCTGGAACTGTGGTCCGTAGATAGGAGTCACATCGGGACGTTTGTACTGCTTCCAGTGCGCAATCCAGCTGTTTGTCAGCGGATTATAGAGCGGCACGACATAGGCACCGCTCAACAAGACGCGATCATAGGCGCGCACCGCGGTGACGAAGTCTTCCTGGGTACGGGCGTTGAGCAGCGCGTCGATCATGGCATCAACGGCGGGGTCGGCAACGCCGGCGAAATTATAGGTTCCGTCGAGATCGCGCGTCATCGAGCCCCAGCGCGCCAATTGCTCGGCCCCCGGCGACAGCGACGAGGTGTAGTTCATCAGGATGATGTCGAAATCATAGGTGCGCTGGCGCTGGAAATATTGGGCGGAATCGACGACGCGGATGGTCGCGGCAATGCCAAGCCGCTCCAGCGTGCGCGCCCACGACATCGCCAGCGACTGCCCGGCCGGACCATTCAACAGGATTTCGAAGCTGAGCTGCTGGCCGTTGCCGTCGACGAGCTTGCGCCCATCCATGCGGTATCCGGCTGCTTCCAGAGCATCGAGCCCGATGCGCAGAAACTCGCGGTCGCGACCGGAGCCGTCGGACTTCGGCAACTCATAGGTGCCGTCGAGGATTTCGGGAAGCACAGCGTCCGGGAAGGGCGCCAGCAGCGCCCGTTCAGCCTCGGTTGCGGGCTTGCCGAAGGAGGACAGATCGGAGCCGTCATAATAGCTGCGGATACGCTGATAGGCGTCGTTGTAGAGATTGCGGTTGGCCCATTCGAAGTCGAGCAACCCCGCCAGCGCCTGACGCACGGCGCGGTCGGCAAACACTGTGCGGCGCGTATTCATCACGAAGCCGTACATGCCCGACGGAAGTTTGGTTTCAAACTCCTCCCGGAGCACGCGCCCGTCGCGTGCGGCGGGGAAATCGTAGCCCGTCGTCCAGCGCCCGGTGTCGGTTTCGGCATGCAGCGATGTCAGGCCGCGCTTGAACGATTCGAAAATCGTGTTGTCGTCGCGCATGTAGTTGATGCGCACTTCGTCATAATTGTCGAAGCCGCGCTTGGTCGGGATGTCCTTGGCCCAGTAATCCGGGTTGCGCTTCAGCACCACCACTTCGCCGGGGCGCACGCTGTCGATGACATAAGGTCCCGACCCGATCATCGGCTTCAGCGACGAGCGCTGGAAATTCTCGGCATCGATGGCGTGCCGGGGCAGGATCGGCAGTTGCGACAGCAACAGCGGCAATTCCCGGCCGGCATCGGGCTTCATGGTGAAGCGCACGCCACGGTCGCCGACGGCCTCCATCTTCTCGATTGCGCGGACCCAGTTCTGATAGTTCGGCCGGCCCTTTTCGAGCAGCAACTCCATCGAGAACAGCACGTCATCCGGCGTAATCGCCTGACCGTCGGAGAAACGGGCGAGGGGATTGATCGTGAACGCGATGAAACTGCGCTCCGCGTCGGTTTCGACGCTGTCGGCAATCAGCGGATAGAGCGTGAACGCCTCGTCGCGCGAACGCATCAGCAGCGTTTCGAAAACGTTGTTGCCAAAATACTGGTCGAACAACCCGCGCGCGCCGTCGCCCTGCACGATGAAGGGGTTGAGGCTGTCGAACGTCCCCTGCCAAGCGTAGTCGATCCGTCCGCCTTTCGGCGCGCTCGGATTAACATAAGGGAAGTTCTGGAAATCGGCGGGCAGGGCCGGGTCGCCATGCATCGCAATGGCGTGCGACGGTCCGGTTTGGGCAGCGGCCAGCCCCGCTGACATGGTGAACATGGCAGCGAAAACGGCAAAGATCGACAGTCGCATCATAAAACTCCGGCGCGATGTCTCGGGAAAGACGATTCGCGGCACCCTATCATGGTGCCCCGCGCGCCGGAATCCCTTGGACGTGGATGTAAATTTGGATCGCGGGTCTGGATTTGACCGCGCCTCCAGTGTAACAGGCGCGTGGAGTCATGCTGTCGCCGCAATTCACCAGCACTAGCGGGCCGATTGCAGTCAGTGCCGCGCAGCTCATGTTCTAAGAGGAAACGGACCCAATGAATCGCCGCAAGACCAATGCGACCCGACTTTCCCTTCTGGCCGCCGGCGTGTTCGGCATTGCGGTCGGCGCTGTCGCGCCAGCCCATGCTCAACAACAGCAGCAGCAGCAGGACATGCCAGAGGGCTGGTACAAGGTTTGTAGCAAGCAGGAAGACATCGATATCTGCAACGTGCAGAATATCCTGTTTGCCGACTCCGGCCATTTCCTGACCGGCATCAGCTTGATCGAAGTGAAGGGCAAGACCAACCGTCGCATCTTCCAGATCACCGTGCCAACCGGACGCCTCGTGCCTCCCGGCATCGGCATGCAGATCAATGGCGGACAGGCGCAGAAGATCGACTACATGATCTGCCTTCCAGATCGTTGCATCGCCGAAGGCCAGTTGACCGACAATCTCATTGCATCGTTCAAGCGCGGCGCGGATCTGACGCTGACCTCGGTGAACTTCCAGAATCAGGCCAACCCGATCAAGGTGAGCCTGGCTGGCTTCACGACCGCCTTCGACGGCGAGCCGCTGCAGCAGGCCGACATTGAAGATCGCCAGCGCCGCCTTCAGGAATTTGTCGATAAGAACACCGAAGATTTCGCGCAGAAGCTCAAGGACGAGCAGGAACGCGCCAAGCAGGGCAACTGATAGCTCCGCTGATCTGACACAAAAACGGGCCCTCGAGGCCCGTTTTTTTTATGTCGTTTGTTTTGATGAAAATCTTTTCGGCAACAGCTCAGTGCTGCGCGCGGCCTTTCGGGGCGTAGTGGCCGTCCTTGGTCTTGTCGAAGAATTCCGCCAGCTGCGGGTGACGCACCGGTTCTCCCGAACTGTCGTCGAGCAAATTCTGCTCGGAGACATAGGCGACGTATTCGGTCTCGTCATTTTCCGCCAGTAAATGATAAAACGGTTGGTCGCGGGGAGGCCGAACCTCCGCGGGAATAGCGTCGTACCACTCTTCGGTGTTGGCGAACTCCGGATCGACGTCGAAGATCACCCCTCTGAAGGGGAAGAGCCGGTGCCGAACAACCTGCCCAATTCTGAATTTTGCTAGTTTGGCTTCACGCATAGACCTGTACCTTGCCGGGCAATGTCGCGCATTGCATCGCACAATTCAACTGGTTTGCAAGTTGACGCTGACCGAGTGGCACGGTAGCCGCAGGCTCGACTGGCAAATGTGGACAGGACGAGTCGAGCGGGAGTGCGGGGATGACGGACGTGTTGGGGCTGGTTCTGCCGTTCTTCGGGATGATCCTTCTCGGCGCGGTGTTGGCACGACTGACCCGACAACCGCTGGAAGCCCTGGGATGGATGAACACATTCATCATCTACGCGGCTTTGCCGGCGCTGTTTTTTCAGCTGGTCGCCCGCACGCCGGTTGAACAACTGACCGAATGGTCGTTCGTCGCCGGATCGGTGTTCGCGACCTTCATGATGTTTTGCCTGATGTGCGGCGGCTCGATGCTGCTGTCGCGCAGCACGATCGCCGAGAGCACCATCAAGGGGCTGGCGGCTGCTTATGGCAATATCGGCTATATGGGGCCGGGGCTGGCGATGCTTGCCTTCGGCGCGCCGGCGGCGGTGCCCGTGGCGCTGATCATCTGCGCCGAAAACATCTTCCACTTCGTCATCACGCCACTGATGATGGCGTTGTCAGGCAGCGACAAGGAACCGATTGGAACCATCCTCAGCCGCGCTGCCAGGCGCATCGTGCTGCATCCGTTCATCATTGCCACCGCGCTGGGGATCGTCGCCGCCGTGCTGCAGGTGCAACCGCCACAGCCGGTCAATCGGCTGCTCGACTACCTTGCGCAAGCCGCAGCGCCCTGCGCGCTGTTTGCGATGGGTGTGACGCTGGCGTTGCGACCGCTCAAGCGCGTGCCGCACGAATTGGGCTGGATCGCCGGATTGAAGCTGATCCTCCACCCGATCGCCTGCTATGTCGTGCTAAGCCTTGTCGGAGATTTCCCCGACGTGTGGGTCTTCTCGGCTGTGCTGCTTGCCGGCCTGCCGACCGCGACCAACGTCTTCGTACTCGCCCAGCAATATGGCGTCTGGGTCGATCGCGCTTCGGCAAGCGTGGTGGTCACCACCACCTTGTCGGTCGTCACGTTGACCGGGCTGCTCTACCTCATCACCAGCGGCTTGCTTCCGCCCGATCTGTTTCCGTAACCGTCAGCCGCGAAACAGGTTGCCGATGCCGCTGCCGGTGCGCAGTCCTTCGCGCATGAACAATGCGCGCAACGGCGGCGCGCTGCCCAGCAGGGACAATCCCAGTGCCCGGGCCGCCTGTGCCGGCAGCATGTCGGACAGCAGCGAGCGATTGAGCAGATTGACGGCGGAAGAACGGGCCAAAATGTCGGGCCGGCGGGCGCGATCATAGGCCGACAGCGCAGCCGGCGCGCCGGGATCGGCCTGATGTTGCTGCGCCACCTCCAAAAGACCCTCGATGTCGCGAATGCCGAGATTGAGACCCTGCGCGCCGATCGGCGGAAACACGTGCGCGGCTTCGCCGACCAGAGCGACCCGATCCTTGGCAAAACGTTGCGGCAGAGCGGAGGAGAGCGGAAACACCTGACGTCCGGTCTCGATGCTGACACGTCCCAGCATCGACTGCATCCGCTCCTCGATCAGCCGCGACAGCACATCGTCATCGAGCCGGGCAAGTTCCTGTGCACGATGCGGCCGGCTGACCCAGACGAGGCTCGAGCGCTGCCCCGGCAGCGGCACCTGCGTGAACGGACCATGCTCGGTGTGAAATTCGCACGATGTGTCCTGATGCGAACGACTGTGCTGGAAGTTGAGCACCAAGGCGGATTGCTGCGACGGCGTGGCGCGAACCTTGATGCCGACCGCCTCACGCGCCGGCGAGTTGCGCCCATCGGCGGCAACCGCAAGGTTTGCGACCAGACCCGTTCCGTCCTCAAGTTCGGCGCTGATCCGGTCTGCCGACGGCTGCCATTGCGTCACCAGTCCGCGTACGCGTGTGATCGTGGTATCGGCCAGCGCGCTGTTCAGAACAGCCAGCAAGTGCCGGTTGGGGATGTTGAGGCCAAAATAGTCTTCGCCGATCTCGGTGGCGCGAAAATTCACCACCGGGCTGCGCAGCAGGCGGCTGGTCGCATCGACGATGCGCATCGTCTTCAATGGCGCGGCATCGGTGGAGATCGCGTCGAGCAGGCCGAGACGGTCGAGAAACTCGAGCTGCGGCTTCATCAGTGCTGTGGTGCGGCCATCACTTAGATTGACATCAGGCCCGACCAAAGCGACGCGAAAGCCGTTTTTGGCAAAGGCAAGTGCTGCAAGAAGCCCCGCCGGACCCGTGCCGGCAACGACGATATCGCTCTCGATGGTCATGTCTGCTCCAGTCATTTCATCGGCATATAGGGGCGGCAGGCATGATTGATCAACGTGTCGAATTGCCCGTTCTTGCCGGTTTGTTGCCATCCGCGCGCAGACAGGGCCGAATCTATCGTTGGATGACGAGAGCCAGCACAGTGCAGCTTGTTGAAAACCTTGCTTGCGACGGGCTATGCGGTGGCAGGGAAACGAGTATTGCTTGTACGCGCTGCCGACCTGCGAGTACGGTCATTGCCTGTTGTTGCGGATTGCATTCTGGAGCCGGCCGGTCTGATATGACAAAGGTCAGGCTTTGGGATGAAAGCAAATCGGGTCGGGGGCAAGCAAATTGTCGAATAAGGGGATGGGCGAAGATCGTGAACGAAAACGCTCCTTCTAAAAAGAAGCTGTCGGATCGCATACCTCGACCGAAGAAGAAGGTGACCTGGCCGCAAGCCCGGGCGTTTTCTGTGCACCTGCTGACCGCGTCCGGATCGTTCCTCGCTTTCCTGTCGCTGGTCGCTGCAGCCGAAAAGCAGTGGACGGCGATGTTCCTGTGGCTTGGGCTTGCGCTGTTCGTCGATGGCATCGATGGACCGATTGCCCGCAAGCTGCAGGTGAAGGAAGTTTTGCCGACCTGGTCCGGCGAACTTCTCGACAACATCATCGACTACGTCACCTATGTGCTGATCCCGGCTTTCGCGCTGTACCAGAGCGGATTCATGGGGGAAGGGCTGTCGTTCGTCTCGGCGGCGATTATCGTCGTGTCGAGCGCGATCTACTATGCCGACACCGGCATGAAGACGACGGAAAACTTCTTCAAGGGCTTTCCGGTGGTGTGGAACATGCTGGTGTTCACGTTGTTCGTCATTGCGCCGGGCGAAGTCGTCTCCTTCGCTGTCGTCGTCATCGCAGCCATTCTGTCCTTCGTGCCGATGAATTTCCTCCATCCCGTGCGCGTCAAGCGCCTGCGCTCGCTCAACCTCGCCATCTTCCTGGCCTGGTGCGTCCTTGGCGCGGTCGCCTTGATGCAGGGCATGCATGCCGCCGGGATCGTACAGATCGGCATCGGCGTCACCGGCTTCTATCTGTTCTTCATCGGCGGCGTGATGCAGCTTTTCCCCAGACTCGGACTGAAGAGGGACTGATATGCCCAAGGCGATACGGATCCATGAAAACGGTGGTCCAGAGGTCCTGCTCTATGAAGAGTGCGATATCGGTAAACCCGGTGCTGGCGAAGTCCTGATCCGCCACACCGCGGTGGGCCTGAATTTCATTGATGTCTATTTTCGCTCCGGCCTCTACCCGCCGCCGGCCGGTCTGCCGCTCATCCCGGGCAACGAAGCTGCCGGCGAAGTTCTGGAAACAGGCGACGGCGTCGACTGGTTGAAGCCGGGCGACCGCGTTGCCTATGCCGGACCGCTGGGTGCCTACGCCGAACAGCGCATCATCGCCGCTGATCGTCTGGTCAAGGTACCGGACGGCATCTCCGACGAAGAAGCCGCAGCGATGATGCTGAAGGGCATGACCGTGGAATACCTGCTGCGGCGCACCTTTCCGGTCAAGGCAGGCGACACGGTGCTCTACCATGCGGCCGCAGGCGGCGTCGGGCTGATCTTCGGCCAATGGGCGCGCGCGCTTGGCGTCACGCTGATCGGTACCGTCGGCTCGGAGGAGAAAGCCCAGCTCGCACGCGCTCATGGCTACGAGCACGTCATCAATTACAGCACCGAGAATTTCGTAGAACGCGTTGCTGACATCACCGGTGGCAAGAAATGCGACGTCGTCTACGATTCCGTCGGCAAGGACACCTACGAGGGATCGCTCGATTGCCTGCGTGTGCGCGGCATGTTCGTCAGTTTCGGCCAGTCCTCCGGCTCGATCCCGCCGTTCAACATGGCGATCCTGTCGCAAAAAGGCTCCCTGTTCGCGACGCGGCCGACCTTGTTCCAGTATATCGCCAAGCGTGACGAACTCGAAGACTCCGCCGGGGCATTGTTTGACGTGGTGAAATCGGGGACCGTGAAAATCAAGATCAACCAGCGCTATCCGCTTGCTGACGCCGCGCAGGCCCACCGCGACCTTGAAGCACGCAAGACCACCGGCACCACTGTGCTGATCCCGTAGTGTGATAGCGGTCAGCATTGTGCGTCTTTCCATTGAAAAACTTGAAGCACTTTCAAATCGCGTGCTTGTTTGCGAGCAACGAACGACAAGCCTACGATGGTGGCGGAACAAAAAAACCGCCCGGACAAACCGGGGAACGACAAGAATGAATCGGGAGGCACTGTGAGCCATACGCGCACGGTCGACGAAACACCTCTTCTGGAGGTGCGCGGGCTAACGAAAGTATTCGGCCAGCTGAAGGCGTGCGATGGCATCGACCTGACGATTGCAAAGGGTGAAATTCACGCTCTGCTCGGCGAAAACGGCGCCGGCAAATCGACGCTGGTCAAAATGCTGTTCGGCTCGCTGGAGCCTGCCGGCGGCGACATTTTCTGGAACGGCGACAAAGTCTCGATCGCCAGTCCCGGCCAGGCGCGCAAGCTCGGCATTGGCATGGTGTTCCAGCATTTCTCGCTGTTCGACGCGCTGACGGCCGCCGAAAACATCATGCTGTCGCTGGATGACGACACCTCGATCCTGGCGATTGCCGAAAAGGCGCATTCCCTGTCGAAAGCCTACGGCCTGCCGCTGGACCCGTTCGCGCTGGTTGGCGATCTGTCGGTTGGCGAACGCCAGCGTATCGAGATCATCCGCTGCCTGCTGCAGGAACCGGAACTGATCATTCTCGATGAACCGACCTCCGTCCTGACGCCGCAGGAAGCCGACAAGCTGTTTGAGACGCTGGAGCGCCTGCGCGACGAGGGAAAATCGATCCTCTACATCTCGCATCGGCTTGAAGAGGTGAAACGGCTCTGCGACCACGCCACCGTGCTGCGTCATGGCAAGGTGGTCGGCCATTGCGACCCAAGACAGGAAACCGCCGCCTCGCTGGCGCGTATGATGGTCGGCTCCGAGGTGACGACGGCGACGCGGCCGCCCGCAGCGACGTCTGATGCCAACGAAATTTTGAGCATTTGTGGCCTGTCGCGCAAGCCGTCCGGGCCGTTCTCGGTGGCGCTCAAGAACATCTGGCTCAGCCTCAAGGCTGGTGAAGTGCTGGGCATCGCCGGCGTTGCCGGAAACGGGCAGGGCGAGTTCTTTGAGGCGGTTTCAGGCGAAGTCACCCAGGAAAGCGCCGACGTGATCCGCATTCGCG
Organism: Aerobium aerolatum; assembly: GCA_040391705.1. Lineage (GTDB taxonomy): Bacteria > Pseudomonadota > Alphaproteobacteria > Rhizobiales > Rhizobiaceae > Aerobium > Aerobium aerolatum_A. Next base: position 14,043 of record JBEBXE010000033.1, read on the forward strand.
GCAACCCGGTGGGCAAGCTGGGCATCTCCGGCCGACGGCTGCTCGGCGCTGCATTCGTTCCGGAAGAACGCCTCGGCCATGGAGCCGCACCGCGCATGAAACTGTCCGAAAACCTGCTTCTGTCGCGGTTCAAGACCGATGCCAAGGCGTTTCTCGGCAAGTTTGGCGTCGTCCGCACCTCGGCGATCACCGAGGCCTCGAAGCGGATCGTCGTCGAGATGGACGTGCGCAAGAGCGCCGAGGACCCGGAAGCCGCCTCGCTGTCCGGCGGCAATCTGCAAAAATTCATCATCGGCCGCGAGCTTGACCGCAAACCGTCGGTCATCGTCGTCAACCAGCCGACATGGGGCGTCGACGCCGGCGCTGCTGCCCGCATCCGGCAAGCGCTGATCGACCTGGCGCGCTCGGGGTCGGCGGTGCTCGTCATCAGCCAGGACCTCGACGAATTGTTCGAAGTGTCGGATTCCATCGCCGTCATGCATGACGGCCATCTGTCGGTGCCGATGCCGGCAGCGGAGGCGACGCTCGAACGCGTCGGCCTGCTGATGGGCGGCGCACACACACCAGCGGAACACAGGGGAGACGCGGCCTGATGCGCCTGGAACTCGTCAAACGTCCCCAGCAATCGCGGGTTTTCAGCGCCTTGTCGCCGTTCATCGCGTTTGCGCTGACCATTATCGCGGGCGCGATCCTGTTTGCAGCACTGGGCAAGAACCCAGCCACGACGCTGTATTACTATTTCATCGACCCGCTGACCGAAGTCTGGTCGCTGCATGAGCTTGCCATCAAGGCAGCACCGTTGATCCTGATTGCCGTCGGCCTCTCGGTCTGCTTCCTGTCGAACAACTGGAATATCGGCGCCGAAGGCCAGTTTGTCATCGGCGCGGTCGTCGGTTCTGCGCTGCCGGTGCTGCTGCCCGATTTCCAGTTCTGGTTCGTGCTGCCGCTGATGCTGTTGATGGGCATGGCGGGCGGAGCTGCCTACGCCGCGATCCCGGCGATCCTCAAGGTCCGCTTCAACACCAACGAAATCCTCACCAGCCTGATGCTGGTTTACGTCGCGCAGCTGTTTCTCGACTGGCTGGTACGCGGCCCATGGCGCAATCCGGCGGGCATGAATTTCCCGGAAACGCGGGTCTTCCACAGCTATGCGATCCTGCCGGAACTGCTGCCGGCGTCCGGACGCGCCCATTGGGGCTTCGCTTTCGCGCTGATTGCCGCCGTGGTCTTGTGGTTCCTGCTGTCGAAAACGCTGAAAGGCTTCGAGATCAAGGTGCTGGGCCAAAGCCCGCGGGCAGGGCGTTTCGCCGGCTTCTCGGCTGGCAAGATGACGCTGTTCGCCTTCGCCATCTCAGGCGCGATGGCAGGGCTTGCCGGCATTTCCGAAGTGACCGGCGCAATCGGACAGCTGCGGCCGGCGATTTCGCCGGGCTACGGCTTCACCGCCATCATCGTCGCCTTTCTTGGCCGCCTCAACCCGCTCGGCATCGTTGCGGCCGGTCTGGTGCTGGCCCTGACCTATCTCGGTGGCGAAGCCGCCCAGATTTCCGTGGGCCTGTCGGACAAGGTGGTGCGCGCTTTTCAGGGGATGATCCTGTTCTTCGTGCTGGCCTGCGACACGCTGATTCATTACCAGATACGCCTCGTACGTCCGAAAATGGACAAGGCAGCAGAGGTGGCCAATGTTTGAGGCGATCGTCATCACCATCGCGACGGCCGCCACGCCCTTGCTGATTGCCGCCATGGGCGAACTCGTCGTCGAGCGCGCCGGCGTGCTCAACCTTGGCGTCGAAGGCATGATGATCATGGGCGCCGTCACCGGCTTCAGCGTCGCGTTCATGACCGGCTCGCCATGGCTCGGCGTGCTGGCGGCGATTATCGTCGGGGCGCTGTTTTCGCTGCTGTTCGGCTTCCTGACCCTGACGCTGGTCACCAACCAGGTCGCAACCGGCCTGGCGCTGACGCTGCTGGGGCTCGGCCTGTCCGGCATGATCGGCGAAAGCTTCGTCGGCCTGCCGGGCGTGAAGATGGGCGCGGTCTCCATCCCGTTCCTCTCCGATCTGCCCTATGTCGGCCGGCTGCTGTTCGGGCAGGACCCGATCTTCTACATTTCGATCCTGCTGACGGGCGCCGTCAGCTGGTTCCTGTTCTACAGCAAGGCCGGGCTGACGCTGCGTTCGGTTGGCGACAACCACACCTCCGCCCATGCGCTCGGCATCAAGGTCGTCGCCATCCGCTACCTCGCAGTGATGTTCGGCGGCGGATGTGCCGGGCTGGCCGGCGGCTATCTGGCGCTCGTCTACGTCCCCCAGTGGGTCGAAGGCATGAGCGCCGGGCGCGGCTGGATCGCGTTGGCGCTCGTCGTCTTCGCCTCGTGGCGTCCATGGCGCGTCCTGGCGGGCGCCTATCTGTTCGGCGCCGTCTCGATTGGTCAGCTCCACGCACAGGCGCTTGGCTGGCCGATACCTTCGCAGCTTCTTTCTGCGTTGCCCTATCTGGCAACGATCATCGTTCTCGTTCTAATCTCACGAAACAAGCGACTGACCATGGTGAACACACCGGCTTCCCTGGGGCGGCCATTTGTTCCTGATCGGTAAATAAAACAACGGGATACTGCCCCTTCATGACGCGCAAACTCAAAGGATGATTGCCATGAAAAAGTTTCTTCTGGCCCTTGCTGCCTCCGCAGCCATACTGCTTCCGGGCGCTGCCAGCGCACAGGACAAGACCAAAGCCTGCTTCATCTATGTCGGCCCGATCGGCGACTTCGGCTATTCGTACCAGCACCATCAGGGGCTGCTCGCCGCACAGGCGCATTTCGGCGACAAGCTCGAAACCGCCTATCTGGAAAGCGTGCCGGAAGGCGCTGACGCCGAACGCGCCATCGAGCGCTTCGCGCGTTCGGGTTGCGATATCATCTTCACAACCTCCTTCGGCTTCATGGACGCGACCAACAAGATCGCCGGCCGCTTCCCGGACATCAAGTTCGAGCACGCCACCGGCTACAAGCGCGAGCATCCGAACGTCGCGACCTACAACTCCAAGTTCCA
>JBEBXE010000034.1:0-17085 GCA_040391705.1 Aerobium aerolatum
CCATGTCGCCGTCATACGGCGCGACGGTGCCGTCCTTGACCAGCCACAGCCGGTCCGCCGTCGCCTCGATCAGATGCGGATCGTGGCTGATCAGGATGACCGCGCCAGGAAACTCGTTCAGCGCCATCATCAGCGCTTCGCGGCTGTCGATGTCGAGGTGGTTGGTCGGTTCGTCGAGGATGAACAGATTGGGACCGTCGAAAGTCGCCAGCCCCATCAGCAGCCGCGCCTTCTCGCCGCCCGACAGGTCCTTGGCCTTGGTGCCCATCTTCTCGGTGGTGAGCCCCATCTGCGCCACGCGGGCACGCACCTTGGCTTCCGGTGCTTCCGGCATCAGCCGACGCACGTGTTCCACCGGCGTGTCTTCCGGACGCAGATCATCCATCTGGTGCTGGGCAAACATCGACACTTTGAGGCCGGGCGCAATCGTCATGCCGCCGGTCTCCAGGCTGAGCCGCCCGGCGATCAGCTTGGCGAAGGTCGACTTGCCGTTGCCGTTGGCGCCCAGCAGCGCGATGCGGTCGTCTTCGTCGACGCGCAGCGTCAGCCCCTTCAGGATCGGCTTGCCGGGCTGATAGCCGACGGTTCCACCCTGCATGGTGATGATCGGCGAGGCGACAACCTTGGTCGGTTCCGGAAACGAGAACGGCCGCACATTGTCTTCGATTGCGGCGGAGATCGGCTTGAGCTTTTCCAGCGCCTTCAGGCGGGACTGCGCCTGGCGCGCCTTCGACGCCTTGTAGCGGAAGCGCTCAACGAACTCTTCCATATGCTTGCGGTGGGCTTCCTGCTTGACGCGGCCTTTTTCCTGCTGCTCGATCTGTTCGGAACGCTGGCGTTCGAACTGGTCGTAGCCGCCGCGCCAGAATGTCAGCTTCTGCTGGTCGAGATGCACGATCGAATTGACCGCGCGATTGAGCAGGTCGCGGTCGTGGCTGATCAGCAGCACGGTGTGCGGATAGCGGGCGACGTAGTTTTCGAGCCAGATCGTGCCTTCAAGATCGAGATAGTTGGTCGGCTCGTCGAGCAGCAGCAGGTCGGGTTGGGCAAACAGCACCGACGCCAGCGCGACGCGCATGCGCCAGCCGCCCGAAAACGACGAGGCAGGCCGCCTCTGCGCCTCGGCATCGAAGCCGAGGCCGGCAAGAATCGTCGAGGCTCGTGCTTCGGCCGAATGCGCGCCAATGTCTGCGAGTCGCATCTGGATGTCGGCGATGCGGTGGGCATCGGTCGCTGTCTCGGCCTCGGCCAGAAGCGCGACACGCTCGGTGTCGGCCTGCATGACGATGTCGATCAGCGCATCCTCGGTGCCGGGCGCTTCCTGCGCCACCTGACCGATGCGCGTGTTTTTTGGAAAGCTGATGCTGCCGGTCTCGGTCGGCATCTCGCCGCAGATCGCTTTGAACAGCGTCGTCTTGCCGGTTCCGTTACGGCCAACAAGGCCAGCCTTCGATCCCGCCGGCAAGGTCAGGGACGCATGGTCGAGGAGCAGCCGGCCTGCGATTCGCAGTGATATATCGTCAATAATTAGCATGATGCCGTTCTATTGGCTGACCGGCCTGGAGAACGCAAGGGGAAGCGGCGTGTTCTGCTGGCTGTACAACACGCCGCGACCCATCATCGACGCCTGGTTTCAGGCGCGCGCGGTTCTAGTTGGAAGCTCTCAGCGCCCGGCACAGCACCACGAGGTCGCGGTCGAACATTGCGGGTGCCGAGACGACTTCGCCACATGTCTTGCGCAGTTGGCTCCGGTCGGTTTCGCCCAGGCTGACAGCTGTGACGTGGTTGCCGCCACCATTGTCACCGCCGGTATTGCCACCGCCACCGGCAGTGCCACCACCACCACCATTACCGCCGCCGGTGCCTCCACCACCACCAGTACCGCCACCGCCATTGCCGCCCCCAGCGTTGCCGCCGTTACCGCCGCCACCGCTACCGCCGATGCCAAGACCAAGGCCCAGACCCAGTCCGCTGCCGCCGCCAATATTGGCGCCGACGCCGGCATTGAGACCGCTCGAGCCACCGACACTGGCGCCGAGCCCGGCACTGATGCCGTTGCCGCCGCCGACAGCAGCGCCTGCACCGGCGTTGATTCCGTTCTGGCCTCCAACGGAGGCTCCCAGACCGGCGTCGATGCCATTGGTGCTGCCGACATTGGCACCGACACCGGCATTGATGCCGTTCGATCCGCCCACCGACGCGCCGACATCGGCGCTCAGGCCGCCGTCGCCACCTAGGCCGATCCCGACGCCAACATCGACGCCGCCGACGCCTATGCCGACGTCAAGCGCCTGCGCCGGGGCGCTGATAAACAGGATTACGGTTCCGACCGCCAGCGTTCTGCTGAGCATTGCAGTCAACTTCACCTTCATGACGCTCTCCTCTGCGTTGCAAGGTTGGTGCGAGCGGTTCTGGAACCGAACGCAACAGGTATGACGCAGCGGAAGGTGAATTGGTTTCGTTTTAATGCAGCGCGTGGTTGCGTACCAATTATCATTTAAATTTCAATTTTAGATAATAACGCAACAATAGACGTAATGGATCAGCTGAGTATTCTCAGGTCGTCGCGTAATCTGTCTGGATCGGAGCCGGACAATTCAGCTTCAACAGTGGCCTCTGTTTGCGTCCACAATGGAAGTGCTTGCGCCAGCAGTTCGCGGCCTTCGGCGAGCAATTGGATGCGACGCCCGCGCCGGTCCTTCTCGTCTTCCGCGACTTCCAGCAGCCCGCGTCGCGCCAGCGGTTTCAGCATCGCCGTCAGCGTCGTCCGGTCCATCGCCAGCAGCGAGGCGACGTCGCGCATCAGTGGCGGTTCGGGCCGGTTAAGCGACATCAGCAGCGAAAATTGGCCGTTGGTAAGGCCGACCGGGCGCAGCGCGTCGTCGAATTTACGCGCAACCGCGCGCGCGGCGCGCTGCAGATGGAGACACATGCAGGTGTCGCGCACATGCATTGTAATTGAGAACGGCAAAAGCGCGTTCTGAGAATCGTTGCCTTTTGACATGGTCTTATTATGTTGATATCAACTTGTTTGTCCAGCGGCTCCGCCCGCAATGCGAGGGGAGCGCTGTCAGGGCGGGAGGCCCGATGGTACGGGAGGAAGACGATGGCGGCACAGATACTGCTTCTCATCGGCACAAAGAAGGGCGTTTTCATCGCAACTGGCGATGAACGACGGCAAATCTGGTCGATTTCAGGACCATTCTGCGAAACTTGGCCGATTCAGCATGTGATCGGCGACCCTGCGACGGGCACCATCTATGGCGCTGGCGGCAATGAGTGGTTCGGCCCGGCGGTGTGGAAATCCACCGACCTCGGCAAGACATGGACGCATTCGAGCGCCGGTCTTGCCTACGAGGCAGGGCAGGAGCCGGTCAAATCGGTGTGGAGCCTCGCCGCGCAGCATGGTCGGCTTTATGCCGGGGTCGAGCCGGCAGGTCTGTTTGTCAGCGACGATGGCGGTGAGAACTGGAACCACGTCGAGGGGCTGCAACAGCACCCGACGCGTCCGGAATGGAATCCCGGCGGGGCGGGCCTGATCCTGCATTCGCTGGTGCCCGACCCGGACGATGCGCAGCGGATCTGGATCGGCATTTCGTCAGCGGGCGTATTTTTCACCGGCGACGGCGGCAAGACGTGGGAGCCGCGCAATCGCGGCACCCGTGCCGATTACATGCCCGAAGGCCAGAACTATCCCGAATTCGGCCAATGCGTGCATTGCCTGGTGAAGGCGCCTGCGACCGGCGATCTGCTCTACCAGCAGAACCATTGCGGCATGTATCGCAGCGCCGATGGCGGCCTGACCTGGCAGAGTATCGAAGCCGGGCTGCCGTCGAGTTTCGGCTTCCCGGCCGCCATGCATCCGCGCGATCCGTCGACGCTTTACCTGCTGCCGCTCAATGGCGATATCAGGGGCCGCTACGTTCCCGACGCCAAGGCCGCCGTCTGGCGCACGCGCGATGGCGGCGCGACATGGCAGGATTTGCGCAACGGGCTTCCGCAGGAAAACGCCTTCTTCGGCGTCCTTCGTCAGGCGATGGCGACGGACAGCCTCGATCAGTCGGGCGTCTATTTCGGCACCTCAGGTGGGACGCTGTTTGCGTCCAGCGACGAAGGCGACACCTGGTCGTGCATTGCCCAGCACCTGCCATCGATCTCGTCGGTCGAGACGATGGTCGTCAGGCAGTGAGGCCTGCTGCATGGGCTCGGTGATCGTGAAGCTGTCGCCGCTGCTGGTCGATCTGTTTCCCGGCTCGTCGCGACGCGTTGAGCTGGAGGCCTGCACGGTGCACGAAATCGTCGAGGTGCTTGAGCAGCGCTGGCCGGGCATGGGCGATCGCATCTGTGACAGCCGCCCGGCGATCCGCAAGCATATCAACGTCTTTGTCGACGGCAGTCGGGCAAAGCTTGAGACGGCGCTGCCGCCCGGCGCTGAAGTTTTCATCCTCACCGCCATCAGCGGCGGCTGATCCCTTACCATCCCGCACGAGGAACCTGAGATGCAGATCAACCCCTACCTTGTCTTCCCCGGAAATTGCCGCGAGGCGTTTGCCTTTTATGCGCAGGTCCTGCGTGGCGAGATCGTCGCCATATCCACCCATGCCGACATGCCTGCCGGCGAGCAGGGGCACGGTCCCGCCATGGCCGACAAGGTGCTTCACGCCCAACTGGTTGCCAGCGGTCACGTCATCATGGGGTCCGATGCACCGCCGGAAATGTATCAGAAGCCGCAAGGCTCGATGGTGACGATCACCGTCGACACGGCCGACGAAGCCGAGAGGATCTATGCGGCCTTCGTCGATGGCGGACAGGTGTTCATGGAGATGCAGGAAACCTTCTGGGCGCTCCGTTTCGCCATGCTGGCCGACCGGTTCGGCACGCCGTGGATGATCAGCTGCAACAAGCCGATGCCTTGAGATCACGCAAAGGCGCGACCTTCTTCGGTCCGCTGGAAGTTGATCAGGTCGAGCGTCAGGCTTGGCTGGCCCAGCGCGGTCAGGATCGTATGCGCCTGGCCGCGATGGTGTGTCTGGTGGTTGAAGAAATGCGCCAGCGCCGGTGCAAGGCGCTGCGAAATGGTGCGCATGTCGGTCACCGTCAGATAGGTGAACCTGCCGACGTAAGCGGCGTCGGGCAGCGACTCGATCCAGGCGACGATGCGTTCGTCGTCGGCGTCGCGGGCGGCGCGCAGGCCGGGCAGGTCGCCGTAAAGGACAGTATCCAGCGCAACCGGCGCTGCGGTGTCGCCAGTGAACCGCTTCAGCCAGATGCGGTCGGCAACGAGGATGTGATTGAGGGTGCCGATCAGCGAACCGAAAAACGCGCCGGTGACGAGATTGAGCTCGTCCTCGCCCAACAGCGCGGCTGCCTCGTAGACAGACCTGTTGGCCCAACGATTATAGGCAGCAAACATCCGAAAATGTTGACGCATCCCGGTTGTCCTTTTGCGATGCCGGATTAATGCTGGCACACCTACACCTCGGGGGAAGAAGAACCAATGACCATTCTGCTCTACGACCTTGTCGGCCGCGATTCTGCCCGGCCATTCAGCCCGCATTGCTGGAAGATCGCGTTCGCGCTCGCCCACAAGGGGCTGGCGTTCGAAAGCGTGCCGACGCCGTTCACGGCGGTGAAGTCGGTCGAAGGCGGCGCATGCGGCACCGTGCCGGTGATCCGCGATGGCGACACCGTCCTTGGCGACAGTTTCGACATCGCGCTCTATCTCGACAGGACCTATCCCGACCGTCCCTCGCTTTTCGGCGGGCAGGGCGGTGAGGCGATGGCCCGCTTCATCGAGCGTTGGTCGCAGCTGACCGTTCACCCGTATCTTGGCGCTGCCGTGCTCGTGGACATTCATGACCGGCTGGCTCCTGCCGATCAGGGCTATTTCCGCGAAAGCCGGGAAGCCCGGTTCGGCAGACGCCTCGAAGACGTTCCGGCGCAACGCGATGCTCAACTGGAAGCGTTCCGCAAGGGATTGGAGCCGCTGCGCTCGATGCTGGCCTATCAGCCGTTCCTTGGCGGCCAGACGCCACTGTTCGCCGACTACATCGTCGCCAGCGCGTTTCAGTGGGTGCGTGTGGTGTCGCCGTTCGAGGTTCTGGCTGCCGGCGACCCGGTCAAAGACTGGTTCGAACGCTGCCTTGATCTTCACGATGGGCTGGCGCGTCGCATTCCTGCGGCTGCGTGACCTGTTATCGCCCCTTCACATCGTCGTGGCAGAACGGTATAGACCCGCCATTCCCACCGATTTATTGAAACCTTGAAGGACCCTCAATGGCCATCGAACGCACTTTTTCCATGATCAAGCCCGACGCAGCCCGTCGCAATCTCACCGGCGCTATCACCAAGATGCTGGAAGACGCTGGCCTGAGCGTCGTTGCGTCCAAGCGCGTCTGGATGAGCCGTCGCGAAGCTGAAGGCTTCTACGCAGTCCACAAGGAACGTCCTTTCTTCGGCGAGCTGGTCGACTCGATGACGTCGGGCCCAACCGTCGTGCAGGTTCTGCAGGGCGAAAACGCCATCGCCAAGAATCGCGAAGTCATGGGCGCAACCAATCCGGCCAACGCTGACGAAGGCACCATCCGCAAGGTTCACGCTCTGTCGATCGGCGAAAACTCGGTTCACGGTTCGGACGCTCCGGAAACCGCAGCCGAAGAAATCGCTTACTGGTTCTCGGGCACCGAGATCGTCGGCTAAGCCTCGACGTTCTGACTGTTTGAAGAAAAGGCCGCGACACTGTCGCGGCCTTTTCTTTTGGGATGCCCGGTTTCTTACGATGCGCGGCGTCGATCCGCTATCAGGTCCAGCAATGTGTCGCCCATCTGCCGACGCTCGACAAACTGGATGAAGGCATCGCCTTCGAGCGCGGCACTGTACAGATAGCCCTGGAAGAAATCGCAACCGAACGCGCGCAGGAATGCTTCCTGGCGTACGTTCTCGACATGCTCGGCCACCGCCGTCAGTTTCAGCGTGCGGGCTGTGCCGAGGATCGATTTGATCAGCGCCCGATCGCTTTCGGCCGCCTCGATGTCGGCGACGAAGCAGCCGTCGATCTTCAACTCATCGAATGGCAGCTTTTTCAGCTGCGCCAGCGACGAGTAGCCCGAGCCGAAATCGTCGAGCGACAACCGCACGCCGAGCTTCTTCACTTCGCTCATGCGCTGCGCCAGCAGCTTGCGATCCTTCGTCATGACGTTTTCGTTCAGTTCCAGCGTCAGGCGCGCACCGTCGATGGCATGGCGGCGGAAGAGCTCTTGCAAATGCGGCACGAAATCGTCGCAGGTGAACGACTGGACATTCACGTTCAGCGCCATGCGCAGATGCGCGGTCGCCGGGTTGGCCTGCCACCGTGCCAGCTCGGCGATGCCTTTGCTGAGCACGCTGTTGCCGAATTCGCGGATCAGGCCGAACTGCTCCGTCAGCGGCATGAAGCGCTCGGGCGTCAGCATGCCGAGTTCCGGGTGAAGCCAGCGGCTCAAGCCTTCGGCGCCGACGACGCGGCCGCTGTCATCGACCTGCGGCTGGTAATGCAGGTCGAGCACGCCCGCTGCCAGCGCCGCCTTGAGGTCGTAGAGCAACCGGTAGCGGGCCGATTCGGCACTCATCGACACATGGTCGTAGAGCGCCATGCCGTCGCGCCCGGCGGCTTTCGCCTGATACATGGCGATGTCGGCCTGCTTCAGCAGCTCTTCGGGCGGGATCCGCGCACCGGCGAAGACGACGACGCCGAGACTTGCCGAAGCGCGGTGCTTGAAATCGCCGATCTCAAAATCCGCGCGCAGGGCAGTCAGAACCTTGTTGGCGGTCATGATCGCCATGCGGGTGCCGGCTGGTGGCTTGCGACCGATCTCCTCGAGGATGATGACGAATTCATCACCGCCGATGCGTGCCACGGTGTCGTGGGGACGGATGCATCCGGAAAGGCGCTGCGCCACCTGCACGAGATATTCGTCGCCGACATCATGGCCGCGGGTGTCGTTCAGGGTCTTGAAATTGTCGAGGTCGATGAAGATCAGCGCGCCGCAATTGTCGTGTTCGCCGCTGTCCTTTACCGCCGCCTCCAGGCGGGTCATGAACTTACGCCGGTTGGGCAGTCCGGTCAGGGGATCGAAGAAGGCGAGCTTCTGAATCTCGACCTCGTCGCGTTTGCGCGCCGAGACATCGTTGATGTAGCCGTGCCAGACGATGCAACCGTCAACCGCTTCGGGAATCGCGTTGATCCGCAGCCAGCGTTCCTGTTCGGCGGCGGCCATGCGGAACTCGGGTTCCCACGGCTGCATGCTGACGCCGGAATCGCGCAGCGATGCCTGAAACGCGGGGCGGTCGTCCGGATGCACCAGCGCTGCGAACGCGTCCGGCGGGAAGTTGCCCTCGTCGCCTGTGAAACCCATCAGCTTGCGAAAGCCATCGGAGAGGAACGAGGTGGAGAACTGCCCGCCGGGAAATCTGGCGAACTGGAACAGGCCGCCGGGAATCTGGTTGGACAGTTTGTGGAGAAGCCGCTCGGCCTCCCGTTTTTGCATCGATTCGGTGATCTCGCGGACGGAGCCTTCGTAGTAGAGGGCTTGTCCCGTCTTCTTGTCGGTGACCAGACGCGCGGATTCTGAAACCCAGATACGTTCGCGCGTCTTGTGGCGATAGATTTCGGACACGAAGTTTTCGACAACGCCATCCCGTGTCAGGGTATCGCGAAACGCGTCGCGTCGTGTCGGATCGACATACCACTCCGCGGCGATATCCTGAACGCCCGACAGCATCTCGGCTTCGCTGTCGTAGCCGTTGAGGCGAACCAGCGCCTTGTTGGCGCTAAGTTGCCGCCCGTCAGGCGATGACCGGTAGATTCCGTCGGATAGATTTTCGATCAGATCACGCTGGCGCGCCTGCGTGTCGATGTTTGAAAGCCTGAGGCGGTAATACTGAACGGTGGCGATCAGCAGAAGGCAGATGAAAACGGCATTGCCGGCAAGGAGCCATGCGTTCGCATGCCCCAACTGGTCGAAAACGGAACTCAACAAACCCATGCGTATGCCCACCATCTGCCTGACGGCAAGCTAGGGGAAAGGTTGTTTCGAATCCGCTAAATTAGGAGGAAGGTTTTGCGCATCCTTAACGGGATGTGAAGAGCCGGATCAGGCTTCAGACCAGCGCGATTGTGCGTCGTCGTCTTCCGTCTTGGCGGCGACCCAGCCATGCGCGCTGCCATCCGTGCCGTGCTCGCGTTTCCAGAACGGCGCGCGTGTCTTGAGAAAGTCCATCAGGAACGACGCCGCCTCAAACGCGGCGTGGCGATGTGCCGACGCCGCCACCACCAGGACGATGTTTTCGCCTGGTTTTATCGTGCCGTAGCGATGAATGATGCTCAGTCCCTGCAGCGGCCAGCGCGCGATCGCCTGCTGCGCGAGGCGGGCGATCTCGGCTTCGGCCATGCCGGGATAGTGTTCCAGCTCAAGCGCTGCCAGCGCCCCGCCTTCGTCGCGGCACAGGCCGGAAAAGGCGACGACCGCGCCGATATCGGTCCGGCCCGCCGTCAGCCTGGATGTTTCGGTGGACAGGTCGAAATCGTCCTGCTGGACGCGGATGCGCGGTTCAAGCGTGGCGACAGGGGCAGGCATCGCCTCAGCCACCCGTCATCGGCGGGAACAGCGCGATCTCGCGCGCATCGCCGATGGGCTGCTTGTGATCGACATGCTCCTGATTGATCGCGACGCGAATCGCTTCCGGATATTGCAGCGCCTGTGCATAGCCGTCGTCGCGTTGGCGCAGCCAGACGAGCAGGTCGCGCACCGATACGACTTCCGCGGGCAGGTCGACGTCTTCCTCGGCCTTGCCGATCCGCTCACGCACCCAGGCGAAATATTTGAGCTTCATGACACGCCTCCCGCTATTCGTTGATGACGTGCTTGAGGCCGGCGCGGAAATAGTCGTAGCCGGTGTACAGCGTCACGATCGCCGAGACCCAGAGCAGGGCAATGCCGATTTCCGTCGTGTACGGCAGAACCTGATCGCCTGCCGGTCCAGCCAGCAGGAAGCCGATGGCGACGAGTTGCATCGTCGTCTTCCATTTCGCCAGTTGCGTCACCGGCACCGAGACTTTCAACGCCGCGAGGTATTCGCGCAGGCCCGACACCAGCATTTCCCGGCACAGAATGATGATCGCCGCCCACAGCGACCACTTGTCGATGGTGCGGTCATAGGCCAGCAGCAGCAGCACGGAGGACACCAGCAGCTTGTCGGCGATCGGGTCCAGCATCTTGCCGATGTTGGACGTCTGCTCCCAGATGCGCGCGATGTAGCCGTCGAAATAGTCGGTGATGCTGGCGACGATGAAGATCCAGACAGCCACCCAGCGCCACCACTCGGTGGGGCGCAGACGGCCTTCCATATAGAAGCACAGCACGATCAGCGGTACGGCGAGAATTCGCGCGTAGGTCAGCATATTGGGTAAATTGAAGGCGCGTCTCGACATGGCTTCCCACTATAATTTCAGCTCTAGTAATAGGATGACCCCGGATTTGGTCAACCTCGCAAAATGCCGTACCTCGCCCCCACCGTCCCCCGGCTCATCCATTTTCGTGGAAATGGCCGTAAATCTGCTGCGCCACGCGCTGCGAAATGCCCTCTACCTTCATAAGATCGTCAATTCCGGCGCGGCTGACTGCTTTTGCGGTGCCGAAGTGATGTAGCAGTGCGCGCTTTCGTCCCGGGCCGATTCCGGCGATTTCGTCGAGAGGGTTGCGCACCAGCTCCTTTTTGCGGCGCGCCCGATGCGTGCCGATGGCGAATCGATGCGCTTCGTCGCGCATGCGCTGGACGAAGTAGAGCACGGGATCGCGCACCGGCAGCGTGAACGGATCGCGCCCACGCACGAAGAAGCGTTCCCGTCCGGCGTCACGGTCGACGCCCTTGGCGATGCCGATGGCCTGCACCTTGTCGGCAATGCCGAGGTCGTCGAGTATCTTTCGCACCGCCGACATCTGTCCCTGGCCGCCGTCGATCAGGATCAGATCGGGCCAGTCCGGAAACGCATCGTCTTCCGGGTTGGGGTCGGCGATGACCGGCGCAGGCTCGGCGTGTTCCTTGATGAGACGGCTGAAGCGTCGCTCCATGACCTCGCGCATCATGCCGAAATCGTCGCCGGGGGTGATGTCGGTCGAGCGGATGTTGAACTTCCGGTACTGGTTTTTGACGAACCCTTCCGGCCCCGCCACGATCATCGCGCCGACAGCGGCGGTGCCCATGATGTGCGAGTTGTCGTAGACTTCGATGCGGCGCGGCGCCTTTTCCAGCGCGAAGGTTTCCGCCAGCCCAGCCAGCAGCTTTGTTTGTGACGACGTCTCGGCCAGCCGGCGGCCAAGAGCCTGCCGTGCGTTTTGCAGCACGTGGTCGGTCAGCTCTTTCTTTTCGCCCCGTTGCGGCACCGCCACCGTCACCTTGTAGCCGGCGCGCAGCGTCAGCGCTTCGGTCAGGAGCGCGTGGTCCTCGATCTCATGTGACAACAGCACGAGGCGCGGGCAGGGCTTGTCGTCATAGAACTGGGCCAGGAAGGCTCCCAGCACCTCGGATGTCTCGAGCGCCGGGTCGGCGCGCGGGAAATAGGCGCGGTTGCCCCAGTTCTGCCCGGTGCGGAAGAAAAACACCTCGATGCAGTTCTGTCCGCCTTCCTGGTGAATGGCGAAAACGTCTGCTTCTTCGACCGATTGCGGATTGATGCCCTGATGGCTTTGCACATGTGACAGCGCCGACAGGCGGTCGCGGTAGATTGCAGCCCGCTCGAAGTCGAGCGCCTCAGACGCTTGCTGCATCGCAGACGAGATTTCCGATTTCACCCGTCCGGAGCGGCCGGACAGAAAGTCCTCGGCCTCAGAGACAAGCTCGGCATAGTCGGTGTCGCTGACTTCACCGGTGCATGGCGCGGAGCAGCGCTTGATCTGGAACAGCAGGCACGGCCGCGTCCGGTTCTCGAAGAACGAATCGGTGCAGGAGCGCAGCAGGAAGGCGCGCTGCAGGGCGTTGATGGTTCGGTCGACCGCACCGGCGGAGGCGAACGGGCCAAAATAGTCGCCTTTGCGCGAGCGCGCGCCGCGATGCTTGAACAGGCCAGGCGCGCGGTGGTCGGCGGTGATGAGGATATAGGGAAACGACTTGTCGTCGCGCAGCAGCACGTTGAAGCGCGGCCGCAGCCGCTTGATGAGGTTGGCTTCGAGCAGCAACGCTTCGGTTTCGGTGCGGGTGACGAGGAATTCCATCGTCGCGGTCTCGCTCACCATCCGCCCGATGCGATTGGTGTGGCCGCGCCCCTGCGCATAATTGGTGACGCGCTTTTTCAGACTGCGCGCCTTGCCGACGTAAAGCACGTCGCCGGCGGCATTGATCATCCGATAGACGCCCGGTGCGTTCGGCAGCCGCTTGACCAGCGTCTGGATCACCTCGATGCCGACCTTGCCTTCGATGTCGCCGCGCTCGCAGTCCCACTCGATGCCGAGATCTGCCCCAAGATCGGCCAGGCCCCGCGCGGCAGGCGCGTCAGCTGCATCTTCCGCGTCGATGTCCGTGTCCGGCAGGTCATCGTCCGGGTCTATGGCAGGGGTTGTGGAGAACGGGCGTTTCATTCCACGACCCCGTACACGTCCGGCGTCTTCCAGGCGAGGTGTTGGCCGCCGTCGAGCGCAATCATCTGGCCGGTGACCGAGCGAGCTTGCCACAGGTACCGGATCGTCGCGCCAAATTCGTCAAGCTCCGGACCGCGCCGCAACAGCAGCGCGTCGATCTGCTTCTGGAAATCGCCGGCGTCCTGGCGCTGGTTCATCAAGGTCGGGCCGGGGCCGATGGCGTTGACGCGCACACGCGGCGCGAAAGATTGCGCCATCGTGCGCGTCGCCGTCCACAACGCGGATTTCGACAACGTATAGGAGAAGAAGCGTGGCGTCGGCCGCCAGACGCGCTGGTCGATGATGTTGACGATCAACCCGTCGGCCGCTGCGGGCAGTCCGTCCAGCAGCTTTTGCCCGAGAAGAACCGGGGCTTTCAGATGCACGTCGAAATGCTTGTCCCATGTCGACCATTCGAACGAGTCCGCCGCGTCGTCATTGAAGATCGAGGCATTGTTGATCAGCAGCCTGACCGGTCCGAGATCGCGCGCGACCTGGGGAACAAGGCTAGCAACCGCTTCCATATCCGACAGGTCGGCCTGCACCACGCACACCTTGCCACCGCTGGCCGTCAGCTCTGCCGCCAGCGCATCGGCTTCCTCCCGTGAGGAATTGCAATGAATGGCGACAGGATATCCGGCCTTGACAAGATCGCGCACGATGACCGCGCCGATGCGTCGAGCCCCGCCTGTCACCAGCGCCACTGGAGGCTGCGTTGTCGTCATGAAGTTTCCGTCCTCGATCTGCTCGGCCCCAAAACGCTTGGATTAATGAGCCTTTTCCCTGATATAGGCTAGCTTCGCGCTGGCACCAAGCGCTGTGCGGACGTGGCGGATTTCATAGCTGACATGGGTGTGGCTGAAAGGCAACGTCACATTTCCGCCTTTTTCTCGCCGGGGAAAATCCTATTTTCAGGTCTTGTTCAGCCGTATTTCGCGCCCAGATAAGGAACCGCGGACGCAGTCAACCATTTACCTCCCATCAGGTGGTTGCGTCATCATGAAGGGGGAAGCGCGTGATTGCTTCCTGCGGCAAAGGAGTACTACCATGAATATCAAGACCAAGTTCGCCCTGTCGGCTGCTGCCCTGGGCTTTATGGCTGCACCGGCATTGGCTGCCGACGTGGTCTACCAGGAGCCTGCAGCTCCGGCGCCGATTTTTGAGTCGACCCCAGTTAGCTCGTGGGCTGGCCCATACCTCGGTGCACAGCTCGGCTACGGCTTCAACGGCACCGTTCGCGGCCCAGGCGGCAGCATCGGCACCGAAGGTTGGCAGGGTGGCGTGTTCGGCGGTTACAACTTCCAGGACGGCCAGTTTGTCTACGGTATCGAAGGTGACGTGAACTACAGCGACATCAAGGGCACCGCATTCGGCACGCATTCGCGTAGCCGCGTTGACGGTTCGGTCCGTGGTCGCGTTGGTGTGGCAGTGAACGACGACGTTCTGCTGTACGGCACGGCAGGTGTTGCAATGGAAAACCAGCGCATCACCGACGTTGCAACCGGCGTCCATGACACCAAGGGCCTCGTTGGCTACACCGTTGGCGCCGGCGCCGACGTCAAGCTGACCCAGGACGTGTTCGCACGTGCTGAGTACCGTTACACGGACTACGGCAGCAAGACCTACGATCTGCCAGGCGTTGGTTCGGGCAAGGTTGACTCGGACAACCACCGCGTCATGATCGGTCTCGGCGTGAAGTTCTAATCGTTCGCAAGATCGGTTGAAAAAGGCCCGGAGCAATCCGGGCCTTTTTTTGTATTTATTCTCAGGCGCGCGGCAACAGCTCCGCCAGTTCGGGAAAGCGCTCGTCGAAGCGTTTCGCCCAGCGGGTCAGCTTCGAACGGCCTTTTTCCCACTGACCGTCAAACCGCAGCGCCAGATAGCCGAGCGTCGCGCGCAGCGCGATGTGTCCGCCGGTCGCCTTCTTCGTCAGCTTCGGCGGGTTGGCCGCCAGCAGATCGAGCCCACGCCCGACCTTGCTCCATTGCTTGTCGAGCCATGGCTGGTGAATCTTGTCCTCCGGCCGCATGCGGCGCTCGTAGACATGCGCCAGCAGGCAATCGCAGATGCCGTCCGCCAGTGCCTCGAGCAGTTCCGCCTCCAGCCGCTTGTCGGCATTGCGCGGATAGAGCGCGCCACCGGAGACCCGGTTCAGATATTGGGTGATGGTGCGGCTGTCATAGATACTCTTGCCGTCGTCGGTGATCAGCACCGGGATTTTGCCCAGCGGATTGGCATTCAGTAGTTCTGCCGGTTCCGCATTGGTATCGACGACCCTGGCGTCGATCGGGATGTTGCACCATGCTGCGGCAAGGCGGACCTTGGCGGAATAGGGCGATGCTGAGGAATAATAGACGACGGCCATCACGGTCTCCAGAAGTGAGTCGAGCCGTCACGCTAAAGTATCGGACCGAAAAGTGGTATCCGTTCAGCCGCTTGAAGACGCAGGCATTGTTGCGCGCGGCATGCGGCAGGCGCGGGCGTCGACTTGCGGGCAGGCGCGGAATTGCAGGTCTTTCGTCAGACAGATGCGCGCCTCAGAGACGTAGCGCTCCTTGCAGATGATGGCGATGCCATTGGCGGGCATGGCTGGATTGGCGGCCAGGAAGTCTCGCTCCACCATGTCTGGTGCGATGCTGAGGCTGTCGTCGAGATCGCGGTAGCGCTCCGGAACGACGATCTTGTCGCGGGCCGCGCGCACGACGGAAAAATAGTCGCGCTGGCTGAGCCCCGAACACGAGCCATGCTTGCGCCATTGATGCCCGATCAGCGAGCCCGACGGCATGATGTCGAGATTTTCGCGCAGCAGCGCTTCGGGAACCCGTTTGGGCTCGCGACTGTCGCAGAATTCCGGCCAGTCGTTTTCAAACTGCGGCCAAAGTCCATGCACGACGAAGCCGTGCGATTGCTGCGCGCCGCATTGCTGGCGGTTGGCGGACGCCCCTTCGGTTTCGCAATGCGTCGGCGACCACGACAGGGACAGCACGAAGAAATCGTAGCTGCCGCCCTGCGGCACGGCCGTCGTCGACGCGCTTCCGGCAGCGTCCGGCTGGCAGGCGGCGACTGAAAACGCCACGGCAAGCGCGATGAGCGCGCGGCGCATCATCAGGAGCGGTGAAGGGTCAGCGCAGCGACAGGCAACGTCCGCCATAGACATTCCAGCGATCGAAGCCGGAGACGCAGAATTCGACATTGCTGCCCTTGCCTGCAAATCCCATCGGTCGTTCGATCAGGTACCAGACGTCACGCTTGTGGCCGTTGGAAAGATCGACCTTGGCGTGGCAGTAGCGACGCTCGATCGGCCACTCGGCTGTCTGCGGCTTGAACCGGCTTTCGGCGATCCGGTCGAAATCGACGATCTCGACCTGCGGCAGGTGCGGCACATGCGCCACCTGGTAGCGGAAGTTGCGCGTAATCTTGTTCAGCACCTGGGCGCTGCCGCAAATCCCCGGCTCGTCGAAGCGAAGGGAGACTGGATCGGCCGCCTGAACGGACGCTGTCGCGCCCGCCAGCGCGATGAAAGATGCCATGAGCAGGCGGACGAAGCGGGTCATTCAGGCCTCCGAGATGGGCGCATTGCCCGAATCTTATGTGGACGCAGTCTGATCAAAGCCGACGAATCGGTCAAGTCGCTGTTTCGATGTAGGGTTCACCGTGTCAAGCGCGTGCGCCCAGCCATTCCAGCCTTGGAGCCGGTGCGCCTTGCTCGCCCAGCAGTTGGTGCAGCCATGGCAAAATCAGCTTCATTTCATCCTCCAGCACGAAGGGCGGGTTGACGACGATCATGCCGGTTCCGTCGAAGCGCGGCTCTGCCGAGCGTGCGCGCACCTCGAAGCTGATGTCGAGCATCTTCGCAATCCCGGTGTCGCGCAACCGCTGACGAAACGCTGCGACCGCGTCCCGATCCTTGATCGCATACCACAACGCGTAGGTACCGCCCGGCCAGCGCTTGCAAGCCCGGACCAGACCGTCGACCAGCCGGTCGAATTCGCCGGGCTGCTCGAATGGCGGATCGACCAGCACCAGCCCGCGCTTTTCCTTCGGCGGCAGATGCGCGCCCAGTGCCAGATAACCGTCCAGTTCGATGGCGCGCACCTGCCAGTCGCCGGAAAAATATGTCTGCAGAGCCGAAAAATCCGCCGGGTGCAGCTCGATGGCGGTGAGCCGGTCGGTTGTACGCAGCAGCTGCCGGGTGATCACCGGCGATCCCGGATAGAAACGGAACGGATGGCCGTCATTGAACGAGCGCACCGCCTCCAGGTAGGGAGCGAGCAGGGCTTCGACCGGGCCGGGGGCCTGCGCGTCCAGCACCTTGCCGATGCCGTCGCGCCATTCGCCGGTCTTTTGCGCTTCTTCCGACGACAGGTCGTAGAGCCCGACCCCGGCATGGGTGTCGATGACGCGGAACGCACCCGGCTTGCGCTTCAGATAGTCG
>JBEBXE010000035.1:0-16836 GCA_040391705.1 Aerobium aerolatum
CGCCCAATGGGTATTTGGGCTGTCTTTGTGTTCAAATCTGGTATTTCATAGTCTCCAAATACGACGTGAAATACGGTGTCGGCTAAAGGAGGGCGGGATCGGTGTCAAAGGTCGATCCATCACTGCTTATCGACAGCATATATGAAGCGTCGGTGATTCCGGAGCTTTGGCCCGAGGTGCTTGGCGAAGTAACGCGCCTGTCGGGTACTGCGTGGACGGTTGCGGTCTCCGTGCGTGACACCGTTCCGCACTGGATCATGTCTGAATCTGCGGCACAGGAAACCGTCTCTGCGCACTATGATCTCTACCCGGGAAATCGTCGTACGACCCGCCTCGCGGACCTCAATCCGTTCGGATTCGTCACCGACTACGATCTGATGACGCAGGCCGAGATCGACCGCGAGCCGCTCTATCAAGAATATCTGATTCCGAAGGGGTTGGGCTTTGCGGTCGGCACCACGCTGTCATTGCCCGACGGCGACATGGTTGTGATCCATTCCGAAGGCCGCTATCGTGATGGCCCGGTCTCGCCGGAGGTGGTGGGAACACTGGACAAGCTGCGGCCGCATCTGGCGCGCGCGGCCCTGCTGTCAACGCGGCTGTCGTTCGAGCGCACCCGCACCGCCGTCGAAACATTGGAGGCCGTGGGGCTGGTGGCCTGCGGCGTCGCCAGTTCGGGGACAGTGCTCGTCGCCAACAAGCTGTTCGACGCCGAACGCCAGTTCCTGTCGACGCGCGGCGGCGACCGTGTGGCGCTTCACGATGTGCGCGCCAATCTCCAGCTCGAACAGGCGCTGGCACGGATTCTTACCGGCGGCGTGCAGTCGATTCCGGTGCTCAATGTCGAGGGTGTCGGCCTTCCGGCGGTGCTGCACGTCGTGCCGGTGCGCAAGAGTGCCCGCGACGTGTTCAACCAGGTCGCGGCGATCCTGATCCTGACCAAGGCGACGCAAAGCCCGATCCGCTCCAACTCGCTGCTTCAGGTGCTGTTCGACCTGACGCCGATGGAAGCCGCGCTGGCAGCGCGCATCGCGTCTGCCCACACGGTGGAAGAAATCGCGCTGGAAGATGGCAAGACGCCGGGCACGGTGCGCACCCAGCTCAAGGGCGTGTTCGCCAAGACCGGCTGCCGCCGTCAGGCCGAACTGGCGCGCCTGCTGACCCAGATCGTACCCGCCGGGATGTAGGCCGTGCCTCCTTCGAGGCTCGCTTACGCGCGCACCTCAGGATGAGGGCTGTTGTGAATCCAGCCCACACCGTCGAGGATACGACAAACCACCGTCTTCATCTTGAAGTGCGAGCGGAGCGAGCCTCGAAGGACGCACCACCCGCCGGGTTATACTGTCATCAGGCGAACGCGCCGTGGCAGTGCTTGAACTTCTTGCCGGAGCCGCACGGGCAGGCTTCGTTGCGGCCGACCTTGCCCCATGTCGAGGGATTATTGGGATCGCGCTCCTCGGCCGGGACGACGCGGGCATCGGCCAGCGCGAGGTCACCCTCGTTGAAGTCGTCTTCGCCGGTCGAAGCGTCGATGTGCTGGCCGCGCATGTCGGACGGTGCCTGCGGTGGCGGGGCTTCGGCGGCCTCGCGCACCAGTTCGACCCGCATCAGCTGGGCGGTCACGACCTGACGCAGATTGCCGAGCATCGCCTGGAACAGCTCGAAGCCTTCCGTCTTGTACTCCTGCAGCGGATCGCGCTGGGCGTAGCCGCGGAAGCCGACCACCGAACGCAGGTGATCGAGATTGACGAGATGCTCGCGCCACAGATGGTCAAGCGCCTGCAGCACGATCGACTTTTCGACATAGGACATGATGTCGGCACCGAAGCGCTCGGCGCGGTCGGCGGCGGCCGCATTGGTCGCTTCCATGACGCGTTCGCGGATCTGTTCCTCGTCGATGCCCTCTTCGCGCGCCCAGTCGTGGATCGGCAAATCGAGGTTGAGGTTGGTGATCACCGCTTCCTTGAGGCCGTCGAGGTCCCACTGTTCGGCATAGGCGGTTTCGGGGATGTGCTTGGCGATCATGTCGTCGATGACGTCCTGGCGCATCTCGGCCACGGTTTCACCGAGGTTTTCGCCGTCCATCAGCGACAGACGCTGCTCGAACACCACCTTGCGCTGGTCGTTCATCACGTCGTCGTATTTGAGCAGGTTCTTGCGGGTGTCGAAGTTGCGGGCTTCGACCTTCTTCTGCGCCTTTTCCAGAGCCTTGTTGATCCAGGGATGGATGATGGCTTCGTCTTCCTTGAGGCCGAGCTTCTGCAGCATCGAATCCATGCGGTCGGACCCGAAGATGCGCATCAGGTCGTCCTGCAGCGACAGGAAGAACTTGGAGAGGCCAGGGTCGCCCTGACGGCCGGAACGGCCGCGCAGCTGGTTGTCGATGCGGCGGCTTTCGTGGCGTTCGGTGGCCAGCACATAGAGGCCGCCGGCGGCCAGCGCCTTCTCCTTCAACACCGCGATGTCGTCGCGGATCGCCTTTTCCATGGCGTCGCGCTCCGGACCGGCTGGCATGTCCTCCAGTTCCTGCGCGATGCGCATGTCGGCGTTGCCGCCGAGCTGGATGTCGGTGCCGCGACCGGCCATGTTGGTGGCGATGGTGATCGAGCCGGGGCGTCCGGCCTGGGCGACGATCGAGGCTTCCTGCTCATGGTGGCGGGCGTTCAGCACCTGGAAATCGCTGAAACCTTCCTTGCGCAGG
Organism: Aerobium aerolatum; assembly: GCA_040391705.1. Lineage (GTDB taxonomy): Bacteria > Pseudomonadota > Alphaproteobacteria > Rhizobiales > Rhizobiaceae > Aerobium > Aerobium aerolatum_A. Next base: position 2,702 of record JBEBXE010000035.1, read on the forward strand.
CGCTCGGCGAGGTATTCCGACTTCTCGATCGAGGTGGTGCCGACCAGCGTCGGCTGGCCCTTGGCGTGGGCCGCCTTGATCTCGCGGATGATCGCCTTGTATTTTTCCTCGATCGTCCGATAGACCTCGTCGTCCTCGTCGATGCGCGCCACCGGCACGTTGGTCGGAATGTCCGACACGTCGAGGCCGTAGATGTTGCCGAACTCTTCCGCTTCGGTCAGCGCCGTACCGGTCATGCCGGCCAGCTTCTTGTACATGCGGAAGTAGTTCTGGAAGGTGATCGAGGCCAGCGTCTGGTTCTCGGGGTGGATCTTGACGTGTTCCTTGGCTTCCAGCGCCTGGTGGAGACCTTCGGAGAAACGGCGGCCCGGCATCATGCGGCCGGTGAATTCGTCGATGATGACGACCTCGCCGTTGCGCACGATATAGTCCTTGTCGCGCTGGAACAGGCGGTGGGCCTTCAGCGCGTTGTTGACGTGGTGGACGATGGCGACGTTTTCGATGTCGTAGAGCGACTCGCCCTTCAGATGGCCCGCCTCGCGCAGCATGTTCTCCAGCTTTTCGGTGCCTTCCTCGGTGAAGGTCGCCGTACGCTGCTTCTCATCGACTTCATAATCGGCCTCGACGAGGCGCGGGATGAAGGTGTCGATGGTGATGTAGAGTTCGGAACGGTCTTCGAGCGGACCGGAAATGATCAGCGGCGTGCGCGCTTCGTCGATCAGGATCGAGTCGACCTCGTCGACGATGGCGTAGTTGTGGCCGCGCTGCACCATCTGGGCGCGGTCATACTTCATGTTGTCGCGCAGATAGTCGAAGCCGAGCTCGTTGTTGGTGGCGTAGACGATGTCGCAGGCATAGGCTGCCTGGCGCTCTTCGTCGGACAGGCCATGAACGATGACGCCGGTGGTCAGGCCGAGGAAGCTGTACAGCCGCCCCATGCTCTCGGCGTCGCGGCTGGCGAGGTAGTCGTTGACGGTGACGACATGCACGCCGTTGCCGGACAGCGCATTGAGATAGGTCGGCAGTGTACCGACCAGCGTCTTGCCTTCACCGGTGCGCATTTCGGCGATGTTGCCGCCGTGCAGCACCATGGCGCCGATCAGCTGAACGTCGAAGGGGCGCAGGCCAAGCGTGCGCTTTGAAGCTTCGCGGACCGTGGCAAATGCCGGGACCAGCAGGTCGTCGAGCGATTTTCCGTCGGCAATCTGTTTGCGGAACTCATCGGTGCGCGCCTTGAGTGCTTCATCCGAGAGGGCCTCGAGTTCTTTCTCCAGCGCGTTGATAGCGTCCACGCGAGGCTGGAAGCCCTTGATGCGGCGATCATTGGAAGAGCCGAAAATCTTGCGGGCAAAAGCGCCAAAGCTGACCATAAAAGGTCCTTTCAGAATGAAACACCGGACGTTGCGCCGGTAACAACCCACAAACCATGCCTGCGCGGGCTTTTTGCAACTGTGGAAAGCGTCACAAAATCGCTTCTGGACGCCAAGTCGAAGGACAGATAAGAGGGGGCACCGGCGATGTCAACGCTGTGCGTCCAGTCGCGGGCGAGCGGAAAATCGCCACATTTTGGCTGGTTTGAAGGTGGATCGCCGCTCCCGCGGCAAATCCCCGACCTGGAGAACATTCAATGAAGAACCCGTTCCGTCGCCTGTCGATCGTTGGTATCGGCGCGGCTACCGCCCTGACTCTCCTGGCAGGTGTAGCCCTGGCGCAAGGCGATACAGTCGTCGCCACCATCAACGGCCATTCTGTGACGGAAGCAGATCTGGACATTGCTTTGTTGGATCTGGATCAGCAGTTTGCCCAGTTGCCGGAAGAACAGCGCCGCGCTGCCGCGCTGTCGGCCCTGATCGAAATCCGCCTGCTGTCGACCGAAGCCGAGGCCAAGGGTCTTGCCGACAACGACGAATTCAAGCGCCGCATGGACGTGCTGCGCCAGCGCGCGCTGCACAGCGCTTATATTGACAAGGAAGTCGCCTCCAAGGTGACCGACGAAGCCGTGCGCGCCGAATACGACAAGCAGATCGCCGCGCTGACGCCCGCCAACGAAGTGCGCGCGCGCCACATCATCGTGCCGACCGAGGAAGAAGCCAAGGCGATCATCGCCGAGCTCGACAAGGGCGGCGACTTCGAAGCCATCGCCAAGGAAAAGTCGCAGGACGGCGCGGCCGCACAGGGCGGCGACCTCGGCTACTTTGCCGCCGGCCAGATGGTGCCGGAGTTCGAGACGGCCGTGTTCGCCATGAATGTCGGCGACTATTCCAAGGAGCCGGTCAAGACCCAGTTCGGCTTCCACGTCATCAAGCTTGAGGACAAGCGCGCCCAGCAGCCGCCGGCATTCGACCAGGTGCAGGGCCAGTTCCGCTCGATGCTGCTGCGTCAGGCCTATTTCGACGTGGTCGCCAAGCTGCGTGAAGGTGCTGCCGTCGAGATCACCGATCCGGCGCTGAAGGCTGCTCTCGAACCTGCTGCGCAGGCCGAGGACGGCGAAGACGACCACGACCACGAATAACCAACACACTCGCCTCACCGGAACCAGCAGCCATGTCCGACGCTATTTCTCCTCTCGCGCCGAAGAAGCAACCCAAGATGCCCGCCATTGACGGCGTGCGCATCGCGACCGCGCAGGCGGGGATCAAATACAAGGGTCGGACAGACCTGCTGGCCATGGTGTTCGACGAAGGCACGACGGCGGCGGGCGTGTTCACACGCTCGCTGTGCCCGTCGGCCCCGGTCGATTTCTGCCGCCAGAACCTTCCGGGCGGAACGGCGCGCATCCTCGTGGTCAATTCCGGCAACGCCAATGCTTTCACCGGCAAGAAGGGCCGCGACACCACGACAATGACCGGCAAGGCCGCCAGCAAGGCTGCCGGCTGCGGCGAGGGCGAGGTCTTCCTCGCCTCCACCGGCGTGATCGGCGAGCCGCTTGATCCGGGCAAATTCTCCCATCTTCTGGAGGGCATGGTCAAAGAGGCCGATGGCACCCGCTGGGCCGAAGCCGGCCAGGCGATCATGACCACCGATACCTATCCGAAATACGCCACCGCCAAGGTGATGCTCGGCGACACCGAAGTGACGATCAACGGCATCGCCAAGGGTGCCGGCATGATCGCGCCCGACATGGCGACGATGCTGTCCTTTGTCGCCACCGATGCGCCGATTGACGCGCCAGCCTTGCAGGATCTGCTGTCGAAGGGCGTCGGCAAGACCTTCAACGCCGTCACCGTCGACAGCGATACCTCGACCAGCGACACGCTGATGCTGTTTGCCACCGGCGCTGCTGAAAAGCGTGGCGCGCCGCGCATCAGCGATCCGAAGGACGCGCGTCTGGCGCAGTTCCGCCGCGCGCTCAACAAGATGCTGAAGAACCTCGCTCTGCAGGTCGTTCGCGACGGCGAAGGCGCGCGCAAGCAGGTCGAAATTACCGTCACCGGCGCCAAGTCCGGCCGTTCGGCCAAGCGCATCGCGCTGTCGATCGCCAATTCGCCGCTGGTCAAGACGGCGGTTGCCGGCGAGGACGCCAATTGGGGCCGCGTGGTGATGGCTGTCGGCAAGGCCGGCGAACCCGCCGACCGCGACCTGCTGGCGATCTGGTTCGGCGACATCCGCGTTGCCCATGAGGGCGAGCGCGACCCGACCTATTCGGAAGCCGCAACCTCCGACTACATGAAGCGCGACGAAGTCGCCATTCGCGTCGACATCGGCCTTGGCCGTGGCAAGGCGACGGTGTGGACCTGCGATCTGACGAAGGAATACGTCGCGATCAACGGCGATTACCGGAGCTGACGCACAGGCTGCATGACGCATCGCGACAAAAATGGCCTGAGCCTTGCCACCGTCCGCCGTTTCGAGGCGGCGGGCGCGCGCGCATGGCCGGCAACCTCGGTTCATTATGATGGCGCGTGGGCGGTGCGGCTCACCGCCGGGCATCCGGCCAAGCGCCTCAATTCCGTCAATCCGCTCGATCCCGGCGACGATGGCAACCTTGCCGAACGCATCGCCCGCCTGAGCCGCCGCTTCGAGGCGTTCGGGCGTCCGCTGACCTTCCGCATGTCGCCGCTGTCGGGCGACAAGATCAGCGCCTATCTCGACGGGCTCGGCTGGCGCACATTCTCCGAATCGCTGGTGATGAGCGCCCGGCTCGACGAGGCCATGGTCGGCGATGCCTTGCACCAGATTCCGATGCAGGACATGGGCCGCTTCATCAGCGCCGCCATCTCCATCGGCAATCTCGCGCCGGACCAGCGTCCGGGCCTGTCGGAAGTCATCAGCACGATCCAGCCGCAAAAGGGCCTGTTCGTCCACGAGCAGGCGGGCGAGCCGATCTCGACCGCGATCTGCGTGCGCGACGGCGATCTGGCCGGGCTGTTCGAGGTGGCGACGCAGGCCAGCCAACGCGGCCGCGGCTACGGCCGGCGCACGCTCTTATCGGCGCTGAAATGGGCCTATACGCAGGGCGCGCGCAAGGCGTGGCTGCAGGTCGAGGCCGACAACGAAGCGGCCATCAGCCTCTACCGCTCGATGGGTTTTTCGGAAATCTACCGCTATCATTATCGTCAGCCGGACACCCAGGAGGGCACATGAGCGCGCCAGAGCCGACAACGTCCCCCAAGAAGCTGCTGCTGGTCGCCGCGTGCGCGCTGGTCGATGCCGATGGCCGCGTGCTGATCGCCCAGCGGCCGGAAGGCAAGCAGCTGGCCGGCAAGTGGGAGTTTCCCGGCGGCAAGGTCGAGCCGGGCGAAACCCCGGAGGAAACCGTCGTGCGCGAACTTGCCGAGGAGCTCGGCATCGAGACCAAGACCGCCTGTCTGGCGCCGCTGACCTTCGCCAGCCACAGCTATGACGGCTTCAACCTGCTGATGCCGCTGTTCGTCTGCCGCCGCTTCTGGGGCACGCCGCAGATGCTCGAGCATCAGGCGCTGAAATGGGTGCGACCCAACAAGCTGCGCGACTACGACATGCCGCCGGCCGACGCGCCGCTGATCCCGTTCCTCATCGACCTGCTCTGACGACGCTGCCAGTATCGTTAAGCAATCCTTTAGCAGACCGTGAAACATTGAGGCATTAGCTTGAGTGCGGCGGGGTTGGACATGGCATTGCGTGACAACTGGGAAAGACCGCGTCTCCAGCGCGGCTGGAATTTCGGTGGTGCAGGCATGGGCGCGTTGCGGATAAGTTTGCTGTTCGGATCGGCTGCCATCGGGTTGGCGCTGTTCCTGACCCCACTTCTTGACACTCAGAGCAAGCGCATGGCGCAGGCAGCCTTCGTAAGCCAGCCTTATCCGGCCGGCCTCGACATGATGTCCACCGGCGCCATCGGCCCGCGCAGCAACGGGGCCTACACGGTGCGCCGCAGCGTGCTGCAACCGTCGCCGAATTCGGTCTGCATCATCCGTGAAAACGGTATGCGCACCGGCGATTGCTGATTGCGGCAAATCCCAACGGTCGCGTTAACCTTTCCTCATCGCCTCGTCGGTACCCTTGGCGCAGGCGTGAGGGGTAGCGCCCCGAACAGGGGAATGAACGATGCTGAGACGGTTTCTTCGAGACGAAAGCGGTGCGACCGCCATCGAGTACAGCCTGATCGCGACGCTGATCTCGCTGGCAATCATCGGCGGCGCGTCCGTCCTTGGCAACGATCTCGGTAACAAGTTCAACCAGATCGAAGCCGCGCTGCCGAAATAGGCAGCGACCGGTCGGCTTATGTGTCGTCCGGGTTCACACCCAGCACTTTGGCCAGCGAAACCGTCGCACTGCCGGGTTTCAGCGGCTTCTGCTGCGATTCATGCGGTGCCCAGCCAGACAGCCAGATTGTCGAGAATGTCGCCCGCACCCGCCCGTCCGGGTCGGAAAAGCGTTCCGCATAAATTTCAGCCGCGCGTAAGAACAGCGCCCGCTGCGCCGGTTTGCGGCTGCGGGCAATCAGGCTGTTGGTCGCCCCCATCGCGCGCAAATCGCGGATCAGCGCAAACATCGAATCATAACGCACGGTGACGCTGTCGCTGTCGGTCACAGGCAGCGCGAAGCCCGCCCGTTGCAGCAGGCCGCCCATGTCGCGCACATCGGCAAACGGAAACACGCGCGGGCTGGCGCCGCCATAAAGCTCGGTTTCAGCCGCCAGCAGCGCTTCGCGCAGCTCCGCCAGCGTGCCCGATCCTGCCAGACAGGCGAGGAACAGCCCGTCCGGGCGCAGCGCGCGGCGAATCTGGATCAGCATCCCCGGCAGGTCGTTGACCTCCTGCAGCGCGTAGAGCGAGACCACGAGGTCGAGGCTCGCCGGCTCCAGCGGCAGCACTTCACCGGTTGCCACCAGCCCGTCGCCGTCGAGCAATGCTGCGTCGGCTTCGACGCGGATGGCGGTCTCGACCTTGCCCGATTGCGCCAGCATGGCGTGGACGGCTTGCGTCTGCGACAGCACGCTGGCGGCATTGGTAAAGTTGCGCTGCACCGTCGACAGCCGGTCGGCGACGTCGTCCACGGCGCGGCGCAGCAGGAAGTCCGCGCCCTGATCGCGCAGATGTACGGCCCTGCGCTTGCGCGCCAGCAGGCTTTCCAGATCGAACACAGGTTCCATGCAACTCCTCGGCGCATCGTCGATGCCGATTGGCCGGCATTTCTGATATGGTACCGGCAGGGTGGGATTTCTCGTGACTGATCGCGCCGTCAGTTTCAAGGGGCTGTTTGTCGCCACAACGACGTGGACGGCCCGAATGCTGTTTCCGCCGGTCTGTGGCGGCTGCCGCCGGCTGGTCGATTTGCCCGGCACCCTGTGCGAACGCTGCTGGCCGTCGCTGCGCTTCATCGAGCGGCCGTTCTGCGAGGTGATGGGCACGCCGTTCCTGCACGACATGGGCGAGGGCATCCTCAGCGCCGACGCCATCGCCAACCCGCCGCCGTTTGCCCGCGCCCGCGCCGCCGCCGCCTATTCCGGCGTGGCGCGGCAGATGGTGCAAAGCCTCAAATTCGGCGATCGCACCGAGATGGCCCCGTGGATGGCGCGCTGGATGTTGCGGGCCGGCGGCGAGCTGGTGGCGTCTGCCGACGTCATCGTGCCGGTGCCGCTGCACCGCCGGCGTTTCTTTCTGCGCCGCTTCAACCAGTCGGCCGAGCTTGCCCGCGCGCTTGCCACACTCTCGGCCAAACCGTTCGAGCCTGATGCCGTCCTGCGCATCAAGCCGACGCGCAGCCAGGTGGGACTTGCCGCGCGCGAACGTGAAGACAATGTCCGCGGCGCGTTCCTCGTGCCCGACGCGCGTGAAATTCGCGTCCGTGGCCGGCGGGTGCTGCTGATCGACGACGTCTATACGACGGGAATGACGGTCTACGCGGTGACGCAGGCGCTTTTGGCGGGTGGCGCGCAGGCTGTGGATGTGCTCACCTTTGCGCGGGTGTTGCCGGGGGACTTCCGGTCCGATGATCCCGAGACTATATGAGACAGATAACAACCGGACGGAACCTATGGCCGACGTGACGATCTATACGCGTATAATGTGCTCCTACAGCTCTGCCGCAAAGCGCCTGCTGGAAAGCAAGGGCGTGGCTTTCACCGAGCACGACGCGAGTTTCTCGCCGGAGCTGCGCCAGGAGATGATCACGCGTGCCCATGGGCGTTCGACATTTCCGCAGATTTTCATCGGCGACGTGCATGTCGGCGGCTCGGATGAGCTTCACGCGCTGGAGCGCGAGGGCAAGCTTGACGCGCTGCTGGGCCGAGCCTGAGCAAGGATAAAACGATGAGCAGTTTCAAGGTAGCCGCCCTGCAGATGCGCTCGGGCACCAGCCTGGAACGCAACGTTGCCGCGTTTGAGGCGCTGGTGCGCGACGCAGCCGGGCAGGGCGCGGTCTATGTGCAGTCGCCCGAGATGACCGGCGCGCTGGTGCGTGACAAGGCCAGCCTCAAGGCGATGCTGCAGCCGGAAGCCGACGATCCGGTGGCGCTGAAGGCGGCGCAGCTGGCGCGTGAACTGGGTATTGTCGTTCATGTCGGCTCGACGGCGATCGCACGCCCCGACGGCAAGGTCGCCAATCGCGGCCTGGTGTTCGGCCCCGACGGTACAAAACTTGCCACCTACGACAAGATCCACATGTTCGACGTCGATCTCGACAATGGCGAGAGCTGGCGCGAATCATCGACCTACCAGCCGGGCACCAGAGCGGTGGTCGTCGACCTGCCGTTCGCGCGTCTCGGCATGGGGGTGTGCTACGACGTCCGCTTCCCGCAGCTGTTCCGCGCCCAGGCGCTGGCCGGCGCGCAGATTCTCACCATGCCCGCCGCCTTCACCCGCCAGACCGGCGAGGCGCACTGGCACGTGCTGCAACGCGCCCGTGCCATCGAAAACGGCGCCTTTGTCATTTCCGCCGCGCAAGGCGGGCTCCATGAAGACGGCCGCGAGACCTACGGGCATTCGCTGATCGTCGACCCGTGGGGTCGTGTGCTCGCCGAGGCCGATCACGACGAGCCTGCCGTGGTGCTGGCCGAAATCGACCTCGCGGCGTCCGCTCAGGCACGCGCCAAGGTGCCGAACCTGAAGAACGCGCGCGACTTCGAAGTCGAACTGATCGGCGAGAAGGAAAACGCGTCATGATCCGGTTCTCGCTCATTTGCGACGCGGAACACGAGTTCGAAGGCTGGTTCCGCAACAGCGACGACTTCGACACCCAGAAGAAGCGTGGTTTCGTCACCTGCCCGATCTGCCATTCGCCCAAGGTCGAAAAGGCGCTGATGGCGCCTGCCGTCTCGACCGCGCGCAAACAGGACATGATCGCGCTGGCGATGGGCGACGAACAGCGCAAGGCGCTGGCGCAGCTCAAGATCCTCGCCGAGAAAGCCCGCCAGAACGCCGACTATGTCGGCACCAAATTCGCCGAGGAAGCCCGCAAGATCCACTTCGGCGAGACGGAAGCCCGTGGCATCTACGGCGAAGCGACTCTCGAGGAAGCCAGCGCGCTGGTCGAAGACGGCGTCGAATTCATGCCGCTGCCCGTATTCCCCGACGACAAGAACTGAGCCGGGTGCCAGTGAGCCTCAGCGCCACTTCCTCCGTCATCAGCGCCCGCTTGGTTGCGGCCTCCTCGACGTTGCCGACCACCCCCGCCGTCATCCCGGCCAAGGGAGCTTGCTCCCGCAGAGCCGGGCCCCATTGGCCCGACCATCGTCGCGCCCGGCCGGGTTCTCACCTCGGTGCCCGTCGACACCGTCGCCCACAATCTCCATCCGGCCACGCTGCCCAATGGATCCCGGATAGCCTCCGCTTCGCTCCGGCTTCCGGGATGACGGCTGTTGCACATCCTGAGGGTTGGCTTGCATGACTCTGTTGTGGAACTCGGCCATCGGCCTGCTGGTTGTCACCGGCGCTTTGCTGGGCATGACGTTGCCGCTGGGCAAGCTGTCGGGGCTGGCAGGCGTTGCGCCGGTCGTCTGGTCGTTGCTGATTTCAGCCGGCGCAGGGCTGACGCTGCTGGCCGCCCATACGTTGCGCGGTGGCCGGATCGGGCTCGACCTCGGGCGCTTGCGCTATTTTGTTGTCGTCGCGGGCCTGTCCTACGCCGTCCCCAATCTGCTGATGTTTTCGGCGATGCCGCATCTGGGCGCGGGCTATGTCGGCATCATGTTCACGCTGACGCCGATGCTGACCATGGTGATCTCGATCGTCATGGGGGTGCAGAAACCTAACGCGCTTGGCATTGCCGGCATCGTGGTCGGCTTCCTCGGCGCGCTGCTGGTGGCGACAACGCGCGGCGAGGCCGGGCAACCGGCGTCGTTGGGCTGGGTGGCGATGGGGCTGGCGGTGCCGGTGTTCCTGTCGGCGGGCAATGTCTACCGCACCTGGGACTGGCCGAAAGGCGCTGACCCGATCGAACTGGCGGCAGGAAGCCATCTGGCATCCGCAGTGCTGCTGTTTGTGCTGACCCTGGCCACCGGCACGGCGGCGTCAATCACCGGCGTGTTTGACGTGCCGGTGCTGTCGTTGCTTCAGGTGGTGGCGGCGTCGGCGATGTTTGCGTTCTTCTTCCGCCTGCAGGCGGTCGGCGGGCCGATCTATCTCAGCCAGATCGGCTATGTCGCCGCCGCCGTCGGGCTGATTTCGGGAACGTGGTTTCTCGGCGAAAGCTACCATGCGCTGACATGGGTCGGCGCGCTGATCGTCTGCGCCGGCGTCGCGATGACGACCAAGGCGCAGATCAGGGCCTGATCTTTAAGCGGCGGTCTTTTCCGCCAGCACCATGTAGTTGACGTCGAGGTCGGCCGACTTGCCCCAGCGGTCGGCCAGCGGGTTGTAGCTGACGCCGGTGCGGTCGGTGATGGTCATGCCGGCAGCACTCAGCGCCCGCTCCAGCTCTTCCGGGCGCACCAGCTTGCCATACTGATGAGTGCCGCGCGGCAGCCAGCGCAGCACATATTCCGCGCCGACGATGGCCAGGCCGAGCGCCTTGAGCGTGCGGTTGATGGTCGCGACATACATCATGCCGTCCGGCTTCACCATTTCGGCGCAGCGGCTGATGAAGAAATCGACGTCGGAGACATGCTCGACGACTTCCATGTTGAGCACGACGTCGAATTTCTCGCCGGCGTCGGCCAGGGCTTCTGCCGTGGTGGCGCGGTAGTCGATCGCGACGCCGACTTCAGCGGCGTGCAGCTTGGCGACTTCGATGTTGGTTTCGGAGGCGTCGGCGCCGACCACTTCGGCCCCGAGGCGCGCCATCGGCTCGCACAACAGGCCGCCACCGCAGCCGATGTCGAGAATGCGCAGGCCCTCAAACGGCTTTGCAGCGCGCGGGTCGCGGCCGAATCGGGCGGCGACGCTGTCGCGGATATAGGCGAGGCGAACGGGGTTGAACTTGTGCAGCGGGCGGAATTTTCCGTTGGGGTTCCACCATTCCGCAGCCATTGCAGAGAAACGTTCGACTTCCCCGGCATCGATGGTTGTTCGTCGAGCTTCGGTCATGCGATTGTCTCCTTCGATGCCATGAAGTCGTAGAGGCAAAGCAGAATGTCAAGCGACAACCGCGCCCTCGCTTGCGCATCAAAGCAGATTTGGGTATGGAACCCCCGCATTCGCACCTCGCATCGCCGGGGTGCATTTCTTTGAATCTCCGCGGCTCAAACCCCGGATCGCCTTGCAAGGACTGTCGCTCTCATGGCGCGCATTGTGATGAAATTCGGTGGGACTTCGGTCGCCGACATCGCCCGCATCCGCAATGTGGCGCGCCACGTCAAACGTGAAGTTGACGCCGGCCACCAGGTCGCCGTGGTCGTGTCGGCCATGTCCGGCAAGACCAACGAGCTGGTCGGCTGGGTGCACGAAGCCTCCAAGGCCGAAGGCTCCGACCTCAACATCTACGATGCGCGCGAATATGATTCCGTCGTTGCCTCCGGTGAGCAGGTCACGTCGGGCCTGCTGGCGCTGGTGCTGCAGTCGATGGGCGTGCACGCGCGCTCGTGGCAGGGCTGGCAGATCCCGATCAAGACCGACAATTCCCACGGTGCGGCCCGCATCGAGGACATCGACGGCTCGTTCCTGGTGCAGCGCTTCGAGGAAGGCCAGGTCGCGGTGATCGCCGGCTTCCAGGGCATCGCGCCGGACAATCGCATCACCACGCTTGGCCGTGGCGGCTCCGACACCAGCGCGGTGGCACTCGCTGCCGCGGTGAAGGCGGATCGGTGCGACATCTATACCGACGTGGACGGGGTCTACACCACCGACCCGCGCATCGAGCCCAAGGCACGCCGCCTGACCAAGATTTCCTTCGAGGAAATGCTTGAAATGGCGTCGCTGGGTGCGAAAGTGCTGCAGGTCCGTTCGGTGGAACTGGCCATGGTGCACAAGGTGCGCACATTCGTGCGCTCCTCTTTCGTGGACCCGGACGCACCGGGGATGGGCGATTTTGACAATCCGCCCGGAACGCTCATTTGCGACGAGGAAGAAATCGTGGAACAGCAGGTCGTTACCGGTATCGCTTACGCCAAGGACGAGGCGCAGATTTCGCTGCGTCGTGTCGCCGACAGACCCGGCGTGTCTGCGGGTATCTTCGGCCCGCTGGCCGAAGCCGCCATCAATGTCGACATGATCGTCCAGAACATCTCCGAGGATGGCAGCACCACCGACATCACCTTCACGGTGCCGTCGGGCGATGTCGTCAAGGCGCTGGCCGTGCTCGACAAGGCGAAGGCAACCATCGGCTTCGACGCCATCCAGCACGATGACGGCATGTCGAAAGTGTCGGTGATCGGCATTGGCATGCGCAGTCATGCCGGTGTGGCAGCGTCTGCTTTTCGTGCACTTGCCGATAAAGGCATCAATATTCGCGCCATCACGACTTCGGAAATCAAGATTTCCATTTTGATCGACGGTCCTTACACTGAACTTGCAGTTCGGACTTTGCATTCCGTCTACGGACTGGATAAGCAATAGACGACTTTCGGCGTTGCCGGATGCGAGGACGGCGACCTGAGGCATAAGCCCACATTTCTGCGCCGGCCGCGAGTGTGGGAGAAAGAGAAGCGCGATGCGTGACACGGCCGCTGGCCCGCGTCTATTGCTGCGACGGCTTCGCGAGCTCATGGCGGAAGCGCTGGAGCCGCAGGACCGGCTCGACCGCATCGTTCATCACATCGCCCAGAACATGGTCGCCGAGGTGTGCTCGCTCTATGTGCTGCGCGCCGATTCCGTGCTTGAACTCTACGCCACTGAAGGCCTGAACCCCGGTGCCGTGCACCAGGCGCAATTGCGTCTGGGGCAGGGCCTCGTCGGCACCATTGCCGCCAGCGCGCGCCCGCTCAATCTGTCGGAAGCGCAGAAGCATCCGGCGTTCGCCTATCTGCCGGAGACCGGCGAGGAGATCTACAACTCGTTCCTCGGCGTGCCGGTGCTGCGCGCCGGGCGCACGCTCGGCGTTCTGGTCGTCCAGAACAAGACGATGCGCCAATATCGCGAGGACGAGGTCGAGGCGCTGGAAACCACCGCGATGGTGATCGCCGAGATGATCGCCTCGGGTGACCTGTCGCGCCTGACGCGGCCGGGCCTGGAACTCGACCTGTCGCGCCCGGTCACCGTCAAGGGCATGGGCTTCAACGACGGCGTCGGCCTTGGCCACGTTGTGCTGCACGAGCCGCGCATCGTCGTCACCAATCTTTTCAACGAAGACAGCGAGCAGGAAGTCGCGCGGCTGGAGCACGCGCTCGGCTCGCTGCGCCTGTCGATCGACGACATGCTGGAGCGGCGCGAGGTCGCGTTCGAAGGCGAGCACCGCGAGGTGCTGGAAGCCTACCGGATGTTCGCCAACGATCGCGGCTGGGTGCGCCGGCTCGAAGAGGCGATCAACAACGGCCTGACCGCCGAAGCTGCGGTCGAAAAGGTCCAGAGCGACATGCGCGCGCGCATGATGCACATGTCCGATCCGTATCTGCGCGAGCGGATGAGCGATTTCGACGATCTCGCCAACCGCCTGCTGCGCATGCTGCTCGGCCACGGGCCGGACGCGCTGGCCGCCAACCTGCCGCGCGACGCCATCATCGTCGCCCGCTCGATGGGCGCTGCCGAGCTGCTGGATTACCCGCGCGACAAGCTGCGCGCGCTGGTGCTCGAGGAAGGCGCCATCACCAGCCATGTCGTCATCGTGGCGCGGGCGATGGGCATTCCCGTTGCTGGCCAGATGAAGGGCGCTGTCTCCATGTCGGAGAACGGCGACGCGCTCATCGTCGACGGCGACGAAGGCGTGATGCATCTGCGCCCGCAGTCCAACGTCGAGGCAGCCTACGCCGAAAAGGTCCGTTTCCGCGCCCGTCGCCAGGAAATGTACCGCGAATTGCGCAAGCAGCCGTCGGTCACCAAGGATGGCGTTGCCATCGACCTGATGATGAATGCCGGGCTGGTCGTCGATATTCCGCAACTGGCCGAATCGGGTGCGGCCGGCATCGGCCTGTTCCGCACCGAACTGCAGTTCATGGTCGCCGCAACCTTCCCGCGCGCCGAGGCGCAGGAGCGGCTGTATCGCGACGTGCTCGAGGCTGCCGGCGACAAGCCGGTGACCTTCCGCACCATCGACATCGGCGGCGACAAGGTGCTGCCCTATTTCACCGGCTCGGCGCAGGAAGAAAACCCGGCGCTTGGCTGGCGTGCGATCCGTCTCACGCT
>JBEBXE010000036.1:0-16650 GCA_040391705.1 Aerobium aerolatum
TCGATCCCCGGCACGCCGCCGAACCTGCTCGATCCGCCGACGGGCTGCCGCTTTGCCGCGCGCTGCCCATTTGCCGAAGAGCGTTGCATCGCCGAAGCGCCGGCCTTCCACAAGGTCGACGCCGAGCATGCCACGGCCTGCCATTTCCCGGAAAAGGCAGAAGAGTTCCGCCATATCGCCGCGCGCAACGACACCTGGGCGAAAGTCGGCCAACGGCTGGGCGAGGAAGTCACCGTCCCTGCCCCGCGCGCAAAGTCGGTCTCTGAAACAAACGTGTTCGAAGTGAAAGGCCTGAAGCGGCACTTCCCGGTCCATGGCGGCTTCATGTCGTCGTTTTCCGGCAAGGAAGACCGCAAGGTGCACGCGGTCGATGGCATCGACTTCGAGCTACGCTCAGGCGAAATCCTCGGCCTTGCAGGCGAATCCGGCTCCGGCAAGACCACCACGGCCGAGATGCTGGTCAAGCTTCAGGAAACGACCGAAGGAGAAATTCGCTTTGGCGGCACCGACGTCGCACAACTGAAGGGCAAAAGCCTGAAAGCCTTCCGCCGCTCGGCGCAGATGGTGTTTCAGGACCCGTACCAGACGCTCAATCCGCGCTTCACCATCGCCGACATTGTCGGCGAGCCGTTGAAGATCCACGGCCTGGCCAAAGGCGACGCGCTGAAGCAGAAGGTGAATCAGGCGCTGGAGCGCGCCGGGCTGAAGCCGGCGGAAACCTATCTGGAACGCTATCCGCATGAGCTTTCCGGCGGGCAGCGCCAGCGTGTTGCGATTGCGCGCGCCATCGTCCTTGAACCGAGCTTCATCGTTGCCGACGAACCAGTGTCGATGCTGGACGTGTCGATCCGCGCCGGCGTTCTCAACCTGATGCGGCGCTTCCGCGACGAGCTCGGCATCTCCTTCGTCTATGTCAGCCACGATCTGCCGACCATCCGCTATGTCGCGGATCGCACGGCGATCATGTATCTCGGCCAGATCGTCGAGATGGGGCCGACCGAGGCGGTGATCTCGAAGCGGATGCATCCCTACACGCAGCTGTTGCTTGATGCGAGCCCGGAGCCCGACCCGGAAATCATCAAGCCGCCGCTGGAGGCAGTCGGCGAAATCCCGAGCGCCATCGAGCCGCCAAATGGCTGCCGGTTCCATACACGCTGCCCGCTGGCAATGCCGGAATGCGGCTGGGAAGGCCGCGACGTCAAGGCCGCGCTCGATGCACATGCAATCGACGGCCATGCGTTTGCCCATCTTGGCAAGGCAACAGTGGAAGGCCTCGACATAGTCATCGAAGCCACGGGCGACACCCAGGCCGCGATGAACGAACTGGCCGCAATCATGACCGACCGCAGCCCGGCACTGGCACAAGTCGCGCGCGTAAACAGCCGCGGCAGCCAGTTGCATGTTGCGTTCGACGCAAAAGACCCGCCCGCCATGCGCCAACAAGAAGACGGCCACCGCGTCGCCTGCTTGCTCTACTCGTAGGCAGTGAGCGCCGGCTAACATGCTTGACGTTGAGGTTCGATCTCAACGTCAAGCAAACCGGATCGCTTCGCACCGAGACCATCGCTTAGCTCGGCAGCAGTTTACAATACTGCTGCCGACGCGCAGACGAATTCCCGAGCTGTTTACTGGGCCGCTTGAAGGGTCGGTTCTTTCAGTCCGGCCAATCGCCGCGCAATGGCGAGACTTTCGGGTTGTTCGCTGCGGTAGCGGCCCCCGATTTCCATCATCATGATGGTATTGGGAAGAAAATCGAGTTCGGCAAAGATCGACGTCCAATCAATATCGCCCCAGCCGAGCGGCATATGCAGATCACCGATGCCCATCGCAGTATTTTCCTGCAGGTGGAAGGCTTTGTAAAAGGCCTGCGGACGACCGAAGCTGTCATGGACATGCAGGTGCCCGGTGACCGGCGCCATGGCGGCGATCTGCTCGCGGAAATTGAGGCCCTTGTAGGTGCTCTCGATATAGGCATGGCTGAAGTCGATCAACGCGACGACGTTGGGGTGGTTCACGGCCTTTACGGTTTCGGCAATTTCAACCGGTGTCTGGCGATACTGGCCTGGTTCGGTGGTGAAGATGTTTTCAAAAGCGATGCGAACGCCATAAGGGCGGGCGAAGTCGCCGAGTTCGGTGAGGGCTTCGCGCTCGCGGATGTCGGCGCTGGCGCGCTGGTGCAACTGGTCGGCCCGCAAGGAACCGCCGTGCTGGACCAGAATTCGCGCGCCGATGCGGTCGCAGACTTCAACCAGCGCCTTGGCAGCGTCCATCTGGAATTTCGCGGTGTCAGGGTCCATGAAATTGGACGAGACCAGACCATGTACCGAGTAGCGGAAATCGAACTGGCTGGTGATGGCAGCAAGGCGATCCAACCGCTCCGGCAGGATGCGGCCACCCGAGATCAGGTCAATGCTGGTCAGGCCCAGCTCAACCGTGTCGACGCCGATGTCTGCCAGACGACGCAGGTCGGCCTCGAGGCTGAATAGCTCACCGTCGGTGGAACCGGACGTGAACCCGGTCGCGATAATATTGCTCATGAAATGTCCTTAGGGTCAGGCGAATTGGTGGCTCTCTGGGCCGCCCAGTTCGGTTTGGTGGCCGCTATCGCGGCTAAAAACGTGCAGGTCGGTTTCAACGATCGGAAGGTCAATCAGCATCCTGATGCCAAGCGCCTCGGCACCACTTTCGACACCGATGATGGTGATTTAGGCTGCTTGTTTGACGATTGCTTTGCAGATCAGTGACGATTGAATGACATCTGGGGGGACAGGGCTGGCCTCATCCCTTGTCACCACCAAACGGGACGGTTGACGTCCAAATGACTGGTGCGCAACTCGATTGGCTAACCCGCCCGCTGGTCCGACACCGCCGGCGCGTTCCGATCGACGGCGCGTCAAGCATCACCTGGTGAATGTCACAAATCTTTCACCAAAGCCTCGCGGAACTGAAATAATCTTGGGTGATAGGTGGGGCAGATGTCCGCTGGACGTCTCTAAATTAGTCAATAGAGAGATCCCCATGCTCCTTTCCCGCCGCCAAACGTTCGGCCTTTTCGGTGCTGCCGCCGGCGCCCTGATACTGCCCCGCAGCCTGATGGCCCAAGGTTCACGCCGTTCGATCACCATCGCGGTTCAGAAGATCACCAACAACGGCACGCTCGACATCTGGAACGAGCAGTCCAACGTCGGCGAGCGCGTCTTCTTCCCAAACCTCTGGGAAGGTCTGATCGACCGTGACTGGATGGGCAACCAGGGGCCGGTCCCCGGCCTCGCCACCGAATGGAAGCGCCTGGACGACAAGACCCTTGAGCTCAAGTTGCGTCCCGGCGTGAAGTTCCACAACGGCGATGAGATGACAGCCGAAGACGTTGTCTTCTCGTTTTCGGACGAGCGCGTCTTCGCGGGTACTGCACCGGCCAGTGGTTCGACGCTTTACGCGGAGAATTTCAAGCCACAGACCGCCAAGGAACTGCCGGCCGTGGTTCCCGGCGTCGCACGTCGCCTGTGGCCAGCACTGCGCGGCGTTGAAGCCGTTGATAAATATACCGTCCGGTTCCACAACGCGACGCCGGACGTCACCCTGGAAGGACGCCTCTACGCCTTCGGTTCGCAGATCACGTCCAAGCGCGCCTGGGACGAAGCTGCCACCTACGCGGAATGGGCCGGAAAGCCGGTCACCACCGGCGCTTACATGGTTGAGGAATTTCGTCCGGACGTATCCCTAACCCTGGTCGCTTTTGACGAATACTGGGGCGGGCGTCCCCCGCTGGAACGCATTCGCTTCGTCGAAGTCCCAGAAGTCGCTGGTCGCGTAAATGGCCTGCTTTCCGGCGAATATGATTTCGCTTGTGACCTGCCGCCAGACCAGATCGCAGCTGTACAAGCAGCTCCGGGCCTGGAAATTCAGTCGTCGACGATCTGGAACCACCGGGTCACCACCTTCAACACCGAAAACGACATCCTGAGCGATCCTCTGGTGCGTCGTGCCATGACCCACTCCATCGACCGTCAGGCGATTGTCGATGCGCTTTGGGGCGGTCAGACGGTGATCCCGGCGGGCCTGCAGTTCGAAAGCTTCCGCGCCGCGGATATGTTCATCGAAGGCTGGAGCGTTCCCGAGTTCAATCTCGAACTCGCCCGCGATCTGCTGAAGCAGGCGAACTACAAGGGCGACGTGATCCCTTATCGCCTGCTGAACAACTACTACACCAACCAGACTCCGTCCGCGCAGATCCTGGTTGAGATGTGGAAGCAGGCAGGGCTGAACGTCGAAATCCAGATGAAGGAAAACTGGGGTCAGATCCACGATCCTGAAGGCACCAAGGGTGTGCGTGACTGGTCGGCGTCGAACACCATCAACGACCCGATCACGCCGCTGGTCGTCCAGTTCGGTCCGAACGGTGAAGCGCAGCAGAAGCGCGACTGGTCCAATGTCGAAGTCAACCAGCTTTCCGGGGTGCTGGAGACCTCGACCGACCGCGCCGTCCGCAAGAAGGCGTTCGCCCGCATGCTGGAAATCTGTGAGCGCGAAGATCCCGCCTATACGGTTCTGCACCAGAACGCCGTCTTCACAGGCGTGAAGTCGGAACTGCAGTGGAAGGCCGCTCCGGCCTTCGCCATGGATTTCCGTCCTTCCAACTGGAAGCTCTGATCCATTTTTCTCAGGCGGGTGGGCGTTTGCTCACCCGCCTTTGCATTCCGCAATTTTCGAATTTGAGGAGGGCACCAAATGTCCTTTGTCTCTATTCAAGGTCTGACAGTGGCCTTCGACGGCACTCAGGTGCTGCATGGCATTGATCTCGACATCGACCGAGGCGAAGCGCTTGGCCTCGTGGGAGAAAGTGGTTGTGGCAAGTCCGTGACCTGGCTTGCAGCACTTGGGCTTTTGCCCGGCAAGGCGCAGGTTGGCGGCTCAGTCAAAATCGACGGGCAGGAGTTGATCGGCGCGCCGCGCCAGCAGGCGGAGCAGGTGCGCGGCAAGCGGATTGCGATGATCTTTCAGGATCCCTCCTCCTCGCTTAATCCCGTGCATCGCGTCGGCCGGCAGATTACGGAAAGCCTGACTCTGCATCGCGGACTCAAGGGGCAGGCTGCAAAGGCAGAGGCGATCCGATTGATGGATCTGGTCGGCATTCCATCTGCTGCGACGCGCATCAATCTTTATCCGCACGAATTTTCAGGCGGCCAGTGCCAGCGTGTCATGATCGCCATGGCGTTGGCCGGCGAGCCGGACCTGCTGATCGCGGATGAACCTACAACGGCGCTCGATGCGACGATTCAGGCTCAAATTCTCGATCTTCTGGCGACTATCCGTGCCGAAACCGGCATGGCGATGGTCTTGATCAGCCATGATCTGGGTGCCGTATCGGCGGTCTGTGATCGTGCTGCTGTGATGTATGCTGGCCGGGTGGTGGAGATGAACGACACCGCAACGCTGTTCTCTGCACCGCGCCATCCCTATACGCGCGGCTTGTTTGACGCGATCCCACAGATTGATGGCGACCGCACGCGGCTCATTCCGATTCAGGGCACCGTGCCAGATCCCAAGGCCTTGCCTGTGGGTTGTGCATTCTCTCCCCGCTGCCGTTCGGCCAGCGCGCGGTGCGCGATCCAGTCTCCTGAATTGACGACGGGACGCGCAGGCGGCCTGTTAGCCTGTTTTCACCCTGTCGTTCGAACCGTTGCTCCCGTCGCCACCAAAGAACTGGTCCTGGCATGAGCGCGTTCCTGTTGGAGGCTCAGGGCCTTGTCCAGCAATACGATACGATGAAGGGCCTGTTCGGCAGAACTTCCTCGGTCCGCGCCGTAGACGGCATTGACCTGCGGGTGCGTCACGGTGAGATCCTTGGAATTGTCGGCGAGTCCGGATCCGGCAAATCCACGCTCGGCCGCATGCTGCTGGGACTTGAGCGCCCTCATGAGGGCAAGGTGCTGTGGGAGGGCCAACCTCTTCCGGCTCCCCGCACAGCGGCATGGCGTCAGTTGCGCGCCCAGATGCAGCTGATCTTCCAGGATCCGCTGGCGGCCCTTGACCGCCGCATGACCATCGCAGACCAGATTGGCGAGCCACTGGCGATCCACGGCCTCGCCACAAGCGCCGAGGCCAGCATTCGGGTCGCTGAACTCATGGCCCGCGTTGGCCTGCGCCCGGACCAGGCAGGACGCTATCCTCACGAGTTGTCTGGCGGCCAGCGTCAACGCGTGGTCATTGCGCGCGCGCTTGCCAGCAACCCACGCTTTATCGTCTGTGACGAGCCGGTCTCCGCACTTGATGTGTCGATCCAGGCGCAGGTGGTGAACCTGTTGCGCGACCTGCAAGAGCAGTCGGATTTGACCATGGTCTTCATCAGCCACGACCTCAAGGTCGTGCGCAATATCTGTGACCGGGTGGCCGTCATGTATCTGGGCCGCATTGTCGAGGAAGGTCCGTCGGACGAGATTTTCGCCGATCCGCGCCACCCCTATACCCAGGCGCTGGTGTCATCGATTCCCAAGGCTGCCACCGGTTTGTCCAACCGTGTGATCCTGCAAGGCGAGCCGCCAAATCCTGCCGCCCGTCCATCCGGCTGCGCCTTCCATCCACGGTGCCGTATCGCCGATCGCGCTTGCTCCATTGAGGTGCCGGTCCTCGAAAAGCATGACGGGCGCCTGGCTGCCTGCCTGAAACAACGCGCCACTGGCGCTCAAGCTGCCTGAGGCCAACATGCTAAGCTTCATCCTGGCTAAAATTGCCCGGGCTTTTCTCACCATCATCATGGTGATGACGTTCGCTTTCGTGGTGCTGCGCCTTTCCGGTGACCCCGCACAGATCCTGCTGGGGCCTGATGCCCCGGCCGACGCGGTCGCGGCATTTCGTGAGCGCTGGGGCCTGAGTGATCCAATCTGGAAACAGTATCTCGCCTATTTGGCGCAAATTCTGCAGCTCGACTTCGGCGTATCGATGCGCAACCAGGTACCCGCGATCAATCTCGTGCTGGAGCGCGTCCCGGCAACCCTCGCCCTGACCGTCCCAGCCCTGATCCTTAAAATCTGCATTGGCATCCCGGCAGGCGTCTATGCCGCACTGCACCGGAACAGCATTGTCGATCGGGGCGTGATCATGTTGTCGATCCTGGGCTTTACCATTCCGTCTTTTGTGCTGGGACTGGTCCTGGTGCTGATCTTCTCGGTCAATCTGTCCTTGCTGCCCTCGGGCGGACAAGACACCTATTGGCATGCCCTTTTGCCCATCATCACGATGTCGGTCGGTGGCATTGGCATCCTCGCGCGGTTCTCGCGCTCAGCCATGATCGAGGTCTTGGACCAACCCTACATCCGCACCGCCATGTCCAAAGGTCTGCCATGGCGTGACGTGGTCTGGAAGCACGCTTTGCCGAACGCCGCCGTGCCGATTGTCACGCTGGTGGGCTTCATGGTCGGCGCGCTGATCGCTGGTGCGGTCGTGGTGGAGAGCATCTTTGCCTGGCCAGGCGTGGGCCGGCTGATTGTGATCTCGGTCGCCAATCGTGATCTGGCAGTGGTGCAGGCGTTGTTGCTCTTTATTGCAGCGGCAATGGTGATCGCCAATCTTCTGGTCGATTTCGCCTACGGCCTGCTCGACCCTCGCTTGCGCTCCCAGCGCGCCGCTCACTGAGAGTAGTCTCCATGTCCCTCGCCATCGCTGCGCCAAAACCCAGCTTCATTTCCCACCTGCGGCAGAAGGTTCCGTTCCTGATCGCTGTCGCCATCGCCTGGCTGACCTTCGTGGTGGGCGTCGCCATCTTCGCAGACTTCATCCGCCCCTATGAAATCACCCAGATGAACCTCGTGAACCGCCTGGCGCCAATGGGCACGCCCGGTCATTGGCTCGGCACTGATGAGCTGGGCCGCGATGTGCTCTCCCGGCTGATCCAGTCCATCCGGGTTTCGATGGCTCTGGCCTTCGGCGCGACGATACTGTCGGCGGTATTCGGAACCACGCTGGGTTTCCTGGCCGCACAATTCCGCGGCTGGGTCGAACACATCGTTGTCGCCATGGCCGACTTTCAGGCCGCGCTGCCGTTCATGATCATGTCACTGGCCGTGCTGGCGTTCTTTGGCACCTCCATGGTGCTGCTGGTCTGCCTGATGGGGTTTTATGGCTGGGAGCGCTACGCACGCATTGCGCGCGGCCTGGCCATTTCTGCTTCTGCCCAAGGCTATGCCAGCGCAGTGGTGCAGCTCGGCGCCAAGCCGTCGCGTGTCTACCTCAAGCATATTCTGCCCAATGTTGCCTCCACCCTGATTGTCTCCATGACGCTGACTTTTCCTGAGGTCATCCTGATGGAATCTGGTCTCAGCTTCCTCGGCCTTGGCGTACAGCCGCCCGAGACGTCACTGGGCAACATGGTTGGATTCGGCCGCGAGTATCTGACCCGAGCCTCCTGGATCATGCTTGCTCCCTCCCTCGTGATCGTGATGACGACGCTGTCCATTTCGCTTCTCGGCGATTGGCTGCGCGACCGCCTCGATCCGACGATCCGCTAACTCCCCAGCCTGAACTGAAAGTCAAAACTCATGTCGAAAATCATGGCCCATCGCGGCGCCCGCAATCTCTGGGCGGAAAATTCCCTCCTGGGCTTTCGTGAAACCCTCAAGCACGGCTTCGAGGCGATCGAGTTCGATCTGCATCTGACCGATGCCGGCGAGCTGGTGGTCATCCACGACGCCACGCTGGATCGCACCACCAATGGCACCGGTCCGGTTCGTGCTCTGACCGCCGAAAGCCGCAAGGCTCTCCGGCTGAAGGGTCATGATGGCGTCCTGATCGATGAAGGGGTGCCATCGTTTGAAGAGATCCTTGACGTGTTCAAGAATTATCCGAACACCCAGCTCTACGTTGAGTTGAAGGCGGATGCCGAAGGCCGCCCCTATCCGGGAATGGTCACCAAAATAGCGGACATCCTGCGCGCCTATGGCATGGCAGACCGGTCCTGCCTGCACAGTTTTGACATCAGCGTAGTGCGCGAAGTGCGCGATCTGGCACCAGAATTCACCCGCCTGATCTCTGTGGAAAAGGCATGGGCCGACCGGCAGGGTGGCCTTGAGAACTTCCTGAATGAAGTCGGCGATCTGGTCGAAATTGTCGGCATCCATCACGAGTTGTTCGAGGCCGAACTCGACATGATCGTCAGGGTTCGTGGCATGGACAGGGTGTCGGTATGGACCATCAACGATCCTGAGCTCATGCGTCGCTGGATCGCGCGCGAGCCACAGTGGCTCGTCTCGGACAATCCCGTCCTGCTACGTGAGATCATGCAGGAAGCGCGCACATGAGCCGGGTCAAAGCCATCCTGTTCGACTGCGATGGCGTCTTGATCGACACCGAGCCAATGGGCTGCGAGGCCTTGGCACAAGCAGTCAGCGCCGCCGGTGTGCCGATGACCCGGGAAGAGGCCACTCGCCTCTTCTCGGGAAATTCTGCCGACGCTTCGATGAAGGTCATGGCGGATCTCGGCTTGGAAGCGATGACGGTTTTCTCAGAATCCGACCGCATTCTGTACCAGGCCTTCGAACGCAATATCCCTCTTGTTCCCGGGATTGAGTCCATCGCCCACGGGTTCGACGTCGCCATGGCAGTTTGCTCCAACTCCTCGATCCGCCGCCTGGACCTGTCGATCTGCAAATTGCCGTTGGCGCACGCCTTTGGGTCGCATATCTACTCGGCGCAACATGTGGCGCGCGGCAAGCCAGCGCCCGACCTGGCGCTTTTCGCCTGCAACAAGCTGGGGGTCACGCCCGAACAAGCCATCTTTATTGATGACAATGTTCACGGTGTCGCCGCAGCGCGCGCTGCCGGATGCCTGGCAGTAGGCTTTGTGGGTCCCTCAGACCACCGCGTGGGCCATGAAGAGACGCTGCGCAATGCCGGCGCCGATTACGTCGTCACCAGTATGAACGGATTTCACCAGCTGCTGACGGCGCTGTCCCTGCCTCCTGCGACTGCAATGGGGACGACTGCGGTAGGCGCCGATTACGCGCCAGCCTGAGACAACTGCCGCTCTCTTCAAATGCCACATGCAAAGACTGATTTTGTTGACATGAAGGCTCCCCGAAATGGGAGCCTTCACGTAAAATCACGCTACGTGCAATTTGCGGCAAAACCTATTGCGAGACAGGATATCAGCCCGCCACGTCGGTGTTTTCATGCATTTCAAGAAACGCCTCGACGGTCAAACTACGAAAATCAAACAGCGCGTCCCGTAGCTTCTCGTGGCTCCATTCCCACCACGCTAGCGCAAGCAGCCTGTCGATGACGCTTTGGTTGAAACGGTACCTGATCAGCGTCGCGGTGACGCCCCCGACGATTGCAAACGGCGGGACATCCTTGGTCACCACAGCGCCCGCGGCGACAATCGCGCCCGCGCCTATGGTGATTTCCGGTTTGATGATCGCGCCGTGGCCGATCCAGCAATCCGGGCCGAGCAGGGTGCGGCGCGATGCGCGATGATCGAAAAACTGCGCATCATCATCAATGTCGTTCCAGTAGCTGGCTGAACGATAGAGAAAATGATGCTGGGCTGCGCTCAGAAATGGATGATCCGTGGGCCCGATCCGGGTCATGGCGGCGATGTTGGAAAACTTTCCGACGGTGGTGTTCGTAATGTCGGCAAAGCGGTCGCAATAGGCATAGGCCTCAAACCGCGAATTCACGATGCGAGATCCGCGTCCGACCTCGCAGTAGGCACCGAAGGTGGAATTCACGATATCCGCATCGGCATGCAGAACGGGTTCAGTTGGAGATAGGCGTGACATGTTGGGTCTGTCTCTGGTTGTTGGATCGAAACTATAGGAACAATGGGTTCGACCAGGCGCGGCGCCCCTGTTCGTCGGCGATGATCAGCCGCGTCCATCCGCCGGAGAATTTTTCCAGTGGCAACCGCGCGCGCGTGATACCCCGTCCCATGACCACGGCGGACCGCGCAGCATGCCCGACGAGCCATACAGAGCGCACGGCGCTGGTCTCGACATTGAGATGGTCGCCGTCGATCTCGACGTGGTGAATGGCAGGGCCCTGAGACGCGTAGTATGCACCGGCCTTCAAGGCAGCCATGATGGATTGTGGCGTACAAGCTTCCGCTTTGACCATGACCCAGCCGCGACACGCTTCCTCGCCGTAGCGATGGGCATCGTCCGTAGCCAGAACGCCAATGCGATGCCCATTGTTCAGCATCTGGTCGATGAGATAATTGCCGTCGCCCCGCCCGGTCTCCCAGTCGCAGATCGAGTTATAGGCCTCGACGGCATGCACGTTCGGTAGTGCAAGCGCATCACTCAGTGTCAGCCCGTACCAACCCGGATGGACAATCGAGACGAAGGCCCCCGCGTCAAGTGCGCGTTGCGCCAGCTGTCTCGCAGTCTCACCCGGCGCCAAGGGCGCGAAGTCCAGAGGCAAGCCGTTGGCAACGAGATGCCAGATCTCGCCGTTTTCAAGACCGTCCGCGTGAAGTTCAGCGCCGATCAGCGTGGTAAAGCCGTCTGTTTGAAACGGTGTCGTGTCGACCACCGGGAAGCCGAAACGATCCATGAAGTGATCGGTCAGGCTGATGAAATCATACCCAGCGTCCCTGTAGAATGCGCAGACCCGTTCCGGCGTCGGATCGCCATCTGAGCGGGAGGAATGGCAGTGAAGATTGCCGCGGAGGAAACGGCCGGGAGATGTAAAGGCCTCAAGCATCGAAGGGACTTTCTGTTCAAGTATGATCCAGGATGAAGGTGTCTGTCGACGCGGCAGATGCCGCCAATGTGCGCAGTTCACTTGGGAGCGATCCGCGCTGCTTAGGAAATGACGAGAAGCAGAGCTGCCCCTCGCGGTAGACGGTAAACCTCAGTGGCAAGAGCTTCACACGCCCACTCGTCATCCATCCGGACCCGGCTTGCGCGGTTACCTTGAGGCGCTCCCTAAGCGCTGTCTCGATATCGATCGCCAGGTGGCTGCCAAAGTCGGTTACGCGGGTAATTGCGTTCCCGCTGGCTCCTATCGACGGTGCAAGACTGAAGTCCTCGGGCCGGATGCCCAGGGTTGCCGGGCCATCCTGAAGCGCGACTTCGACCTCGATACCGCCGGCGCTCAACACCCCCGAGCGCACAATTCCCCGAAGCAGATTCATCTGACCGATGAAGCCGGCAACAAACTCGGTCTGCGGCTGCCGATAGAGCACGTCGGGACGGCTGACCTGCTCCAGCTTGCCATTGCGCATCACGGCGATGCGATCAGCGAGCGCCAGCGCCTCATCCTGGCCGTGCGTGACGAAGACCATGGTGATGCCAGCGCGTTGCTGGATGTCGCGCACTTCCTCGCGCAGGCGTTCGCGCAAGTGCTGATCGAGGCTTGCAAAGGGCTCATCGAGCAGCAGGATTTTAGGTTCCAGCACCAGTGAGCGCGCGAGCGCGACACGCTGCTGTTGACCGCCGGACAGCTGGGTCGTGCGGCGCTCGCCGTAGCCTTCGAGTCCGACAGTCACGAGCGCGGCTTCGACACGTCTGCGGATTTCGTCTTTTGCGATCCGGCGCAGCTTCAGGCCGAACGCGACGTTTGCGAACACATCCATGTGCGTCCAAAGCGCATGACTTTGGAAGACCATTCCGGTTGGGCGCCGCTCCGGTGCGAGCCGGGTCACGTCGTTTCCGTCGATATGGATGGAGCCGGCGCTCGGTTGCTCGAACCCGCCCATCATGCGCAGGACCGTAGACTTGCCCGATCCAGATGGTCCCAGAAGGCAGATCAGTTCCCCGTTGCCGACGCTCAGCGTGAGATCGTCCACCGCCCGGGTCTCCCCGAAGATGCGGCTAAGTTTGTTTATTTCCAGCGTGGCCATACGTGGCAAACTCCTAAAATTGTCAGGCGCCAAGGGCGCGGCCGAGCGCCTGTCCGCCGAGAAAGCGCCGGGCAAGTATCAGCAGCAGGAAAGACGGAACCCACAGCATCAGCGAGAGAACTGCGCCGTACTGCACCACCAGTTCCGAGTTGATGAAACGGACCATCAGCAACGGCACCGTGCGCACTTCCGGCGCACCAATCAGCCAGGCCACCTCGGTCTCGTAGAAGGTGTTGACGAAGGTAAGCAGCACGGCGGCCGACACTGCGGGCAAAACCTGCGGCAGGGTGATCGACCAGAACACACGCAGTGGCGCTGCACCGGCGTCCCGCGCTGCCTCCTCCTGTCGGCGGTCGACATTCTGGAACGCAGAGACCGGGATCCAGACCATGAACATCAGGGTCGACACGAGCTGGATCAGCACCACGCCCCAGAAGCTGCCGATCATGCCAAGCCCGAGGAAGATCGTCGCGATCGTGATGTACAGGCCGAATTTCGGAAAGGCGTAGACCGTGAGAAACGACATGAAGAACAGGTTGCGTCCCGGAAAATCCATCCGCGCGAACGCATAGGACGCCGGCAGGCAGATGAGGGCCGACAGTGCTGTGACGATCGCTGCCAGCGACAGCGACGTCGTCATCGCCAGATGAACGTCACCCCGACCGAGCACCTCCCCCCAGAAACGGAGACCAAATTTCTGCGGGATCACGGATGGGTAGCGCCAGACCTCTGTGAACGCCCAGATCGCAACGTTGATCATCGGCGCGAGGATGACGATCGAGAGCAGGATTACGATAACGATGCCGACCCAGTCGAGGCGAATACCAAAGCGCGGGGCGATGTTCATGAAGATTGCTCCCGTCGAGTCCGCGCCACCGATCGCACGTAGAACATGGCGAACACCGCGCAGAAGAGGAACGTAACCACGGCCTGGGTGCGTGCCTGCACCGGGTCGTCGACGTCGATTATGGTGCGTCGCATGAACGGCCCCATCATCTCGGGAACTGCAGGTCCCAACAGGTAGGGAAGCGTGAAGGCCGAGAACAGCCCGAGGATCACGAAGGATGCGGCGACCAGCAAGGTGCTGCGGATGCGCGGCAGGATGATATGAATGAGGACCTGCAACTGACTGGCTCCGACATCGCGCGCAGCATCGACTGACGCGCGCGAGACGTTGCCCAGACCCGCCAGCACGATCAGCAGGGTCAAGGGAAGATTGTCCCAGACAAGACCGATGATCGGGCCCCACACAGTCAGGTAGGGCGAGTGCAGCTTCGGCAGGCCGACCGCATTGAGCAAAATGTCGACCGTGCCGTTTGGCCCAAGCGTACGGATCAGCGCATAGGCGAGCAGGATCGAAGGGACAAACAGCGGGAACAGGGCAAGCGCCTGGATGTATCCAGTAAGGCGCGAACTGGAAAACCGCAGATAGAGTGCGAGCGGCAGGGAGATAAGCAGCAGCAGGGCCGTACAAATGCCGGCGACCTGGATCGTCATCCACAGGTTGCGCAGACTGAAGCCGTCGGTGAAGAAGAAGCGGTAGGCCTCAAGGCTAAACGTCGTCCCCGCTGGCGTGACCACGGTGAGCGTGTCGACAACGGACAACACGACCGGCCAGATGATCAGCGACAGCACCAAAAATACAGGCGCGACGACGAGGAGGAGGCCAATCAGCCTCCCCCCCTTCGCGCGTTGGTTTACAACCTCAGCGGCTGACATGAGGCGCAACAGTGCGGAACCAACCGTCGCTGATCGCCGATACCCATGGGCCGCCTGGGAAGGTCGGAATGGACGCCGGCTGCATGGCTGCATACTTGGCTGCCAGCTCTGCCGGCAGATGCTCCCACGCGATGGCGGGGAAGGCGCCGATCTCGGTGACGACCTTGCTCTGGATTTCCGGCGAGAGCACAACGTCCGCCAGCTTCATCGTGGCTTCGAGATTTCCTGCGTTGGTCGGGACCGTCATGTCGGCAAAGCCGCCCGCGAAGGCGAGATCCGTCAGCTGCATGAAGCCCGTCGTCTCGGGCAAGACCCCCTTGTTCACGGCATCGATCGCCATGTCGGACCAGACGGGAACCATCGTGACGACACCTTGCGCCAGCAGCTGGATCGACTGCATGTTGTCGCCGGTATAGGAGCCTGGACCATAGGTGTAGGGCGCGATTTCCTTCAGGAGTTCGAACCCCTTGGCCAGCAGTTCGTCGCTCTCACCCTGAACGTAGTTGTCGATGCGGAAGAGCGACGGGTCGCGGCCATTCGCCTCGTGGATCGCGCGGCGGACGAAGTTTCCGCCTGAACCACCGGTGTCCGGACGATTGTGCGTGAACTCACCCGGATTGGCCTTCATCCATTCGACGAGCTCGGCCCAAGTCTTGGGCGCGTCATCGGGGGAGAGCTTGGTGGTATCATAGGCGAGCACCACCTGGGTGCCGCGATATGGCAAGCCGTAATCGGTTTCCAGCGTGACCGGGTTGAGCTTGTCGTAGTTGGAAAGACCCGCTTTGGTGAAGTCGATCCAAAGCCCCTTTTCGATGGCGCCCGCCGGCAGGTTTGGATCGTTCTCGTCGAAGATGTCGACCTGGGGATCTGCGGAGGTTCCCAGCGCGGCAAGCGTTCTGTCGACGATCGGCGCGACGTTGTTGCGCGCGCTGACCACGTTGAGCGTGTATGCCGGATGCGCCGTCTCGTAGGCCGGCTTGATGACGTTATTCCAGAAGTTGATGATGTTGGAATCGCCGGTGATATAAACGTCGATGCGGTTGTTGTCGGCCATCGCGGCGACAGGCATCGCGAGCAATGCCACCGTGGCGACGGTGGCGCCGATAAGTTTTCTGCGGTTCATCTTGGTCTCCGGGTTTCTGGCAGCATTCATTGTCACCGGACGCGATGCGCCCGGCTCATAAAGCGGTGTCGTCCTGCGTGCAGTTTGTTGCTCTGTCGGGCAGCTGATGCAGCTTTTGAATACCTCCGGATTGTGTAATCCGCATGACAGCTGTACCAACAGGTATCGCCGCTGTTCCAACAAGGTGGGACATCGTCCGCCATCACAGATCGAGGGAGACACATGAAATCGCAGTGGGAGGTCCTCTACGATACGCTCAAAGCCGGAATAGTTAGCGGCAGGTACGCGCCGGGCGATCGTCTGCCGGCCGAGCATGAACTGTCGGCCGCCAGTGACGTGAGCCGTAACACCGTGCGCCGGGCTTTTCTGGCGCTGTCTCAGGAGGGGCTTATCCGCATCGTCAACGGACGCGGAAGTTACGTGATGCAGAGTGGCATCGTGTACGAGATCGACGCTGTTTCCCGGTTTCGCGACGTCCTCGAGCGCCAGGGTGTGGAAAGCGGCTGGAGGGTAATCGACAGCAGCGTAGTCGAAGCCGATCCGGACATAGCGCGCAAGCTCGCCCTCGCCGAAGGCGTGAAAGTGCTGCGCTACACGACCCTCATACTTGGCAACGGCGTGCCGCTCTTGCTTGCGACCCGTTTCTTCCCTTTGGATCTCCTCCCTGACTTCGAGATGCGGCTTGCCCGTGGCGGATCATTCACAGCACTCCTGCACGAAGAGGGGTTGGGGGACCTGCATCGTGTATCGACAACCGTGGGCGCGCGCATGCCGAAGGAAGAGGAAGCCGACCTGCTGGAATGCCCCCGCAACGCGCCGCTGTTGGACGCCACGGCAACGGGGCGGTTAGACAACGGCAGAATGGTCGAATGGCAACACGCCGTAATGAACGGCCAGTTCATCCGGTTATCGTTCAACGCGTGACGTATCGACCGGCGATGGTTCGAGCCTCATTCGTGCGTTCTATATTCTC